>NZ_JBTSEG010000001.1:51390-315069 GCF_054605375.1 Sulfuriferula sp. | reverse complement strand
CGTTACTGACCGATATCAATCAGGCGGGTCTGGGGCGAGGATTGCAATTCGAATTGTTCAAGCCAGGCACAGAGAAAATTGGTGATTTTTATGCCGAATTGCCTATCAACGTGCGGTTGACCGGCACCTACCATGACTTGGGCGCTTTCGCCAGTGACATTGCGCAGTTGCCGCGCATCGTTACCCTGCACGATATCGAAATCAGTCCAGACAAAAATGGTGTGCTTACCATGAATGCCGTCGTGAAAACCTATCGTTATCTGGACGCAGATGAAATTGCGGCCCAAAAGAAAAATGCGAAGGGAGCGGCTAAAAAATGAAATGGCTCGTTTCCATGATCCTGTTACTCAGCCTTGCCGGATGCGGTGGTAATGGCTATGAAGACCTGGAACAGTTTGTCAAAAATTCAGGTAATAATCTACACGGCAAGGTTGAACCACTGCCCGAGGTCAAGCCTTATCAGGCCTTCACCTATGCGGCGTTTGATCTGCCTGACCCGTTCAAACCGCGCAAACTCAAACTTTCTCAGGGTGGCGGCGGATTGCAGCCAGATATGAACCGGCCCAAAGAGCCGCTGGAAGCGTATTCGCTGGAAAGCCTGAAAATGGTTGGCGTGATCAAACAGAAAGGTCAGGAGTTCGCCATCATTAAAGCACCGGACAACGGAATTTACCGGGTTCGTAGCGGCAACCATATGGGTCAGAATTTTGGCTTGGTCACCGCAGTGAATGACACTACTGTGAAAATAAAAGAAATCGTGCAGGACAGCGCAGGCGACTGGGCGGAGCGCGAAAGCAACCTTACCCTGCAGGAACAGTAAACATGAGGTCTACCATGAAAAACAAACTGGCTCATTTATATAAACAATTACTTGCTGGCATCGCTGTGGGCTTATTGCTGACACTGGGGGTGCAGGCAGCACACGCCGCCAGCGGTGACACCAACAGTGTGGAGACACTGGATTATTCCACACTCGACGGTGGCAAACTTCTGATCAAGGTGGGTTTGAAGCGTCCTCTCGAAAGCAGTCCCGCCGGTTTCGCCATTAACAGTCCTCCGCGCGTAGTGCTTGACTTGGTCGGCGCTACCAATGGACTAGGTAAAAATACGGTCAAAGTTGATCAGGGAACATTGCAAAGTGTAAATGTAGTGCAGGCAGGAGATCGCACTCGTCTGGTATTGAACTTGTCCAAGGCTGCTCAATATACGACGCGTATTGATGGTAAGGATCTATTGATCACCCTGCAGGAATCCGTTAATCGGGCGGTTAGCAACGAAACGCCGCGTTTCGCCGAAGGTGCGCCGAATGCGGCCAAACACAGTTTGCGTGATATTGACTTTCACCGTGGGAGCAGCGGTGAAGGGCGTATTGTCACGACTTTGTCTGATACTACTACCGGCATTGATATTCGCAGGCAAGGCCAGCAATTGATCGTGGATTTTCTTAACACAGACGTGCCGCGCAACCTGCAGCGTCGTCTTGATGTCGCGGATTTTGCGACGCCAGTGAAATTTATCGAGACTCAGAGCAATGGCGGGAACGTACGCATGACCGTAGAGCCCAAGGGTGATTACGAGTACTCCGCTTATCAGGCAGATAACAAATTCACTATTGAAGTGCGCGCCAAGCAGGAGGAATCTGACAAAACGGGCTCAAGTAAACCCAAGTATACCGGTGATAAGCTCTCCCTCAATTTCCAGAATGTTGAAGTGCGCTCCGTACTGCAGGTAATTGCAGATTTTACCGGTCTCAATATTGTTACCAGCGACACCGTAACTGGTAATCTGACGCTACGCCTGAAAGACGTGCCGTGGGACCAGGCGCTGGACATCATCTTGCAGAGCAAAGGTTTGGACAAACGTGAAAATGGTAACGTTATCTGGATTGCGCCAAAAGATGAACTGGTAGCCAAGGAAAAGGCCGAGTTGGAGTCACGCCAAGCCACTCAGGCGCTCGAGCCATTGGTGGTGCGTAGCTATGTGCTTAACTATATGCGCGCAGAGCAGGCGGCCCGAGTATTGCAGGGTTTGGCAGCAGCTCCAGGTGAGAATGGTGAGGACGTGTCTTGCTCCGCACAGGCTCAAGGTGTCAAGGCAACCCCAGTTACAACCAATACATCAGTCGCGAATTCGACGACAGGGACAGCAAATTCGGTGACCCGTATACTTTCCAATCGTGGCAGCGCATCATCCGAACCACAGACTAATAGTCTGATTGTCAGTGACACGCCCAGCAAGCAGGACGAAGTGCGCGCATTGCTCAAATTGATCGATATCCCTGCCAAACAGGTGATGATCGAAGCGCGTGTGGTGGTGGCGGAAGACGGATTCAGCCGCCAGCTGGGCGTGCGTTTTGGTGTTCAGCATGGCCGTACAGGCGACAGCGTGGGTGTTTCCAATAGCGCAGCTAACGCGGCGAGCGGGATAACCTCCGGCGTGAATGGCGCGGCGCCATTTAATGTGGATCTGCCTATTAAGAGTGCGGCTGGCACGCTGGGGTTATCACTGATCAATCTGGGCAGCGGCAATTTGGTGAGCCTCGAGTTGTCCGCTTTGGAAGCGGACAATCGCGGCAAGATTATCTCCAATCCGCGCGTGGTGACTTCCAACCAAAGACCTGCGGTCATCCTGCAGGGCACGCAGATTCCTTACATTACGCCTGGCACCGCGAACTCCCCGCCCACAGTAACGTTTAAGGATGCTTTCCTGTGTCTTTTGGTTAACCCGCAAATCCTCAACAACGATTCGGTGATCCTGAATGTTGAAGTGCAGAAAGATGCGGTTGGTGCGAGTCTACCGGGTACAGTGACTCCGCCCATAAATACCAAACGGGTTAAAACACAGGTACGTTTGAAGGATGGAGAAACGGCCGTGCTGGGCGGTATTTTTGAACAGAACGTGCGTACGGATGTGAGCAAGGTGCCATTGTTGGGAGATATTCCGGTATTCGGAAATTTGTTCAAAACGACGAGCAAACAGAATGCTAAAACAGAATTGCTGATATTCCTCACCCCGCGCGTTATCAAGGACAACATGGAGCTGCATTAAAAGTCTCATCCAGCTATCACAAAGGCGGGCATTGCCCGCTTTTTTTTTCGTCCGTTCAAATAGCCAGACTAGGTAGCAGCGTCAGCTTTCGCTACAATCCAGCCATGACGGAGAAACATACCAATATTATTCTGGTCGGCCTGATGGGGGCCGGCAAGACGACGGTGGGCAAGTTGCTGGCGAGGCGCCTGGATAAATGCTTTTATGATTCCGACCATGAGCTCGTGCGCCGCAATGGCGTTACTATCCCGGTCATATTCGAGGTGGAAGGCGAGGCCGGTTTCCGCAAACGCGAAGAAGCGGTCATTGATGAATTGAGTAATCTCGAAAACGTAGTGCTGGCGACCGGGGGTGGTGCAGTATTGAGCGCACAAACCCGCGCCTTGCTCAAAGCGCGCGGCACGGTTGTCTACCTGCGCGGGACGGTGGAGGACTTATGGCAACGCACGCGCCATGATCGTAATCGCCCACTGTTACAAACCGCCGATCCTAAAGCGCGTTTGCGCGAGTTGTACAATCAACGCGACCCGTTGTACCGCGAAGTGGCTAGTGTGGTGATGGACACCAGTCGTCAGAACGTCAATGCGTTGGTGCGTCAGCTTGAACAGAAACTTGCCGGTATGCCGGATTAGTACCGTGATGGCCACCTGGCGCTACGCGTGGCAGGTTGCTTTCATTATCGGGACCGGCGTAGTCGTAGCCGGCACGACTGATGCGCGAACAATCAATGCCGGACCGGGCAATTATCATGCATTGTTAAACACCCTGCAGCCCGGCGACCGGCTGCAACTCGCCGCAGGTGATTACAGGAACGGATTGCCGATACATCACCTCAGCGGTATGCCTGATCACCCCATAATCATTAGCGGACCCCTCGCGGGTCGGGCCGTGTTCCACGCCCGCCCCAATGTCAACACGGTAAGCATTGTCGATTCGGCGTATATCGAAATCCGTGATCTGGTACTTGATGGAAATAACCTGCCGGTAGACGGCGTGAAGGCTGAAGGACATGCGCATTTTGCTCATCACATTACACTGACCAACCTGCTCATACTCGGATACGGCAATAACCAGCAAACCGTTGGGATATCAACCAAATGTCCGGCGTGGGGCTGGGTAATTCGTGACAACGTGATTGTCGGTGCGGGCACAGGCATGTATCTCGGCAATTCGGATGGTAGTGACGCATTTGTGGGCGGCGTGATTGAATACAACTATATAGCCGATACACTCGGCTACAATCTGCAAATCAAGCATCAGATCGGCCGTGCCAATGTCTCTGGCATGCCTGTCACCGCACAGCAGACCATCATCCGTCACAATGTGTTCAGCAAAGCAGAAAATGGCAGTAGTGGTCAATTGGCGCGCCCCAATGTACTGGTGGGGCATTGGCCACTGGCTGGTAATGGCGTGAATGACTGTTACCTGATTTACGCTAATTTTTTTTATAACAACCCGACCGAAGCCCTGTTTCAGGGTGAAGGCAATATTGCACTGTACAACAATATCTTCGTTAACCCGGCGGGTGACGCAGTGCATATCCAGCCGCACCACGATGTTCCGAAAACCATTGTGATTGTTTACAACACCATCGTCGCCAGCGGTGACGGTGTGCGACTGCTGCATCGTCCCGATACACTAACCGCCGCCATGACATTCACGCATAATCTGATCTTCGCTGGTCGGCCTGTGGCAGGCCTTACAGATGCTGGTAATCTGGCGCAGGACTACGCCAGCGCCGAGCTGTACCTGCGACGGCCTGATGCGATGCCGCCCGCGCTGGATGTCACGCCAATACGCCGGCTGCGTGTGGCCGCTGAGCCCACAAAAGGATTGTTTGAACTGGCGTACGATTATGCCGGACAACGCCGTAACCCGGATGATATGGGCGCATTATCCAGCGTACAGCCAACTGCAAGCGTACCGCTATTGCTGCAACGCCCACACCGTGAATAAGGGGGATTCATGAGCAAAACTCCAGAACGCAGTACGGTGATCAACTATACGGCGCTGGCATACCTGAGCTTTGTGATTTACGGCAGTCTGGTACCCCTGGATTTCCATCATGTGCCGTGGGGTCAGGCCTTGCAGCATTTTAGTGCAATTCCCTGGCTGGCCATGGATACGATTTCTCGTGCCGACTGGGTCGCAAACCTGGTGCTGTATATGCCGCTGGCGTTTCTGCTGATGTGGGCGCAGCGTCCGCGCAGCCGCACGGGTTATTGGATGGCGAGTATTGTCACCTTGGTCGTATGCGTAGCACTGGCGCTAGGTATTGAGTTTACTCAAATGTACTTTCCGCCGCGCACCGTTTCGCTAAATGACATCGTCGCGGAAATCATTGGCAGCGTGCTGGGAACGGGCATATGGTTGCTGGCAGGCGAGGCCATCGCACAGCGTTTCTCCCGCCTGAGTGAAGGGGGAGATGCTGCGCTGACCGCGGCATTCGTACTGTATCTGCTGAGCTATCTGGCGCTGAGTCTGTTTCCGTATGATTTCGTGATTGCGTCGAATGAACTTGCCACGCGCCTCGCCACCGGCCGCGACAGTTGGTTCGTGTCGCCTGTCGTTTGCAGTGATGCTCTGCGTTGTGTTGCCAGATTGGCGGAGGAGGGCCTCGTCGTGGCACCGCTCGGTGCATTGATGGCGCGCTGGCTGCGCGGGTCGAAAGCTGCCCAGATAGTGGCCGCGATGAGTGCGGGTGCGCTGCTGGGCGTGGTGATCGAGATTACCCAGTTGTTTCTGGAATCAGGCATTTCGCAAGGTGCGTCGGTATTGACGCGTGCGCTGGGCATGGGGCTGGGAGCTGTCGTGTACCAGCGGCTATTCGCGCATGCCTTCAGCGCACAGGTACGGCTGCAGATTCGATGGCTGGCAGTGCTGACGTTGCCGTTTTACCTTGTCGCAGTGGTGATGCTGCAAAATGATCATCTTTCCGGCTGGCTGGACTGGCAAGCCGGTCTGGCACGGCTGCCGGCGGTGCACTTTCTGCCGTTTTATTACCACTATTACACCTCGGAGGCGCTGGCGCTTTCCAGTTTGCTAATGGTGCTTGCCGCTTATTCGCCTTTAGGTGTGCTGGCCTATTTATGGCAATTAGGTAGGGTGCGTCGCATGGGCGCTGCGGTGCCGGCACTGCTGGCTGCGCTGATCGCAGCGGCGGTGGAATTCAGCAAGCTGTTCCAGCCTACGCAACACCCGGATCCAACCAATGTCATACTGGCCGCACTGGCTGCAGCAGCGGGGTATCGTGTACTGGTCTGGATGAATGCATTGAACGCCACTGCCCGTCACCGTACCGCACATCAAGAGACCAATGCTGTGTCAACAACAGATGAGAGGCTCCCAGAGTTGGGCACCCACGATACGGATGGCCGTGGCGGCATCAATCCCCTGGCGCTGGTGAGTGCAGGCATTCTGGTATGGGTGGTATTGCGTTATCCCTTGGGCAGTGTCTGGCTAGGTGGTGCCCTGCTGGCGTACGTGGCATTGTTGTGGCGTTGGCCGCAGGCCTGGCTGATCGCGTTGCCGGCGATGTTGCCGGTACTTGATCTGGCCCCCTTTACCGGCCGGTTTTTCTTCGATGAGTTTGATTGTCTGATTCTGGCCACTTTTGCTGTGGTGGGTTGGCGCCACAGTAGCGGCAGACTGGCATGGAATCTGAGTGCTGCGGGTTGGCTGCTGCTAGGACTGTTTACGCTGTCGGTAGCGATTGCGGCTTTGGTCGGTATGTATCCATTCCCCGCGCTGGATGCGAATTCGTTCAGTAATTACTATAGCCATTACAATGCGCTGCGCGTTGCCAAAGGTCTGCTGTGGCTGTTGCTGCTATTGCCGCTATTACGCAAAGGCTTGAACCAGGACGCGGTACGAAGTCAGCGCTTGCTTACACTGGGGATGACGCTCGGCGTGTTGGCTGGCGGACTGTCTGTGCTTTGGGAGCGGGCTGCATTTACCGGATTGCTCAATTTCAGTAGCGACTATCGTGTGGTGGGGATGTTCTCCGGCATGCACACCGGCGGCGCGTATATTGAAGGTTACTTTGCCACAGCACTGCCCTTTGTGGTGTGGTGGATTTTGCGTAGCCGCGGTGCACTGGCGCGTCTGTTTGGCGCGGGTGTTTTCGCGCTGGGGGTTTATGCGTTGTTGGTGACGTACGCTCGTGGCGGTTACATTGCCCTGGTATTGGGTATGACGGTGCTGGGGTTGGGGCTGCTGTTGAGGCGTAGCGGGTCGCTGCGCATGACCCAGATCATGAGCGGGTTAGCGCTATTGCTGTTACTTGGCGGGATTGCCTGGCCGATCGTCGAAGGTCGTTTTATGCAGAGCCGTTTTGCCACTGTGCAGCAGGATGCCCGCATTCGCACCGCGCACTGGCAAGAAGCCGTTGACATGATGGATAACGGGGTGGCCACGCAGTTATTCGGGATGGGACTCGGACGTTATCCGGAAACCTATTTCTGGCGCAATGCATCGGGTGTACGGCCCGCCAATTATCGATTCATTGCGCAAAATAACCAGACATGGCTGGAACTAAGTGCTGGTGATGTGCTGTATTTTGAGCAAATCGTTGCTGTACAACCGGGTCAGCATTACCGATTGAGTTTTGACGCACGCTCGCGCCAAAGTCAGTCAAATCTGACAGTGCCTGTGTGTGAGAAATGGATGCTGTATTCAACGGCCTGCGTATGGCAAACCGTGCATGTTGGCAATACCAGCGGGCAATGGCGGCATTTTGTACTGGACGTGGATACAGCCAGCTTCCCAAAGCATCCCTGGTATGCCCGGCCCAGTGTGAAGCTGAGTTTTTACAACCCGAGTATTGGCACGTTACTGGATATCGATGGTGTGTCCATGCGCGACGATGCAGGGCATGAATTGGTGAAAAATGGCAGCTTTAACGCGGGCATGGACCATTGGTTTTTTGCCACGAATAATCATTTGCCCTGGCATTTCAAGGATCTTTGGCTGCAATTATATTTCGAGCAAGGCGGCATCGGGCTCGCGCTGTTTGCAGCGCTGGTGATATATGCCTTCATTGCGCTGGCGCGGCGCTGGCGTGAACCCGAATTTCCGGCTCCCGTGCTGGCAGCCGCATTGGTGGCATTCCTGACTGTAGGAGTAGTCGATAGCCTGTTTGATATGCCGCGGATGGCGCTATTGTTTTATCTGCTGTGGGCCTGGGCAGCGCTGCGTAAGCGCCCTTCCTTACGGCATTCTGCGCGTAGGCAACACCGGACGCAGCCAGAGTAGGATCAATACCAATAATGGCCATGCCAGCGCTACCCAGGCGGCAAGCGCCGTAATGTTGAGCGGGACAGCGTGACTGCTGCCTGAAAAAGTGCGCATGACACTACTGTGCAATAAAAATTGCAGCAGTTCCGTCAGTAGCAGCAAGATAGCGATGGTCTGGGCACGCAGTCCGCCCGGTTTACGTTGCGCCCAGATAATCAATAGCGCAGCCAGTATCACGCCGCTGATCATTTCTGCAGAAAAAAGCCGTGGTACTACCCATCCTTTTAGCAACAGCGCGGCAGCAAGCAGTTTGCATATCAGGACAAATCCAAGAATTCCGCTCCAGCCGGATAGTTTTCTGGGCGCGCGGCGCATCAGGGTTGCAATCAACAAGCTTGCCAGCGCGCCCTCCAGGCCGAATATCAGTGCATACAATAAATGAAATCGATAGCCATCTTCCCCCCGTACTTCCCAAAATGGCACAAAATGGGCTTTCAGATTACCCGCCACCAGCGAGGGCACATCCAGGCTCAGTTGCGATAACCCCCATAATGCCAGCACCAGCAGACCGAAATTGCTCCACAGCCCCGATGCCAGCCAGCGTCCGCGCCACCCGGGCAGCAATCGTCCCGGCCACTTGCTCTCCTGTAGCAAGCGGTAAAGCAGAACGCCGAATGTAGTGCCGGCTACATTGGCTGCAATGTCTTGTGTGGCTGCGATGCGGCCGGGCAAAAACGTTTGCGACCATTCCATCAGCAGGCTGAATAAAGCGGCGCTCAGGATTGCCCACACGACGGCGCGCCAGCGCGATAGATACAGACGTAACCAGGCGGCAAGAAAATACCCCAATGGCAGATAGGCCAGAATGTTGGTGATCAGGTCGGTACGGGTGACATGGTGCGGCCACGGCGCCGACAAAAACGCCAGGCTGCCATTCAACGGCGCACGCCAGCCACTGAATGGATACAAACTGCCATAACCGATCAGCAACAGGTATAACAGCATCGCGCTGAAGCGCACCAGCCGTATTGTGGTTGAGGATGAAATGGTGTTGGGCATGCGGTGATGGTAGCAGAAGCAGGTATGATATAGCGTAGCTGTAGTGGTTCCTGAATAGTCTGGGAGAAGTCAGATTTGACACAGTATTTTGATGTATTCAATGGCGACGCGGACGGGATTTGCGCATTGCATCAGTTGCGCCTGGCGCAACCGCTGGATGCCACTTTAATTAGCGGAGTGAAGCGCGATATCGGCCTGCTCGCGCAGGTGCACGCTGCGGCGGGTGATGAAATTACCGTGCTCGACATTGTTATGAGCAAAAATCATGCGGCGCTGGTGACATTGCTGGAAGCGGGTGCGCATGTACGTTACTTCGACCACCATATACCTGGCGATATACCGCAGCATCCGCATCTGGATGCGTATATTGATACCGATGCCAATGTATGTACCAGCCTTCTGGTGAACCGTTATCTAAGCGGTAGCCAGTTGATCTGGGCGGTGGTCGCGGCGTTTGGCGATAATATGGCGGATGCCGCCCGTACAGCCGCCAGCCCGCTTGATCTGAACGCCGCACAGCTCGATGAGTTGCGCAGCCTGGGGGAATGCATCAATTACAATGGCTATGGCGACACGCTGGCGGACCTGTTTTTCGCGCCCATCGATCTTTATCGTGTCGTGCATGCTTACGCCGATCCATTCGAATTTATTCGCGCCGACCCTGCTTACCAGATATTGCGTGATGGATACGCTGAAGACCTGGTTCAAGCCCAAGCCGTGCCGCCCATTCAAGTACGTAGCAGCGGTGCCGTTTATCTATTACCCGATGCAACCTGGAGCCGACGCGTATCCGGTGTGTTCGGCAACCGGTTGGCGACCGATCATCCCGAGCGCGCTCATGCCGTGTTGACCCACAAACCCGGCGGCGGTTATGTGGTGAGTGTGCGAGCACCACAAACAACCAAGGCAGGCGCGGATGTCTTATGCAGTAGCTTTGCTACAGGTGGTGGCCGTCGTGGTGCAGCAGGTATTAATCATTTGCCAGAAGTAGAACTGGAAGAATTTGTAAATTGTTTTTACAAGATATTCGAAAAGAATTAAGGGAGATGCTGTGGAGCAGTTGATCACGCCTTACGGCGGCGAGTTGGTGAATTTGTTGGTGGACAGCACGCGTGCTGCCGAACTCAAGCGTGATGCGTTCAACTTGCCGTCGCTGGATTTGAACTGGCGTCAGCAATGCGATCTGGAATTGCTGTTGAATGGCGGTTACACACCACTTACCGGCTACCTCGGTCAAGCCGATTATCTGAGCGTGCTGCACTCCATGCGCCTTGCCGATGGGCGCGCCTGGGCGCTTCCGGTAGTACTGCAAATCCACGAGACGCTGGCGCGCAGCCTGAAACCCGGAGAGCCGCTGGCATTGCGCGACCCTGAAGGCTTCATGCTGGCAGTGGTCATGGTAAATGAGATATGGCAGGCGGATATCGAGCTTGAAGCCGAGCAGTTGGGACGCGCCGCCGATACCCCGCCAAAATGGTATGTGGGCGGCGCGGTTGAAGGCCTGTCGTTGCCGCTACGCCACGATTTTATGGCATTGCGTCTTACCCCGGCCGAATTGCGTGCCGGGTTCACGCGGCTTGGCTGGCGCAATGTGATTGCCTATCCCGCGCGTACCCAACTGCAGCGTGCCCAGTACGAATTTATTTTGCGTGCTGCAGTACAGAATGAAGCCAACCTGCTGATCCATCCCATGGCGGGCGGCGATCCGGTAGAGAGTGCGGATTATTTTGCCCTGGTGCGGAGTTATCAGGCCGTGATCGGGCGTTTTCCTTCGGCAACCAGCCAGCTAGCGTTATCACCCGTATATGTACGTGATGGGGGCGTACGCGACACGCTGTCGCGCGCCATCATTCAGCGCAATTACGGCTGCTCGCATCTGATTGTTGGAGGTGAGCACGACGCACACGGCCAGCTCAGGCGTGGCACCGACATTGTGCAGCACGAGGATTATCAACGCGTCACCGATCACATTACCGAAATTGGCGTGGGACTGATTCCGTTTCCGCGTATGGTGTACTCGGAAGAATATGCCCAATTCATGCCGCTGGAAGAGCTCCCCAAGGGGGCGCGTGGGTTGGCTCTGACCAGCACTGAAATTCATCGCCGTCTGCAGCTGGGTGTGAATATTCCGGATTGGTACACCTTCCCCGAAGTGCTGGCGGAGATGCGCCGCAGTTACCCGCCGCGTGACCGGCAGGGTTTCACCGTGTTTTTCACCGGCCTGTCCGGGGCGGGAAAATCCACCATCGCGCGTGCATTGGGTACGCGTTTGATGGAAATGGGCGGGCGCTCGGTCACGCTGCTGGATGGGGATATCGTGCGCCGCCATCTGTCAGCCGAGCTTGGCTTCTCGCGCGAGCATCGCAACATCAATGTGCTCCGCATCGGTTATGTGGCGTCGGAAATCACCAAAAACTGCGGTATCGCCATCTGCGCGCCAATTGCGCCTTATCGCGATACGCGCCGTGATGTGCGCGCCATGATCCAGCCTCTCGGCGGCTTCCTGGAAGTCTTTGTCGCCACGCCTATCGAAACCTGCGAATCGCGCGACCGCAAGGGGCTGTATGCCAAAGCGCGCGCGGGGCTGATCAAGGAATTCACCGGCGTGTCCGACCCCTACGAGGTTCCGGAACGGCCCGAGCTGTCGATTGATACCACGGACTTGAGTGTGGACGAAGCGGTGCAGCAGATTTTGCTCAAGCTGGAGCATGAAGGGTATTTGCGCTGAACCCTACCAGGCTGTCCGGACGGGGTATTGGCTGATTGCTTCGTCCGGGGTCAGGATAGTCAATCCCTCTGCAACCGCCTGGCACACCAGCATACGATCAAATGGGTCGTGATGAATGCCGGGCAGTTTGATCAGCGTCAGCACATGCGCCTCAAGCAATGGCAAACTTGCCAGCAAATGGTCTTCGCGTTGCTTGCGCACAAACATGTCAGGCTTTTGAGGCAATGGCAGCTTGTTGGCGCTGTATTTCACCGTGATTTCCCAAGCGCTCACCACGCTCAGAAAAATCTCGTTGTCCGGATTACGGATGAATTCCCTGGCTGTTTTGGGGAGCGCGTCGCTCCCTGCAACCAGCCAAAGAAACGTGCAGGTATCCAGCAAATAGCGATTCAACCCTCACGCCCTTCAAATGCGGCGATGATTTCCTCCGGCAGGGGCTCGAAAAAACTGTCCGGCACGGAAAACTGGCCCTTGAGCAGCCCGACAGGACGCGGTTTCTTTTGCGGTTGTGGAATCGCGCGGATTTCGGCCACAGGTTTGTTCCGTTTGCAGATGACCACCGTCTCCCCGGCTTCGGCCTGGGCGATGCACTTGGACAAATGGGTTTTGGCCTGGTGTAAATTTAAGGTAATCATGGTTGCATATTAAACCAACAAAACAACCATATCAAGCGAAAGGGGTCAGACATCACCCCCTTTCCTACTCAAGCTTGAGCATGAGGGGTATCTGCGCTAACCGGTTAACCGGTGATGTCAGGGCAATAAAAAACGGCGGCCAAGGCCGCCGTTTTGCTGTCAGGCAATCCGACAGGTCAAGCCATCTGCTTGCGACGGCGCGCGACAGCCAGACCGGCAAAGCCGATGCCGAGCAGTGCCAAGGAGGCAGGTTCGGGTACCTGTGCGCCACGGCCAACGATCACGTCAATCTGGCTGCGGGCCAGCAGACCGTTGGTGCTGAAGGCCTCGAGGAAGACAGTGTATGTGCCGTCGACGGTTGGATTGAATGGGAACGCGAGGCTATCGAAGAAATCGTAGTTCCACGAGTTCTGCGCGAGGTTGTTGTTCGCCAGCAAGGTCGCGTACTGGGAGGCGGTCGTCGCTTCGGCCCCCGCGCTTTGGGCAGTGGTATTGTTGCCAAAGGAGTGGTCTGCAAACCCTAGGTTGAGGGGATCGAAAGTCTGGAAATTGGTGCCCACCCCGGGATCGAAATCCATGCCGACCAGGTAAGTCAGCGTGTTCAGATTCTGCCCGCTGGTACCGCTCAGGTCAGAATTAACCGACCAGTCGAAATTCCAGCGCGCCCGATTGGGCCCCGGGGGGGCGGCACCAGCGTTCTGGTTGTATGTGCCGTCGCCGTTACTGCCGGTGACCTGGCTCGGCTGATTGTTGATGAGATCGTAACGTTCCCGAGCGCGAAGTCCGAGTTCAATATTGTTGGCACGGTCCACGGTGAACCCGCCGTTGTTGATCCCAGTACCCATGATGACATTGCCGGTGACATTCTGGTCGTACAATACGGCCGCGTGGGCGCTGAAGGAGGCGGCAGTTAGCACTGCCAAAGTTAGAGCTGAACGGATCATCAAAATCTCCTAAAATTAAAAAATTAAATGGAAAATAAGAATTTAAATAATTAATGGGGTCAGACAAAAAAAATTAATGGGGTCAGACACGATTTCAATGATCTTCCCAATCGCAAACTTCAGGGTCGGACACGATTTAAATACTTTTCTAATCACTATCATACTGCCCTCACCAATCATTAAGCATCACCCATGCCAATAGAGGAAAATAATTTAATTTTATTTAATTACATAATGTTAAGCGCTATCGCGTATGGTAATGGCAGCTAGTATGGGAAATTTACAAGCGAAATTGTAAAAATTCCTGACGACCGAATACGACGCTTTGGGCTTATCAAAGACCCTCGGCATTCCTGTCAAATACGATTATTGTCTGCCGCCACTTGCTTTCTTGGCCTGCCCACGCCTTTGGATGCAGCCTGTCGTTTGCCCAGTTTCTCAATATGAGCCCTGAATTGCTCACTACCCAGCGCCCATCCTTTATGCGTGCAATCGCGGATCGCGGCAACGTCATTTATTGTCAATGCAGAGTGAAACAACGCCCGATACGATGTCTGCCGCTCAACCGCATCTAGCCCAAGCCGCAGGTATTCATCATGTGCAACCAGCCAGTCTGCATTGAGTCCAGTCTCACCATAGGTATTGTGATGATGGCTTGACCAGGGATAATCCGCCGGGTTGAGCACTATCCCGGCACGCACCGGGTTCATCTCGATATAACGCATCAGCGTAAGCAGATACTGCTCGCTATCGACTACTGTCGCCCGATACCGTCCCTCCCAAAGCGTACCGCTGCGCCGATAGGTGTAATTAAAATACTGCACATAGCGCCGCCCCACCGACTGCAAGGTCTTGCCGATACTGTCCTCGCGGCTTGGCGTGGCGAGGAGATGGATGTGATTCGTCATCCACACATAGGCATGAATGGCGAGGCCAAACCGTCCAGCCGCTTCGACCAGGGCATCCCGAAAGAACTGGTAATCTGCTTCCGCGGCAAAAATCGCCTGCCGGTTATTGCCGCGCTGGATGACGTGCTGGGGTTGGCCGGGAATGACGTAGCGTGGAAGGCGAGCCATGGAGAGGCGTACCTGAATGAGGAAAAAGGCCAATCATACAGGTATTTATCGTGTCTGACCCCATTTTCCCCTGCCATTAAAAACGGCGGCCGAGGCCGCCGTTTTTCTGTCAAGTAATCCGACAGATCAAACCATCTGCTTGCGCCGGCGTGCAGCTGCCAAACCAGCTATACCGATGCCGAGCAACGCCAAGGAGGCGGGCTCCGGAACCCCAGGAACCTGCCCAGGCCCCGTGCCACCAGGAACGCTGGTAATCCCCGTGAGGACGAATTGCCCAGGTGCGCTCATCGTATCGATGCAACAGTTGGTGCCGGTAAATAGCCCCCAAGTACCATTCCCCAACACAAGGGGATCGGTGGTGAACCAGTCATTCTCAGATGCGTTATTACTAAAATTGGACGGTTCTGTGGCATAGCCAGTTAGTACGCCACTTGTTACCATGGCGTCCATCCCTGCGAGGGTTCCGCCCATGTTGTTAAAAAACCCTGTCCACTGGAACACCGGCCATAAGGTATTGTCTGTACCGAAGATACCGATCCTGACGCCGCCATTGGCAGTGGAGGGTGCACTCTGATCGCCATGCCAATGCTCACCAAACATGGTGATCGTGCCATTGCCATTGTCTTTCCAGCCGAAGGCCACCAGGTGGGCATTGGCCGTGCCAACCATAGCGAACACACCAAGACCCGCTCCAATAATCAATGTTTTGATGCTGCTCATTTTATTTCTCCTCTTGTAAGAATCTCAATAAATGAATGGGGTTAGCCACGATTTAACTGTGAACGTATTGCCCTTGCCAATCATTAAGCATTACCCATGCCAGAATAGAGGATAAAAACAAAATAATATTTAATTTCAGTATGTTAAGTGTTTATTGTGGGGGTTCCAGCAGTTCGTTTGGAAAGTTCCCAGGCGAGATTGTAAAAAATACTGACAAAGTACTGACGCTCAAACGCGGCGCTTGGGGCGTAACAAAGACCCCCCCAGCATCCCCGCCAGACTCATCAGCAAGCCAAACAGTTGCGGCGGCCACAGGCCATCCGGGTGGAAAATTTCCAGTAGCAGCCACGACGACACACCTAATGCGATAGCGAACAGTGCGCCCAGAGTATTGGCGCGTTTCCAGTACAGGCCGAACACAAGCGGCACGAAAGCAGCCACCAGCGTGACTTTATAGGCGTTTTCCACCATCTTGTAGATGCTGGCGTTGGAGCCGAGTGCGAACAGCGTGACGATACAGGCAAAGCCGACCACCACGGCGCGCATGGCCCACAGCAGGTGGCGGTCGCTGAGGTGGCCGATAAAGGGTTTGAGGATATTCTCTGTAAAAGTTACCGACGGCGCCAGCAAGGTACCGCTGGCGGTGCTCATGATTGCGGACAGCAGCGCACCGAAGAACATGACCTGGGCGAATACCGGCGTGTGGTTGAGGATCAGGTCAGGCAGGATGTGTTGAGGGTGCGTGCCTAATAGCGCATTGGCTGTGACCGGATCAATCAGTATGGCGGCATAAGCCAGGAAGATCGGGATGAATGCGAACAGGAAATACAGGCTGCCGCCCAGCACGGCGCCCGTTACCGCAATATTTTCGTTGCGCGCCGACATGACGCGCTGGAATACGTCCTGCTGAGGAATCGAGCCGAACATCATGGTTACCCATGCGGCGACAAATGCCAATATGTCGCGTGTTTGCAGTTTTGGCCAGAATTCGAATTTGCCTGCCTCTTGCGCATGGCTGACCACATTGCCGACGCCTCCGGCATAACCGCTTACCAGCCAGCCGATGTAAAGCATGCCGACAACGATGATGATCATCTGGAAAAAATCGGTGAGCGCTACCGACCACATGCCGCCAAACAAGGTATATACCAGCACGATACCTGCACCGATGATCATGCCGTCATGGGTGCTGATGCTGCCGTGGGTGAGCAGCGAGAACACCATCCCCAGCGCGGTGATCTGCGCCGCAACCCAGCCCAGGTAAGATGCTACAATCGCCAGGCTGGTCAGCAGTTCGACGGTCCGGCCATAGCGCTGCCGGTAATAATCGCCCAGGGTGAGCAGGTTCATGCGGTACAGCTTGCGTGCAAAAAACAGCCCGACCAGCACCAGGCACATGCTGGCCCCGAACGGGTCGGCGACGATGCCCTTGAGACCATCCTGCAAAAAGCTGGCTGATGTGCCGAGTATCGTTTCCGAGCCGAACCAGGTGGCGAATACCGTGGCGGTAACAATATAGATGGGAAGCGAGCGTCCGGCGACGACATAGTCCTTGGCGGTGTGTACGCGGGTTGCTGCATAGAGGCCGATACTGATGGAAATGAATAAATACAGCATCACAAACCAGATCAGCATATCTTCCCCTGTTAATGTCTGAATAAGCTATACCCGGCCAGAATGGCCAGAATGGCGAGCAGCAACGCGATCACCCCGAGCATTTTTTGCAGACGCGTCTGACCGGTGGCCAACTGTTTGGATAGGCCTGCCAGATCAGCGCTGCTATTGTGTCCAAGATAGGCGTGCGCAAGGCGTGGTAACTGCGGCAGCAATACAGCCCAGCGTGGTGCCTCCTGTTTGATGGATTTGATCGCACCGCGCCAGCCCATCTGTTCGTTCATCCAGCGTTCCAGAAACGGCTTGGCGGTTTTCCATAAATCCAGGTCGGGATCCAACTGGCGACCGAGGCCTTCGATATTGAGCAGGGTTTTTTGTAACAGAACCAGTTGCGGCTGGATTTCCATGTTGAAACGGCGTGAGGTCTGGAACAGCCGCAGTAGCACCTTGCCGAAGGAGATTTCTTTCAATGGCCGGTCGAATACCGGTTCGCACACCGCACGGATGGCCGCTTCGAATTCATCCACGCGTGTTTCTGGCGGGGTCCAACCAGCATCCACATGAGCTTGTGCGACGGCACGATAATCGCGCCGGAAAAATGCCAGAAAGTTCTGTGCAAGATAGTTTTTATCTACTTCGGTGAGGGTACCCATGATGCCGAAATCCAGCGCGATATATTGCCCGCGTGCGTTAACCTGGATATTGCCGGGATGCATGTCGGCATGAAAAAAGGTATCGCGAAAAACCTGGGTGAAGAAAATCTCCACGCCGGCCATGGCAAGTTTTGGAATATCCACACCCATTTCGCGCAACGTATCAATCTGGCTGATGGGTACGCCTTTCATGCGTTCCATCACCATTACCTCGGGCTCGCAATAATCCCAATACACTTCGGGTACGATGAGCAAGTCGGAATTTTCAAAGTTACGCCGTAACTGCGAGCAGTTGGAGGCCTCGCGCATCAGGTCGAGCTCGTCGGTGAGGGTTTTTCGGAACTCGCCCACTACCTCACGCGGGTGCAGGCGTGGGCCATCGGCAAATAGTTTTTCCACCAGAATTGCGCCGGCCTCGAGCAGTCCAAGGTCATGCTCGATGACCGCGCCAATACCGGGACGCAGTATTTTTACCGCCGCCTCGGTGCCATTCTGTAGCAGAGCAAAATGTACTTGCGCCATGGAGGCACTGGCAATGGGTTGCGCGTCGAACTGCGCAAATACTTGTTCTACCGGTTTGCCATAGACGCGTTGCAGGGTGGTACGCACCTCCTCGGCAGAGAAAGGTGGTACGCGGTCCTGCAGGCGCGCCAGTTCGTCGGCAATATCCGGCGGCATCAGGTCGCGGCGGGTGGATAGCATCTGGCCGAATTTGACGAAAATCGGACCGAGCGCTTCCAGCGCCTGGCGCAGCCGGACAGCGCGCGGCTCGGACAGGTTGCGCCAGAACAGTGTTGTTTTGACCAGCCAGCGCAGCGTGCGTACGCGTTTGTGACCCAGAAAAAATTCGTCCAGGCCAAAGCGCAGCGCCACCCAGACAATGGTAATCAGACGTAAAATTCGCATTAATTTTGGCTGCGTTGCGCGGCAAGAAGTTGCAGGCGTTTTTCCAGGCGCGCCGTATCGTCACGCACACTATCCACACCGGCAATGAAAGACGCGACGTGTCGTGGTTTGGCAAGCAGAGGGCGTTCCTCGCAAATATATTCGACCAGTGATTGCTGTGCGCTGTCGGCCGCATGGCGTTGCCAGGCATGCAAGCTGCGTGCGCTATTCATGATGCGATGTGCGGCCACATCTCCAGCCACGTGTGCCAGATCAGCCTCCACATCCCATTCCAGTTCGCGGAAAATACTGCCCAAAGTTGCAGCAAACTGAGCGTCGCCATTGATCACCACATTTTGAAACGCAGCCGGATCCTTTAATGCCAGACGCGCTGCCTGTAGCGGGCCAAGTTCGATATGGGCGTCAGGCACTGCGTCAGCTCCGGCTGCAGAAAACATCCCGGTTTCGGTCACGGTCAGCGTGAAGTTGAGCGGAAACAAATCGATGCTGACGGTTTTCCCGGCCCACGTCACCAGGCGTTCCCGTGCCCATGGCGCCCCATGGAGCAAGTGGTTGAGCGGCGGCAGGCCCGCACTGGCAGCCAGACGCGACAGCATTAAAACTTGTAGCCTTTGTGCAATGCGACCACGCCGCCACTCAGGTTGTGGTAGTCCACTTTGGCAAATCCGGCGTGTTCCATCATGGTTTGGAGTTCTTCCTGACCTGGGTGCATGCGGATGGATTCGGCCAGATATTGATAGCTATCGGCATCTTTGGCGACCAGTTTGCCCATGAATGGCAGCAGCTTGAATGAGTAGGCATCGTAGATCGGTGCCAGCGGTTTCCAGATTTTGGAGAATTCCAGCACCAGCAAGCGACCGCCGGGGCGCAGCACGCGGTACATGTCAGCCAGCGCGAGATCCTTGTGAGTCATGTTGCGCAGGCCGAATGCCACGCTCACGCAGTCGAAATAATTGTCCGGAAAGGGTAGTTTTTCGCCGTCGCACTGGGCCACTGGTACCGCTTGTCCTTCGTCCAGCATGCGATCGCGCCCCACGCTGAGCATCGAGCTGTTGATGTCGGTGAGCCAGACCTGTCCGGAACTCCCCACTTTTTTCAGGAATAGCCGGGTAAGATCGGCGGTGCCGCCCGCCACATCGAGCACGCGATTGCCGGGCCTGACACCAGAAGCCTCAATCGTGAAGCGCTTCCAGGCACGATGCAGCCCGACCGACATCAGATCGTTCATGACATCGTAGCGTTGCGCAACGGAATGAAAAACATCGGCAACTTTGGCCGCTTTTTCGGATTCGGCAACAGTTTTGAAGCCGAAGTGGGTAGCGTTATCCATGGCAGGAAAATAATCAGTGAAAACAGGCAGAATCATAACCGACACGGGGGGTAAACAAAAGGTGATACATTATTTCGATGTTGTCACGAGTTTGTCACAAGGCTGTCATAACATGCATTACTATTGAATGGCTAATTGGGGATATACATGGCTGCGACGATATTGCTGGTAGAAGACGAACCCGGAATCCAGGAACTGGTGAAGTTTAATCTGACCCAGGCTGGTCATAGCGTGCTGTGCGCGGATTCGGCCGAGATTGCAGCTGGAATGGTGAAGCACAACTTGCCTGACCTGGTATTGCTGGACTGGATGTTGCCGGGCATGAACGGGATTGATCTGGCCAGGAAATTTCGCGCAGACATCCGTATGAAGAATGTCCCGATCATCATGCTGACAGCCCGTGGAGAAGAACGTGACAAAGTGCTTGGTCTGGAAACCGGGGCTGACGACTACATCACCAAACCTTTTTCGCCACGTGAATTGTCGGCACGCATCAAGGCTGTATTACGCCGGCGTGCGCCTCAGATGACGGAGGACAAAGTGGAAATACGCGGCCTGAGTCTGGACCCGGTGAGCCATCGTGTGACCGGTAACGGCGCAGCCGTAGAATTGGGCCCGACTGAATTTCGTCTGCTGCACTTCCTGATGACCCACCCGGAACGGGTTTATTCGCGCTCACAGTTGCTTGATCAGGTATGGGGCGATCATGTATTTGTGGAAGAGCGTACCGTAGACGTACATATCCGCCGGTTGCGCCTGGCGCTTGAACCCACCCAGCATGAAAGCCTGATCGACACGGTGCGTGGAGCCGGCTATCGCTTGTCAGCGCAACCCGGGTGATGCCATTGCGCACCCTGCGGTATCCGATTTCAAGCATAATTAACCCCCTTTAAAGCGGCGGGGGAGCTTTGTTTGATTTCTGGTGGCGCCCGGCTTTGATGCTGGGAGGAATCCTGTTTGCAGCGTTGCTGGCTGCGGCTTTATTCAGTGTATCGACCGGCATAGCGCTGTTCGTATTGGGCCTGCTCGGCTATCTGGTTCATCACTTGCGCCAGATGGCCGCATTGATCCGCTGGCTGGAGCGCGGCGAGCGCGGTGGTATTCCCCGGGCATACGGGGCCTGGGATGATATCTTTTATGGCCTGGAGCGCTTGCTGCGCAAGCAAAAGCGCAGCACAACCAAGCTGTCAGCGTTGCTGGATCGTTTCGAGCATGCTGCCCAGGCGATTCCGGACGGCATCGTGATGCTCAACGAGACCGACCAGATCGATTGGTTCAATCCTGCCGCCAGTCGCCATTTCAGTCTGGATGACGCAGCCGACCGCGGGCAATTTATCGGTTATCTGATCCGCCAGGCGCCGTTTCATGAATATCTGGCGGGACATGATTACAGCGAACCGCTCATCATGAAGTCGCCAGCCAGCCGCGATGTGAGCTTGTCAGTCCAGCTGGTTCCGTTTGGCGACAAACGCAAGATGCTGATTTCCAGGGATATTACACAGATCGAGTTGATTGACTCAATGCGTCGCGATTTTGTCGCCAATGTTTCGCACGAATTGCGCACGCCCTTGACGGTCGTGGGCGGGTTTCTGGAAACTTTTGCGGACATGGAGCATATTAACCAGACGGACTTCCGCCGCTATAGCGATTTGATGCAGCAGCAGACGGAACGCATGAGGATGCTGGTGGAAGATCTGCTCACCCTGTCGCGCCTGGAAAGCCCGCAAAATCGTTTGCAGGAGTCGGCGGTCAATGTTCCGGAACTCGCGCAGTCCCTGTTTCAGGATGCACGGAGTCTGAGCGGTGAGAACCACCAGATTCAGCTGTTCATTGAGTGTGACCGCTGGGTTAAAGGCAATCCGGATGAGCTGCGCAGCGCTTTCGGTAATTTGGTCAGTAATGCGGTGCGCTATACACCCAAAGGTGGCAGCATCAGTTTGCGCTGGGCAGTGCGTGGCGGAGAGGCATGTTTTAGCGTGAGCGATACCGGCGACGGGATTGAGCCGCAGCATATTCCGCGCCTGACCGAGCGCTTCTATCGGGTAGATCGCGGCCGTTCGCGCGAGACGGGTGGGACCGGGCTTGGTCTTGCCATTGTGAAGCATGTATTGACCCGGCATCAGGCGCGGCTATTGGTAGATAGCCAGGTGGGTAAAGGCAGCTGCTTTGCCGCGTGCTTTCCTTCCAGTCGGGTGGAGGAGCCGCCGACAGATTGACGGTTTCCCCAAGCTGCGCGCCGAGGGGAAGTCTTGCATGGCTACAGTCGTTGCCCCAATGCGGATTTCAAGATTCCGGCAATCAGGTTGAGCTGGCCTTGCGGACGCGACTCACGTTGCGGTGCGCCCCAAATCGGGTTTGGGAAATGCCGATCACTCGTAAAACGCGGAATCACATGCCAATGCAGGTGCGGCGTCATGTTGCCCAGACTGGCAAGATTGATCTTGGCAGGCTTCAGCGTTTCACGCAGCGCGGATTCGGTGGCAAACACCACTCGTAACAGCCGGTGTTGCTGGGCTTCGGTGAGATCGGTCATTTCCTTGATGTGCGCATTCAGAATGACCCTGCAAAATCCAGGATAGTCTGCATCCTCCACCAGTACGACCCGGCAAAAATCATCACCCCACAATAGGTCGCCACCCGGTGTGTTGCACAGCTCACAATTTTCCATATTCATTGATCCTGAAGTTGGGGGAGTGTGGCCGCTGTGTTTACAGCAATACCCGCTCGATGCCACCGTTGCCGGCCTTCTCGATGTAGCTTTCCATCCAGTCCGGCCCCAATAGATGTTTGGCCATTTCCACCACGATGTAATCGGCCGAGGTAGCAGCATCATCGTCGTAGCGGGATAAACCTTGCAGACAGGATGGGCAGGAGGTGAGGATTTTTACCGCTGTGGCATCTCCCGAATCGGTGCGCAACTGATCGGCCACCTTGCGGATTTCTTCTTCCTTGCGGAAGCGGATTTGAGTGGAAATATCCGGGCGCGACACCGCCAAAGTGCCCGACTCGCCGCAGCAGCGCTCGCTCAGCTTTACTTCTTCACCCATCAGCTGGTTCACTACCTTCAGCGGCTGGTAGGTCTTCATCGGCGTGTGGCACGGGTCGTGGTACATGTAGCGCGTGCCCTCCACGCCTTCCAGTTTTACACCCTTCTCCAGCAGGTATTCGTGGATGTCGAGCAGGCGGCAACCGGGGAAGATTTTCTCGAACTGGTACTTCAGCAACTGATCCATGCAGGTGCCGCAGGACACGATCACGGTCTTGATGTCGAGGTAGTTGAGGGTGTTGGCCACGCGGTGGAACAGCACGCGGTTTTCGGTGGTGATGGCGTCGCCCTTGTCGGCCTGCCCGCTGGAGGTCTGCGGATAGCCGCAGCACAGATAGCCGGGCGGCAGCACGGTTTGCGTGCCGAGTTCGAACAGCATGGCTTGTGTCGCCAGCCCGACTTGCGAGAATAGTCGTTCCGAACCGCAGCCCGGGAAATAGAACACCGCGTCAGAATCATCGCTGAGTTTGGCCGGGTTGCGGATCACTGGCACGATGCTGGCGTCTTCCAGTCCCAGCAGCGCGCGCGAGGTCTTCTTGGGTAGACCGCCGGGCATGGGTTTGTTGATGAAATGAATGACTTGCGCGCGGATCGGCGCGGTGCCGAGTGTGGCGGGTGGATGAGTCGTCTGTGTTTTAACCAGACCGAGTTTTTTCGCACTTTGATAGGCCCAGCGCTGGGCGCTGTAACCCCATTCGATCATCACTTTGCGAGTGAGCTTGATGGTGGCCGGGTCGGTCGCGTTGAGGAAAAACATCGACGCAGTCGTGCCCGGATTGAATTTCTTTTTGCCCTGTTTGCGCAGGAAATTGCGCATGGCGATGGAAACGTCGCCGAAGTCGATGTTGACCGGGCAGGGGTTGAGGCACTTGTGGCAAACGGTACAGTGGTCGGCCACATCGCCGAATTCGTCGAAGTGCTGGATGGATACACCACGCCTGGTTTGCTCTTCGTACAGGAATGCTTCTATCAGCAGCGAGGTGGCGAGGATTTTATTGCGCGGGCTGTACAGCAGATTGGCGCGCGGAATATGTGTGTTGCATACGGGCTTGCACTTGCCGCAGCGCAGGCAGTCCTTGATCGAGTCGGCGATCTCGCCGATCTCGGATTGCTCCATGATCAGCGACTCGGTTTCCAGCAGCGAAAAGCTGGGGGTGTAGGCGTTGCGCAGATCCGCGCCGGGCATCAGCTTGCCCTTGTTGAAGCGGCCTTCCGGGTCAACTTTGTGCTTGTAACGCACGAAACTCTGGATCGCTTCGTCTTCCAGATATTCCAGCTTGGTGAGGCCGATGCCGTGCTCGCCCGAAATCACGCCGCCCAGGTCGCGTGCCAGTTGCATGATGCGCGCCACCGCCGCATTGGCTTCCTGCAGCATGGTGTAGTCGTCGGAATTGACCGGCAGGTTGGTGTGTACATTACCGTCGCCGGCGTGCATGTGCAATGCCACGAACACGCGGCTTTTCAGGGTTTGTTTGTGCAGGCGGTCGCAGGCATCCAGTACCGGCTGGTATTCGCGGCCGACAAAAATACGCTGCAGTTCCTTGCGCACTTCGCGCTTCCAGGAAACGCGCAAAGTGTGATCCTGCAAGGCCTGGAACACCGTGGCGTGGCCGTTGGATGCAACCAGTTCCGTGCTGGCGATGGCGAGCTCGGCGTTTGCAGGTGGGGCATCAAGATTGTCCAGTAGCCAGTGCCAGCGGGCACGCGTTCTTTCCAGCAAGCTCAAGGCGCGGCTACGACGCTCCTCGGTCATTTGCGCGTCGGCGACCGTATCTTCATCCTGAAACAATGGTAATTCACCACGGAAAAATGGCTCCAGCACATCCAGTAATTTCAGTTTGTTGGCGATGGATAGTTCAATGTTGATACGTTCTACCCCATCCGAATAATCCGCCAGCCGGTCCAGCGGAATCACCACGTCCTCGTTGATCTTGAAGGCGTTGGTATGAGCGGCGATGGCGGCGGTGCGGGCGCGATCCAGCCAGAATTTCTTGCGCGCTTCGGCAGTCACGGCGATGAAGCCCTCGCCGCCGCGCGCATTGGCGAGCTGGACGATGTGCGAAGCCGCTTCGCCGCAAGCGGCTTCGTCATCCGACACCACGTCGGCCAGCAGGATCATTTTCGGGCGTTCGTTGCGGTGGGCCTTGGTGGCGTAGCCGACCGCCTTGATGTAGCGCGCGTCCAGATGTTCCAGTCCGGCGAGGATGGCGTGAGGGTGGGCGTCCAGATAATTTTTGACTTCGACGATGGCAGGCACGGCATCGCGCACCTGGCCGAAAAACTCCAGGCACACCGTGCGCGTGAATGCGGGCAGCTTGTGCAGGATGAAGCGGGCGGAAGTGATGATGCCGTCGCAGCCTTCCTTCTGGATGCCGGGCAGACCGGCGAGGAACTTGTCGGTGACGTCCTTGCCCAGCCCCACCTTGCGGAAGTGCTGGCCGGGGATTTCCAGGATTTCCGGTCTGGCAATCTCGGCTGTGCCGTCAATGTCGTAGCGCCGGATCTCGAAACGCGCCGTCGCGGCATCGTGAATCTTGCCCAGATTATGGTCGAGGCGGGTGACTTCCAGCCATTCCGCATCCGGCGTCACCATGCGCCACGACACCAGATTGTCCAGCGCCGTGCCCCACAGCACGGCTTTTTTGCCGCCGGCGTTCATCGCCACGTTGCCGCCGATGCAGGAGGCGTCGGCCGAGGTCGGGTCGACCGCGAACACGAAGCCCGCCGCATCCGCCGCATCCATCACCCGCCGCGTCACCACCCCGGCGCCGCAGTGGATGGTGGCGTAGTCACGATCCACGCCGGGCAGGCGCGTCATTTCGACCGTGGACAAGGCCTCCAGTTTTTCCGTGTTGATGACAGCAGAATCAGGCGTGAGCGGAATCGCGCCGCCGGTGTAGCCGGTGCCGCCGCCGCGCGGAATGATGGTCAGCCCCAGTTCGATGCAGCCTTTGACCAGATGAGCGATCTCCGCTTCGCTGTCCGGGTTGAGCACGACGAAGGGATATTCCACGCGCCAGTCGGTGGCGTCGGTGACATGGGAAACGCGTGCCAGGCCGTCGAACTGGATGTTGTCCTTGCGTGTGTGGCGGCTCAGCTTTTTGAGCGTGTCGCGGCGCAACTGGCGCGTATGGGCAAAATCCGACTGGAAATTTGCCACGGCCCGGCGCGCGGCGTCCAGCAGCGGCGCGACCAGTGGATTGTCCTGCCGGCGTGCATCGATTTCATTCAAGCGATGATTCAGCGCATCGATCAATGCCGCCTGGCGTTTGGGATTGGCGAGCAGGTCATCCTGCAAATACGGGTTGCGCGACACCACCCAGATATCGCCCAGCACCTCGAACAGCATGCGCGCCGAGCGCCCGGTACGGCGTTCGCCGCGCAATTGGTTGAGGATCTCCCAAGCTTCTTTACCCAGCAGGCGAATGACGATTTCGCGGTCGGAAAACGAAGTGTAATTATAAGGAATTTCGCGAAGGCGGGGGGTGTCCATGAGCAGCACGGCGATTGCTAAAGCGCCATTTTATCAGTAACCGGACGGCTGAATAAGATTTTACTTTTTAGATTATATGGTGTAAGCGAGACAGCGGCGATTGTTGGTGGCATGCCGGTATTCAGCAATGCGGTGGATGTTGTTTATGACGCGCTCGATGAACCGGATTGATCAGCGGAGGTACCTCGGGATAGTGTTGCCCATGCTGGCGTGGCAAACGTAATTTGAATCAGGTGCACGGGGTGCCGCAAGCATCCTTGTCAAGGCTGCCCATTTTTTTGAGCTGGCGTGCCATGGCAAAAGCCAGTTTTTCGGCTGAGGTGGCGTTCTGGCCTGTATAAAGCTGACGGTCGATAACGATATGTTCGCTGTCGGGTGCGTCAAAATTCAATTCTCCGCCCAGCCTGGCGAGGTGTTCTGCCAGCAATTCGGGTAAGGTGTCGGCATGTTGTTCTTCCTGCGGGCTGCAGCAAGTTAGCTGATATCCGGCAAATAGCCAGTTTTCATCCTGTTGTGCCCTGACCAACCCGGCTGGACCATGGCATACTGCGCCGATCAGGCCGCCATTTGCGAGGGTGCGTTTGACCAGGTTGCCTGTCGCGTCGGAAGCAATCAAGTCGGTCATCGATCCGTATCCGCCGGGGAAGAATAACGCATCATATTTAGCGCCTGTCAGCGCCAGGCGTTCCAGCGACAGCGGTGTGCGCCAAGTCTCAATGCCGGATAGTTGTTCGCGCAGGTTGGCGATACGGCCGCTATCGTGGTGGTGAAATGCCGGTTCAAAACAGGTTTCATCCAGCACGGCAGGTTTTCCCTTGGGCGTGGCAATGTCGATCGTGTGCCCGTGCTCGAGAAAAATATGGTGGGGGGGAACAAACTCCTGTGCCCTGAAACCGGTCGGGATACGATCACCATTGTTGAGCGCAAGTTCGCCGGCAGCGGTGAGTACGAACAGGACTTTTGCCATTAGTATGCCGCCATCCGGTTAGGCCGGTGATTAATGGGGCCACCGCCTTTGCCTGACTGGGTTACGCAATTCACGGAACGTTGCATCAAGGTTTTTTTCAAATAGCAGCTGGCCTGACTGACAGTGCAATGAATCCACTTGTTTGCTTCAACGAGGGTGCTAATGACAAGGGCAGCGAAAAACATGACAATCCTGTGCATGACGATTTCTGGATGGAAAGAGACAGATGATCAATAAACAATATCACAAGTATGCGCTGATTACTGTGGTGCTAGCCGCGCTCGCAGCGGTGCTGTTTTTCGGTTTGACACAAAAAACGCCGGCGCCGCAAGTGACCTTTACCGACCTTACCGGCAAGAAAATATCCATGCAAAGCCTGCACGGGAAAATGGTGCTGGTGAATTTCTGGGCAACCACCTGCCCTGGCTGCGTGGAAGAAATGCCGCATATTGTGGAAACGTATAATCAATACCATGACAAGGGTTTTGAGGTGATTGCAGTTGCCATGAGTTATGATCCTCCCAGCTATGTGCTCCGTTTCAAGCAGCAGCGAGGCTTGCCGTTTCCGGTTGCGCTGGATGTGCAAGGGAATTTGGCGCATCAATTCAATAATGTACAACTTACGCCCACCTCGTTTCTGATCGACAAGGATGGTAACGTAGTGGAGCAAACAATTGGTAATCTGGATTTTGCCAAGCTGCGCAACCGTCTGGACAAGGCGCTCGTTAAAAAAGGTTGATCATGCATAGCCGTTATTCCTGGAAGAGTTATTTCGTGGTTCTGTCGGATTACCAGCAGTGGGCGAATGATCGGCTATTCGCGGCTCTGGGAGGGATTAACCGCGAATTTCTGCAAAGCCCGCAGGGTCTGTTTTTCGGTAGTATTCACCATACCGTGGATCACATCATGCTGGTTAACCGGTTGTGGCTGGCACGATTGCAGGGTGAAGCCCTGAAAGTCAATTTCCAGGAAATTGCCTATCCTGACTGGAATCAGTTGATCGAAGCGACGCAGTGCCAGGCAGAGGAGCTCAAGCTGTGGCTGGACGCAAGCGAACCCGACTGGTTTGATGGCCGTCTGGATTTCGTCTCTTCGGATGGTACTGCGCGCTCGATGTGGATGCGTGACGTACTGACCCATATGATGAATCATCAAGCCCATCATCGCGGCCAGATTTCTGCCGTCATCACCCGGCTGGGTGGTGAAGCACCCGAGATGGATTATTTTTACTACAAACGTGAGATGGATGGGTACATGGAAATTATCCGTGACGACCAATCCTTGAGCAAGGAAGCTCAAAACCCTGCCGATCCTGATCTGGCGGAGTGAATCTGTTCGCTATTGGTTATCGCTTGTCGATGATGAATGATTTTGACACGTTACCGGCTTCCCCAAAAACGCATGATCCGTTCAGGTTTTGATTCTTCCAACCGGATCCGCCAGCGGCCCGGCGGTTTCATTTTTATCCGGATATAGGCATGCTGTGGATTAAGGCATTACATATTATTTTTGTGATCAGCTGGTTTGCGGGCCTGTTTTACCTGCCGCGATTATTCGTCAATCATGCCATGATCAGCGATAGCGCGACTTCGGAGCGTTTCAAACTGATGGAACGCAAGCTGTATCGCTTCATGACACCGCTCGGCGTATTGGCATTGTTGTTCGGCATCTGGTTATGGCTGGGCTATGGCTTTACAGGCGCCTGGCTCGAAATCAAGCTTGTCCTGGTGGGTGTACTGGTAGCCTATCACCTCTATTGTGGCCATCTGGTCAACGTGTTTGCAGAAAATCGCAACCGGTTGAGCCATGTATTTTACCGTTGGTTCAATGAAGTACCGGTTCTAATCCTGTTTATTGTGGTGTTTTTAGTGGTACTGAAACCTTGAGTGTTATGGATAAGAAAGACCAACGATTTTTTGCACCTTGCCCGCGCGGGCTGGAGGCGCTGTTAGTCACAGAACTGGCTGGGCTAGGTGCGCAGGATGTTGCCGCAGGATTCGGCGGTGTCGCTTTTGCCGGCGATTTTACCTTGTGCTACCGCATCAACCTGCATTCGCGTATCGCCAGCCGGGTGCTGTGGCGGATAGGCGGCGGCGAGTACCGCGATGAAGAGGACGTCTACCAGGGCGCGCTGTCCTTCAACTGGCCGGATTTTTTCAGCGTGGACCGCACCATCGTGGTGAAAATGACAGCGCAGAAATCACCGCTGAAAAGCCTGGAATTCACTACCCTGCGTATCAAGGATGCGGTGTGCGATCGTTTCCGCGAGGCCACTGGCGAGCGCCCCAACGTCGATATTCGTGAACCCGATGTGCGTATCTACGCTTTTTTGACCAGCGATACCTGCACCCTCTATCTCGACACGTCGGGTGATTCCCTGTTCAAACGTGGCCTGCGCAAGCAGGCAGGTGCTGCACCACTGAACGAAAATCTCGCAGCGGGCATGCTGATGCTGTCCGGCTGGCAGCCCGGCACGCCATTGTTCGACCCGATGTGCGGCAGTGGCACCATCCTGATGGAAGCCGCGTTGATGGCGTTGAATATCGCGCCGGGTAGCCGGCGCAGCTTCGGCTTTATGAAGCTCAGCAATTTTGATGCGGTGGTTTGGAACAAGCTTCGCGATACCGCGATTGCTGCCCAGCAGCCGGTCGAGCCACAAGCGATTTATGGACGTGACCTGTTCGGCGATTCCCTGCGTGATGCACAGGTTAACCTGGAGGCAGCAGGACTTTCCGGTGTGGTGCAGCTTAAGCAGGGTAATGTGCTGGAAGTCCCGGCACCTGCTGAATCCGGTACCATTGTCACCAATCCGCCCTACGGCGTTCGCATCGGTGAACAGGCTGAACTGGCCGAGTTTTATCCCAAGCTGGGCGATTGGCTAAAACGTAAATGTGCTGGCTGGAATGCATACATTCTGTCTGCCGATATGCTGTTACCCAAACTCATTCGGCTCTCCGCTAGCAAACGTACACCCCTGTTCAACGGGGCACTGGAATGCCGTTTATTCGAATATAAGGTGGTGGCAGGATCGGCGCGTAAATAAGCGGCGCTAACTGTACAGCTGCCGCGCCTGGCGCAACAGCTGTTCCAGCTCCGTTGCGACAAGCGGCTTGCTGAAATAATAGCCCTGCATTTCATCACACTTCATTTCGCGTAATAGTGCCAGCTGCTCTGCCGTTTCCACCCCTTCGGCAATGACCCGCAATTTCAGGCTGTGTCCCAATGTGACGATGGTGGATGCAATGGCGGCATCGTCGGAATCGGTGGTGATGTCGCGTACAAAGGACTGGTCGATTTTGAGCGCATTGATCGGAAAGCGTTTCAAATAGCTCAGGCTGGAATAGCCCGTCCCAAAATCATCAATGGAAAGTCGCAAACCCATGTCATGCAGTTTCTTAAGCGTGTTAATGGTTCCCTCGGTATCTTTCATGATGACGCTTTCGGTGACCTCGAGTTCCAGACTGTCCGAGTACGGATCCAGGCCGGCATCCTCCATGGCTTTGGCTACCATCGCCAGTAAATGAGGCTGGCGGAATTGGCGTGCGGATAAATTCACGGCCATGCGGATGTGCGGCAAGCCCATTTCCTGCCAGGCTTTGTTTTGCCGGCAGGCGGTGCGCAGCACCCACTCTCCGATGGGCACGATCAGGCCGCTTTCTTCCGCGACCGGTATGAATTTATCAGGCGGAATCAGGCCTTTTTCAGGATGTGCCCAGCGTAGCAGCGCCTCCACGGCAATCATTTTGCCACTTTCGATATCTACCTGCGGCTGGTAATGCAATACCAGTTCGTTCCTGGCCAGTGCGTGGCGTAATCCGTTTTCAATTTCCATCCGCTCGCGGATGCGAAGATTCATGCCTGCCGTATAAAACTGAAAATTGTTTTTACCGCTTTCCTTGGCGCGGAACATGGCGGTGTCCGCATTACGTAGAAGATTCTGAATGTCCATGTCATCAAACGGAAATATGGTGATGCCGATACTCGCGGTCATGTGCATTTCATGGTCGTCCACGATGAAAGGGCGCGCAACCGCAGCCAGTATTTTTTCCGCAATCTGGATAATGTTATCCACGATCGAAATACCTTGCAGCAGAATGGTGAATTCATCGCCACCCTGGCGGGCCACCATGCCGTCGTCACGCGCGATCAAATCATCAACGCGCAGCGTCACGGTGAGTCGTTGCGCAATTTCTTTCAGCAGCAAATCACCATATTCATGGCCCAGCGTGTCGTTGATATTCTTGAATTCATCCAGGTCGAGAAACAGCACAGCCAGCAGTTTTTCGGTACGCAGAGCGCGCGCCATGGCATGCTCAAGAATGTCATGGAACAGGATGCGATTGGGCAGGCTGGTAAGTGGATCGTGAGTCGCCTGTTGAAGCAAGCGGGTCTCGAATTGCTTGCGCTCACTGATATCGCGGACTGCGCTAATTACAAAATACCCCTCCTCCGTCTTTAAAGGGCCCAGGCTGATTTCAGTAGCGAATTCCGTTCCATTTTTCCTCCGTGCAAACACTTCTTTTCCTTCACCCATTACCCTGACACTCTGGGTTCCTGTCCCCATATACGCTATGCGATGATCGTTGTGGGCAGCCCGATAGCGTTCCGGTACCAGGGCGTCGATAGGCAGCCCGATCATTTCACTGCGCGTGTAGCCGAATAATTTTTCGGTTTGGGCATTGGCCGTTACGATTTTTCCGTTGCTATCGGACACGATGACCGCCTCCGGCATGACCTCCATGACGTGCTGGCTTTGCTTGAATAAGCGCTCCAGGGACTGCGCCATGCTGTCAAACGTTGTAGATAGCTCGCTTAATTCACCTGATCCCCGTATTTGGGAGCGCGTGCTGAAATCCCCTTGCGCTATCCGTTTGGTGGCATGAATAAGTGCCCGCATTTTCCCGAGAACCAGAACATTGGTGCCAAACCATACCAGCACGAATATCAGCGCAGTTGATAGACCCAGTATGGTCATATCCCTGATAAACAAGCGATTGCTACGCGCAAATAAAATATCGACAGGAATGGTGACACCGACGTAAGCAGACGCTGCGGTAGGATTTTCAAACAAGCGATGGTAAGCAAACAGCCGGGTAATTCCATCAGCCCCGGTTGTGGTACCAATGCCTTCTTCCTTGTCTGCCTTGATTGCTTCAACCAGCGAGTTGAGTGGATTGCGTCTGCCTATGAAGCGCTGGCCAGCGGGTTGGCGAGCCAGGATGATGCCATTGAAGTCCATGACGCTGATTGCCGTACCGTCGGGTAACCTGACCTGCTGAAGGAGGTGCTCAAGCCATTCGATATCAATGGAAGTGAACATGACGCGTTGTATCGTCCCCTGCATATTTGCAATCGGGTGTGCGGTGACAATCACCGGTTTGCCTGTGGTTCTGCTGGTAACCAGGTTGCCGATGACGAATTGCCGTGATGCGAGTACTTCGCGAAACCAGCCGCGATCACTGTAATTGACCGACTTCCGTGTAGCCATGGCATCGCATAACAGATTGCCATGTGCATCGGTTACGCCAATATTGGCATAACTACGCGAGCTATCAAGTATGTTTTCAAGACGCCGATGGCAGGCGGTTTGAGTGCCGGCGCTGATTTCCGGCAAGGTGGACAAAACCCGCATCAGGTGATGCGAACGACTAATGGTTTCACGTTGATCAAAGGAAACCAGACGAGCCAGCCGCAATGCGTTTTCCTGTGCGGCCAGGATGGTTAGATTGCGCTCTTCAATGGCGTGATAAATCGTGATGGATATCCAGGGCGTAATCGCCAGTGCGACGAGGAGCAACACCCGCGCTCGGACACCAGAAAATATAAATTTCCCCACTGGGCAATCCCTTGTTGTCGTTCAAACGCCTATATCAATTGTGAAGTTGTTTCCGGATTTGGGTTTGCTCGCAGATTGGTTTGCCATAACCCGAGACCGTGACGAGTGCCAATTGCGCATGCGTCATGAGGCTTTTTTCAAAAAACAGCCCGGCGCGGGGACATTGCCACCAATTTGCAATAGAGAATCATCCTGTTGGCCGACTATACAATATCCAGATGGTCCAGTCCGGACATGATGTCGCGTTCCCTGGATTCCTGGCCTTGCAGCTTGATTTTCAGACGCAGGTCGTTGAGGGAGTCGGCGTTGCGCAGTGCGTCTTCGTAACTGATCAGCCCTGCTTCATAAAGATCGAACAGCGACTGGTCGAAGGTTTGCATGCCCAGTTCGCGTGACTTTGTCATGATTTCCTTGATTTCATGCACATCGCCCTTGAATATCAACTCTGAAATCAGCGGTGAGTTGAGCAAGATCTCGACTGCGGCAACACGTCCCGGCGCACCTTTTTTTGCAATCAGGCGCTGCGAGATAAACGACTTGAGATTGAGTGAGAGATCCATCAGCAATTGCTGACGGCGTTCTTCAGGGAAGAAGTTGATGATGCGATCCAGCGCCTGATTAGCGCTGTTGGCATGCAGGGTGGTCAGGCACAGATGGCCGGTTTCGGCGAAGGCAATGGCATATTCCATGGTTTCCCGGTCGCGTACCTCGCCGATCAAAATCACGTCAGGCGCCTGGCGCAAGGTGTTTTTCAATGCGGCAAACCAGTTGTCCGTATCCACGCCAACTTCGCGCTGGGTGATAATGGATTTCTTGTGTTCGTGTACATATTCCACCGGATCTTCGATGGTAATGATGTGATCCTGGGCATTCTCATTGCGGAAACCGACCATTGCAGCGAGCGATGTGGATTTGCCGGAGCCGGTACCGCCGACAAAAATGACCAGCCCGCGCTTGACCATGGCCACGTCGCGCAACACGGTTGGCAGATTCAATTCTTCAAAACGCGGGATCTTGGTGGTAATGGTGCGCAGCACCAGGCCGACACGGCCCTGCTGCACAAAAGCGTTGACACGAAAGCGGCCGATTTCCGGCGGTGAAATGGCGAAATTGCTCTCATGGCTGGCTTCAAAATCCGCCCACTGCCGGTCATTCATCAATGCACGCGCAAATTCACGCGTGTGGGCGGGAGCGAGCGTCTGGTTGGAAACAGGCGCGATTTTCCCGTCCACCTTGATGGCCGGCGGAAAGCCTGCGGTAATAAATAAATCCGAAGCTCTTTTGCTGAGCATCAGGCGTAGCAGATCGTGCAATGCTTTGAGGGCGTCCATAAATATTTATCCTGCGTTGTTTATCCGGCAAACATGTCTTTATTCACAGCACGAGACCGTGCTTCGCCCACTGATATCGTGTTACGTCGTACCAGGTCTTGCAGACACTGATCCAGCGTCTGCATACCGATGTTTTGTCCGGTCTGGATGGATGAGTACATCTGGGCGATTTTGTTTTCGCGGATCAGGTTGCGAATGGCCGGGGTGCCGATCATGATCTCGTGCGCTGCCACACGGCCATTGCCATCCTTGGTTTTGAGCAGGGTTTGGGCGATGACTGCCCGAATGGATTCGGACAGCATGGAGCGTACCATTTCCTTTTCCGCCGCCGGGAACACGTCCACAATACGGTCGATGGTTTTGGCTGCAGAACTGGTATGCAGCGTGCCGAACACCAGGTGACCGGTTTCAGCGGCGGTAAGGGCCAGACGGATGGTTTCCAGATCGCGCATCTCGCCAACCAGAATCACGTCCGGATCTTCACGCAGTGCCGAACGCAGTGCGTTCGAGAAGCTTTGTGTATGCGACCCTACCTCGCGCTGGTTGATCACGCATTTTTTGCTCTGGTGGACAAATTCAATCGGGTCTTCGACGGTCAGGATATGGCCGAACTGGGTTTCATTGACGTAATCAACCATTGCCGCCAGTGTGGTGGATTTGCCCGAACCGGTAGGCCCGGTGACCAAAACGATGCCGCGCGGCTGGTCGGATATCTCCTTGAAGATTTTTGGCGCATTGAGTTCTTCGAGCGTCAGTACTTTGCTGGGAATGGTACGGAACACCGCACCCGAGCCGCGATTCTGGTTGAATGCGTTGACGCGGAAGCGTGCCAAAGTAGGCACTTCGAAGGAGAAGTCGACTTCCAGCGATTCCTCGTAAACTTTGCGCTGACTGTCATTCATGATGTCGTACACCATGTCGTGCACCGTATTATGATCCATGGACGGCAGGTTGATGCGACGAATATCGCCATGTACCCGGATCATCGGTGGCAGCCCGGCGGACAGGTGCAAATCGGATGCTTTGTTCTTGACGGCAAAAGCGAGCAGTTCGGAAATTTCCATTTGTTATAATTCCGCGATGAATTTCAAGCCATTATGGACAGATTAAAAAGCGCTTTGCAAGCTGTGCGCGTACGTATTGCCATTGCGGCTCGCGCAGCCGGGCGAGCGCCAGACACAGTTGAGTTGCTGGCGGTCAGCAAAACTTTTGGTGTTGACGCAATACGCGCAGCAGCAGTTGCCGGGCAGCAAGCGTTCGGGGAGAGTTACGTCCAGGAAGCGCTAGTCAAAATAGCGGCGCTGACGGACTTATCTTTAACCTGGCATTTCATCGGACCATTGCAACGCAACAAAACCCGGGTGGTCGCCGAGCATTTCGATTGGGTACACAGCGTGGATCGTGCCATCATTGCGCAGCGTCTGAATGATGCCCGACCTGCTGCGCTGCACCCGCTGAATGTTTGCGTGCAGGTGAATGTGAGTGGCGAAGTCAGCAAGAGCGGCGTGTCCCCGGCAGATTTGCCCGCACTTGTGGATGCAGTGGCACGGCTGCCACGCCTGCAGTTGCGTGGCCTGATGGCCATTCCGGCACCCAGTGCAAATGTTGACCAGCAACATGCCCAGTTCCGTTTGTTGCGGCAACTTCGGGACAGGCTGGATGTTCCGCTTGATACGCTATCCATGGGCATGTCGGACGATCTGGAGGCGGCAATAGCCGAAGGAGCAACGCTGGTGCGCGTTGGATCGGCTATTTTTGGCGGGCGCCAGTTAAACACATAACTTTTTACGGGAGTAACAATGCGTATTACATTTATTGGCGGCGGTAATATGGCGACTGCCCTGATTGCGGGTCTGCTGCGGCAGGGGCACGCAGCCGAACAGATATCAGTCGTTGAGCACAATGCAGAAGCGCGCGCGCGGCTGGCGGCGGATTTTCATGTGAACACTTATGCGCAATTATGTGCTGAAGCCGTGATCGCGGATGCTGTGGTATTGGCCATCAAGCCGCAACAACTCAAGGAGGTGGCGCAGGCATTATCACCTTTGCTTGCCACGCAACTGGTGGTGTCGATTGCCGCCGGAGTACGTGCACGTACATTGTCGGCATGGTTGATGGGGTACGCCAATGTGGTGCGCAGTATGCCCAATACGCCGGCCATGATCGGGGCAGGCGTGACGGCCTTGTATGCTTTGGCGGCGGTTCAGCCAGCGCAGCGCCAGATGGCGCAAACCATTCTTGAATCGGCAGGCAGCGTGCTGTGGGTGGACGATGAGGCGCTGATGGATGCAGTCACGGCGGTTTCCGGCAGTGGCCCAGCCTATGTATTCTATTTTATTGAAGCCATGCAGCAGGCGGCGCTGGAGCTGGGGCTGAGCGCTGATGCCGCACGTCAGCTGGCGCTGGAAACCATGCTGGGCTCTGCACGGCTGGCTGCCGGAAGCAGTGAAGATGCGGCTACCTTGCGCGCGCGCGTCACTTCCAAGGGGGGGACCACCGAGCGCGCATTGCAACGCATGGATGAAGCGGGCGTCAAGGCGGCCATTGTCGGCGCTATTCATGCGGCTGCCGAGCGATCGGTCGAGCTGGGCGATGCGCTGCAATAATATCCTGCACGTGTACTGATAAAATGTAACAATAACAATGTAATAAAACGGTAAATCATCATGTTGAACCAAGCCTTGCAGTTCCTGCTGCAAAATCTCGTTAATCTGTTTTTAATTGCATTATTGCTGCGATTTTACATGCAGTTGGTGCGCGTTCCTTTCCACAATCCATTTGCACAGTTCGTGATCAAGCTCACTGATTTTGCAGTGCGCCCCCTGCGGCGGGTCATTCCCGGCCTGTTCGGTGTAGACATGGGCACCTTGTTGCTGGCGCTGGTGCTGGAATTCATATTGCTGCTGGCGCTATACGGACTGGACGGCTACCCGTTCCTGGCGGCAGGAAACAGGGTGCTGCCCGCTTTTATGCTGCTGGCTGTGGTGCGTTTGGCCAGCCTGGGCATTTATACCCTGATAGGTCTGGTGCTGGTGATGGCCGTGTTGTCCATGGTCAATCCATTGTCACCTCTGATGCCGGTGTTTTCGGCACTGGCGGCACCACTGCTGCGACCATTCCGCCGCTGGATTCCACCGATTGCCAATTTTGATTTATCTCCGCTGGTTTTTCTGCTGGTGTGTCAGCTTATCATCATGGTGCCGCTTGCCTGGATGGAAGGTGTGGCGCGCAGCATGATGTAGGTTCGTGATGAGGCACTGGTTGCAAGTGACGGAGGAATCGGCACAACTTTTGCTTTATGTTCAGCCAGGTGCAAAGACTACTGAAATTGCAGGGATTCATGGCGACGCGATTAAGGTTCGGGTGGCTGCAGCCGCTATTGATGGGAAGGCGAATACGGCGTTGTGCGCTTTTTTCGCCAAAACGTTCGATATACCCGTGCGAAACATCAAGGTACGGCGTGGCGAAAAAAGCCGCCGAAAAACATTGAGCATTACAGCGCCGGATAACGCGACACTTGAGAAACTAGAACAATTGGGACGGTAGCCATGGTAAATCGGCTTGAACAGGAAATCGGGAATTATCAGCAGCGTCGCGATGCAATGCTAGGCGGGCTGGAAGCGTATAGAGGCTGGCTGGATCGCTATGCCGATATGGATGCGGAGCAGACCTTGCGGCTCTACGATCTGGCTGACACCCTGAAGCAGGATCGGTTGGTGCTGGCCTTCGTGGCCGAGTTTTCACGGGGCAAGTCCGAACTCATCAATGCGCTGTTTTTCGCCGATCTCAAGCAACGGCTTCTACCCTCTGATGCCGGGCGTACGACCATGTGCCCGACAGAAATTTATCATGATGCTGCCAGCAAGCCCTATGTGCGGCTGCTGCCTATCGAAACGCGTTTGCGCGATGAGAGCATCGCTACGTTGAAGCGTTTGCCCATCGAATGGAGCACGATCAGCCTCGACCCTTCCAATGCCATGCAGATGGGCGCAGCCTTGCGTTCGCTGGCCGAAGTCAAGCGTGTGCCAGTGGCAGAGGCGCGCGCCATGGGATTGTGTGAGCAGAATGACGCAGAACTGGCTCGCACCAGCGCCGTCGACGGCAAGGTGGAAGTGCCTGCCTGGCGCTATGCACAGATCAATTTCCCGCATCCCCTGTTGAAAGGCGGGCTGACCATTCTCGACACTCCTGGACTGAATGCGCTAGGTAGTGAACCAGAACTGACACTGAATGCCATTCCCAACGCTCACGGCGTGTTGTTTCTACTGGCGACCGATGCCGGGGTGACGCGTTCCGATCTGGATATCTGGGAGAACACGGTATATCGTCGCGTACACCATCATATTGTGGTGTTGAACAAGATCGACATGCTGTGGGATGAGCTCAAGACGGAGGCCGAGATCAATGCCACCATTCAACGCCAGATGGCGCAAACTGCCGAACAGCTACGAATTCCACTGCATCAGGTATTCGCTGTTTCTGCGCAAAAAGCGTTAGTGGGTAAAATCCGTGAAGACCAGGCTTTGCTGGATCGTTCCGGGATTGCTGCGCTGGAAGGCTTGCTTGCCGATAAAATCATCCCCTCACGCCAGGAAATGTTGCATCAATCGGTAAATCGAGAAGTATTAAGCATGCTGGAGGCCTCACGTGACGGGGTGAAGAGCAGGCTTGAATCGATCAAGAGTGATGCAGAGCAGTTGAGCGGGTTTACCGGAAAAAATCGTGAAGTGGTCACTAAACTTCGCGACAAACTGGTGATCGAAAAACGCAGTTATGATGCCGTAGCGCTGAACTTCAAAATTACCCGTACCCTGGTACAGCAGCAAGGACGCGCTTTGCTGGCCGAGCTTTCGGCCGATGTGTTGAATGGCATGCTGGAAAAAAGCCGCGCACATCTTGATGAGAGCTGGACCACGGTTGGCCTGACACGCGGCATGAATCATCTGTTCGGGCGCATCAACGCTCAGTTTGCCAAGGTTGATGCCGCTGCCGCAAATATTCTGGCTTTGCTCGATTCTGCTTACCTGCGTTTTCAGGAGCAGCATGGCTTTCCCCAATTAAATCCGCCCAGGCTCGATATGGATCGCCATCGTCAGCGGCTGACGAATCTGGCGCAGAGTACCGAAATATTTTGTCGCGATCCGCTTAATCTGATGCTGGAAAAGCGTTTTATGGTCAGCAAGTTTTATCAAAGTCTGGTTGCCGAGGCGCGTACGGTATTCGAAATGGCCCGTATGGAGGCAGATGCCTGGCTGCGCAGGACGCTCGACCCACTGGTAACGCGCATCCGCGACCATAAGACCCAACTGGAACTGCGTGTTGATAACATCCGCAAGGTGCACGACAACCTGGATAATCTACAGACTAAAGTAGCGGAATTAAAGCAGCAATTCGGCGATCTCGGAAAGCAGTACCAGGAAATCAATATCATTCTCGAGTCGTTTGCGCGCCAGGGTGGCGGCGCAGCACCAGCTTCATCCGCACCCGCATTACGTATCGTGCAGGCGGTGGCATGAGCCTGATGGGAGTATTCTCATGAATGCTTTTTTCTTGCAACGGAGCGTGTTGGCAGCAGCCCTGCTGGGTATCGGCATTGGCTCATTCAGCCTGCCCGGCCATACAATGGGCCTGGGGGCAGCGCAAGTTCGTTCCGGGATCGGGCAGCCATTACAGGTGAAAGTGCCTGTCAGAGCGGATGCATCAGAGATTACCGATGGTACCGCCTGTTTCCGGCTGGTGCAAAGCCCGCACCATAATGGAGCTGATTTGCCCACCCTTGGCCGCGCTGATCTCAAGCTCATACAAAGTCCGCAGGGCAGCTATTTGATGTTGACCACTGCCTATCCGATCAACGATCCGGTACTTGATTTCAGCCTGGAGTCGGTATGTGATAACGCGTTCCGGCGCGATTACACGATTCTGATCGATACGGTCCAGAGCCTGGCTAAAGTAACGGATGCTGCTCCGGTGGCAGCCGCCATACCGGTACGGCCAAAACCGGGTGCGCGCAGCGATACAGCGGTGATCCCCGCCAAGCGCACGCGCAAGCGTGTTGCCCCATTACATCACGCTTCCCGTCGTGTACTGGAGATTGAGGTCGGCACACAGACAAAAAAACCTGCGCCGGCGTTGTCTCCAAGCGCGGCGCCTGTATCCACAGCTTCCGTACCGCAAACTACGGACGATCATGTTTCATTGCGTATCAGCACCAGCCTGGGTACATGGTCACAACAGCCGGGATCAATAACCGGTGCGGGTCAGCTGAATAACGATACCAAGCTTATTCAGGAAGATGCCTTGCAGGATGATATTGTCGCGCTGCAAAAGCAATTGGCAGAAACCAGGGCTGCGGTTGTCGTGCTGCGTAAACAGATTTCTGCCATGTCGGCGGCTACCGGCGCTGCCAAAAAACCAGTGCGCGATTCAGCATCCTGGCTTGGCTGGCTCCTGTATCTGGCGGGTGCGTTGACCACGGGCACGGCCGTTTTATATTTGTTGCGCAAGTATCGCCGCTCCAGTCAACCAGAGAAGGCGGAAGAACTCATTGGGCAGATTGGTAATATTGACTTAGATGATCCATGGACAGAGTCTTCCTGGATGAAACCTGAAATTCAGCAACCCGTAAGTCCACCAGACCAGAAAATCCAGCCGGTTGCCATTGTCCCCCAGCGGGCTCCTGCTTCGCGGAACGAGTCGCATCCGGGCCGCAAAGAGGATGATTTCCTGGTGTCGGCGGTGAATCAGATTACCGAAGAAGCAACCGTGTTTGCAGACCTTGGCTATCCGGAGCGCGCCATGACCCTGCTGACAGAGCATATCGCCAGCCATGAGCGTAGCCATCCAGCCGTATGGTACCTGCTGTTTGGGCTATACCGGGATAACGGTCAACAGGCGGAATTTGAGCAGGCGCAGATCAAGTTCAAACGGCGTTTCAACCTGGCTGCGCCACTATGGCAAGACAGCGTGGAGAACGGGGTGGACGCTGTTGGCATACTTTCGTTCCCGCACGTGCTGGCAAGCACTGCCAGTTTGTGGCCGACGAATGATTGCCGGACGTATCTGGAAGGCTTGTTGTACGATGACAGGGGTGGAGAGCGGGAAGGGTTCAGCCATCATACCTATCAGGACCTGCTGTTCCTGATAGGTTTGCTGGAATATGAACTGGAACTCGTTCAGGCACCCGAGGCAGGGGAATCCAAACAGAAATTAGCCTCCACCGAGAACCGGCTGCGTTTAATTCAGGGTGGCAGTCTCTGAAAACATGGACATTAAATCAGGATCACATCGTATTGTTCCTGGGTATACAGGCTCTCTACCTGTAGCGATACCGGTTTACCGATAAAATCACCAAGCTGCGCCAGACTTTGCGATTCCTCATCAAGGAACTGATCGATCACTTGCTGTGATGCCAGTATCCTGAATTCGCGCGCATTGAACTGGCGAGCCTCGCGCACAATTTCGCGCAGGATCTCATAGCACACGGTTTGCGCAGTTTTGACTTCGCCGCGCCCCTGGCAGGTTGGGCAGGGCTGGCACAACACATGAGCCAGGCTTTCGCGGGTACGCTTGCGCGTCATTTCCACCAGACCCAGCGATGAAAAATCATTCACCGTCATGCGCGTATGGTCGCGTGCCAGCGCCTTCTTGAATTCGGAAAAGACTTCGTCGCGGTGGCCATGATTATCCATGTCGATGAAGTCGACAATAATGATGCCGCCCAGATTACGCAGGCGCAGCTGGCGTGCAATGGACTGCGCAGCCTCCAGATTGGTTTTGAAAATCGTGTCGTCGAAATTGCGTACGCCGACAAAACCCCCGGTGTTCACATCGACCGTGGTCAAGGCTTCGGTCTGATCGATAATCAGATAACCGCCGGATTTCAAATCCACGCGGCGTGCCAGCGCTTTCTCGATTTCATCTTCAATGGCATACAGGTCAAACAGCGGGCGTTCGGCAGCATAATGATTCAGTTTGTCGACCACGCCGCCGCTATAGTTTTCTGCAAAATTCAGCATTTTCAGATAGGTTTCGCGCGAATCCACCAGTATCCGGTCGGTTTCATCGTTGGCAAAATCCCGCAATACACGTAGCGACAGGTTGAGTTCCTGATACAACAACGATTTCAGCGGCGCGGTTTTGGCCTGTTGCTGAATATCCGCCCACAGCTTGCGCAAATACTCGATATCCGCCTGTAATTCATGCTCAACCGCCTGCTCGGCCATGGTGCGGATAATAAAACCACCGTGCTCGCCTTCGGGCAATAACTGTTGAAGTTTCTGGCGCAGCATTTCGCGTTCGGTTTCATCTTCAATTTTCTGCGAAATGCCGATATGCGTTTCCTGCGGGAGGTACACCAGAAAGCGTCCGGCAAAACTGACCTGGGTAGACAATCGCGCGCCCTTGGTGCCGATCGGGTCCTTGATCACCTGTACCAGCACGCCCTGACCCTCAAACAGAATGCGCTCAATCGGGCGTTCTTCGCCGCCGGCATGGCGTTCCTCCCAGATATCGGCAACATGCAGAAACGCAGCACGCTCCAGACCGATGTCGATAAACGCCGACTGCATTCCCGGCAATACCCGGCACACCTTGCCGAAATAGATATTGCCAACCAGGCCAAGCTGACTGATGCGCTCGATGTGGAGTTCCTGTACCACGCCCAGGTGCATGACTGCCACGCGGGTTTCCTGCGGAGTAACATTGATGAGAATTTCTTCACTCATGATGTGCGCTTTACCCTAAGGCTTATTCGAATAATTTCAGGTTGAAGCGTTGCAGCAGTTGCGCGGTTTCAAACAATGGCAGACCCATTACCCCCGAATAACTGCCTTCCAGGTGTTCGATGAAAGTCGCTGCACGCCCCTGAATGGCGTAACCGCCCGCCTTGTCGAATGGCTCACCGCTACCGGCATAGGCATGGATTTCATGTTCACTGAGCGGCTTGAATTTGACCGTTGAAGTGCTCAGCAGCACCTCGCAACGTGCTTCAAAGGTCAGTGCAACTGCTGTCAGCACCTGATGGCTGCGGCCGCCCAGTTTGCCCAGCATGGCAATGGTCGCGCTGAGTCCCAAGGGTTTACCGAAGATTTCGCCATCCAGGGAGACGGTCGTGTCGGCACCGAGCACCGCATAACGCGGTATCTGGCGTTCGATTACGCGCTGCCAGCCGACATCGGCCTTGGCAGATGCAATTCGTATTGCATACGCTTGAGGCGATTCGCCGGGTTGCGGTGTTTCATTGAGGTCAAGACGGCCGCTGGATTCGCGTAACAGTAATACTTCGTGCTGAACGCCTATCTGGCGCAGCAACTCGCGGCGCCGGGGTGAACGTGAGGCCAGATAAATACGCGGATCGTGATGTGCCATTCTTGTTATTCCCGGTGGTAAGGGTGATTCTGTGTCACGCTCCAGGCGCGATAGAGTTGCTCCGCCAGCATTACTCGAACCAGACCGTGCGGCAGGGTAAAGCGCGACAGCGCAAGCAGTTTATCGGCACGCTGCTTGATATCTTGATGCAAACCATCGGCACCGCCGATGACCAATGCCGTATCACCTCCCGCACCCAGCCATTCGCGCATCGCATCGGCTAGTTCCAGCGTGGTGAGCTGACTGCCGTGCTCATCAAGCGCCCACATGGTCGCATCCCGCGGCAGTGCGGCAAGGATACGGTCGCGTTCGGCTTCCTTGATCTGCTCGCCGGTTTTTCCGCTGGCGCGTTTCTCGGGCTTGAGTTCGATCAGTTCGATGCTGTTCTCGCGCGGCATGCGTTTGGCATATTCGCTAAATCCGGTTTCGATCCACCCCGGCATTTTCTGGCCAATCGCGATGATGCGCAGTTTCATGTTGCAGACTCAGCCTGCCGCGTTGCGTTTATTGCGCTGATCCTGCGCTGCACTCCATAACTCTTCCAGGTTGTAATACTGGCGCACGGCAGGCTGCATCACGTGCACGACCACACTACCCAGATCGAGTAACACCCATTCGCCGGATGCCAACCCTTCGATGCCTTGGTCGGGGACGCCTTTTTCCTTGAGTTTCTCCTGCACGTTGTGAGCCAGCGCTTTGGTTTGACGCGTGGAGTCTGCACTGGCGATGACCATGCGATCAAACATGGAGGTGAGGGGGGTGGTGTCCAGAACCACGATATCCTGGCCCTTGATGTCTTCCAGTGCGTCGACGACTGCAGCAGTGATTTCGTTGATATCCATTAATTTTCCGGTAAATACAGTTGGTTGGCCTGAATATAGTCGAGAACCACGTTCGGCAGCAAATAACGTGGACTGCGCGCGGCACGCAAGGTGTCGCGGATATGGGTGGCGGAGATGTCCAGCGCGGTGATCGGGCGCGTGACCAGCAGTCCTGCAGCCGCGCTGTTCAGGTCTTGCGGGTGTGCCATGCGCGCCTCCAGTTCAGCGCGCAATACCTCGGGCATGGCATCCTTCCAGGTGCTTTGCGGAAAGCCGGGGCGATGCGCCACTGCGATGTGCGCCAGTGCGAACAAGTCTTGCCAGCGGTGCCAGGTGGTCAATCCCAAAAACGCGTCGGCGCCCAGCAGCAGGCATAAAGGCTGGGTCATGCCCAGTTCGTCACGCAATGAGGTGAGCGTTTCCACCGTGTAGGACAAACGCGGCAGGCCGACTTCGCGATCATCGAGTGCAAAGCGCGGATTGCCGGCAATTGCCAGACGCACCATCTGCAAACGATGGTGTGCATCAGTGCGTGGACGGGTGCGATGCGGCGGTGTACCCGCCGGGATGAAATGCACCGTGGCGAGTTCCAGCGCCTCGGCTATTTCCTCCGCCAGACGTAAATGGCCGAAGTGGATCGGGTCGAAAGTGCCGCCGAAAATGCCGATGGGTTTCAAAACGTCGCCAGATGTTCATTCCCGGCTCCAGGCAAACGAAGACAAGGCGGAGGCGCGCAGACAGTACGAGCAGTACGGCAAGCGCCGACAACGCGGTATTCGTTTGCCTGGAGCCGGGAATTATTCGCGCACATGTCCATCACCCAGCACAACCCATTTCTGCGAAGTCAGCCCTTCCAGCCCGACCGGACCGCGGGCGTGGATTTTGTCGGTGGAAATGCCGATTTCCGCACCCAGACCATATTCGAAGCCATCGGCAAAACGGGTGGAGGCGTTCACCATGACGCTGCTGGAATCCACTTCGCGCAGGAAGCGGCGCGCACGCGTGTAGTCCTCGGTGACAATCGCATCGGTATGTTGCGAGCCGTAAGTGTTGATGTGCTCGATTGCCGCCTCCATGCCGTCTACCACGCGGATGGAGATGATGGGGGCAAGGTACTCGGTGACCCAATCCTCATCTGTGGCTGCTTTCATCGCCACAATCCGGCGCGATGCTTCGCAACCGCGCATTTCCACGCCCTTGGCGGCGTAGATGGCAGTGATTTTTGGCAGCACTTTCGCTGCGATACCCTGTGCAACCAACAGCGTTTCCGTGGTGTTGCAGGTGCCGTAGCGGCTGGTTTTGGCATTGTCGGCGATGCGTACCGCCTTGTCCGCGTCGGCACGATCATCAATATATACATGGCACACGCCGTGCAGATGCTTGATGACCGGAATGCGTGCGTCGTTCATCAGGCGTTCGATCAGCCCCTTGCCGCCGCGCGGCACGATCACGTCTACATAATCCCTCATGGTAATGAGTTCGCCCACTGCTGCGCGGTCGGTGGTTTCGATGACTTGCACTGCAGTTTCCGGCAGTCCGGCTGCGGCCAGGCCTTCGCGCACGCAGACGGCGATGGCCTGATTGGAGCGGATTGCCTCGCTGCCACCGCGCAGAATGGCTGCGTTGCCGGATTTCAGGCACAGCCCGGCGGCGTCGGCCGTGACGTTGGGGCGTGCTTCATAAATGATGCCAACCACACCCAGCGGCACGCGCATTTTGCCTACCTGGATACCGGAAGGGCGGTATTTCAGGTCAGTGATTTCGCCCACCGGGTCGGGTAGTGCGGCAATTTCCAGCAGACCTTCCACCATGCCGGCCACTGATTTGGCATTCAGCGCCAGACGGTCCAGGAGTGCCGCATCCAGGCCATTGGCGCGTGCAGCAGCCATATCTTCGGCATTGGCGGCGAGCAGTTTCTCCGCATCACGCTGGATAGCCTGCGCCATGACGGCGAGCGCCTTGTTCTTGGTGTTGGTATCGGCACGTGCCACGGCGCGCGAAGCCGCCCGGGCAGCCCGTCCCATGTCCTGCATATAGGTTTTGATGTCCATATCAAATCCGGAAATAACGGTTGAATACGGATTTTAACCCGGAACCGCAACGGGGTGCTTGTGTGACTTGGACAGGGGCTGCGCAGTGGCCGCTGAATGATCCTGGAAAAGCAAGTTGGTCCACGAAAAACACGAAATGGGGTAAACGGGCATTTCGCCGTAAGATGAAAGCTCGCAAAATATTCAAAGAGATATCAAGCCGTAGATCGTTACCCTATGGGTGAATGACCAGGTCTGTACAAGCTGTTGGTTTATTTCGTGCTTTTCGTGTTTTTCGTGGACCAATAGCCGTTTTTAGGATGATGGGTCACTCAAGCAAAAATACGGGTTCCTGATCGGCAGGCATCTGCGCCAGCTCCCCGGGGGTGAGCCGTGCATAAATCTCGATCAGATAGCCATTGGGGTCGCGCAACCACAGTTCATGCAGCGGCGTGCCGCGCCAGGTGGTGCGCGGGGGCTTGACAATGTCGGCTCCAGCCTGACGGGCGCTGTGCGCCGCGCCAATCACCGCCGCCTTGTCGGCCACGCCCAGCCCCAGGTGATAAAGGCTGTAGGTATCCAGTGTCTCGCCCCGGTCATTGATCAATAACACAAGATTGAGATGCAGGTGAGGCACGATAAAAGTGCTGAAACGGGCAGTACGGTCTTTGGGTTCGACGCCGAAAAATGCAGTATAAAAATTCGTGCTGAGCGCCAGATCGTTAACGCGCAAGCTCATATGGAATTCGTGCGCCACGGGAAAGCGGTTCGTGTTGGACATGTTGTTGACCTTTACTGGCGGGTTGCAGGGCGGTGCACAGACTGAATTGGAGGCGCGATTTTCAGCGCCAGTTCACCGAGTGCATCCCACACGTCGCCGCTTTGCAAGCCCTTGATGGTGCGGTCGATTGCAGCCGCATCGTGCAGCGCCTGGGTGAGCGCGGCCAGGCTGACGCGGGTCAGCGCCCTGTCCACCAGTGCCTGGCGCGATTCCCATACACCGGCGTCGCGCATCAGTTTGGCGGCCGGTTGCCCGCTGGCCTGGCCAGCCTTGATGCGGGTCAGGATGCGCAACTCGCGCGTCAGCGTCCACAGGATCAATACCGGCGATTCACCTTCGTTGCGCAGGCCATCGAGCATGCGTATCAGGCGCGGCACATCGCCAGCCAGCAAGGCATCGGAAAGCTTGAAAACATCGTAGCGGGCAACGTCCAGCACTGCCTCGCGCACGTCTGCGAAAGTGATGTTGCCCGGTGGAAACAGCAACGCAAGCTTGCGGATTTCCTGCTCGGCGGCGAGCAGGTTGCCTTCCACGCGTTCGGTCAGAAAGCGCAGCGTCTGCTGATCGGCCTGCAAGTTTTGTGCGGCCAGCCGCGTGCCGATCCAGCGCGGCAACTGGTCGATGGTCACCGGGTTGACGGCAACGACCACACCCGCGGCTTCCAGCGCGCCAAACCATTTGGCATTGGTGGACTGGCGGTCGAGTTTGGGCAGGGTGATGAGGGTGATCGTGTCGGCGGGCAGCCTGGCGCAATAGGCTTGCAGCGTTTTGCCGCCTTCCAGACCGGGTTTGCCGGAAGGGATACGGATATCGGACAGGCGCAGGCTGCCGAACAGGGAAAGGTTGTCACCAGCAGAGAGCAGATCGTTCCAGCCGAAGCGCGCCTCGACGGTATGAATTTCACGTTCGGTGTAACCGGCGGAGCGAGCGCTGGCGCGTATCATATCTGCCGCTTCCAGTGCCAGCAGGGGCTCGTCACCGTAGACCGTATAAAGTGGCTGGAGGCCGCGTGCCAAGTGCTGTGCGAGCTGCTCCGCTTTGACGCGCATGGCTATTTGGCGCTGGCGATACGCTGCATGATCTGCTGCGCGGCATCCTTTTGCATGTCGCGGTAAAGCAACTGTTCTTCCGCGCCCTTGGCCAATATCTGGGCGTCGTTATAAGTCATGTCGCGCGCCAGCAATAAATTGGCAGGCGGCAGAATCACTTTGCCGTGCGGCGTGATGAGCTGGTACTGCACCCGGTATTGCAGCTGGTATTCACGCACCCGGCCGATACCGGACAGGGACAAAATGACCTTGCTGTTCTGTACCGATATGATATCGATCACGCTCTCCGCCTTGGCTGCGCTGGGTGCCAGACGGCCTTCATGACCCAGACGCAGAGCGGCTTGCAGCGCCGCCGCCAAGCCGTCCGATCCGCCCTGCACATAAACGGATCGATACGGCAGCTCGATCTGGCCGCGCAGGTGAAAACCGCAGCCGGCGGTCAGCGTGATACTGATGAGTGCCAGCCATAGCCAGTGTGTGAAGATATTTTTCATGGTGTCTCCAGTTGCATTCAGACTACGATATTGACCAGTCGGCCGGGCACCACCACAATTTTCTTGGGTGTCTGTCCGGCCATGAATTTTTGCGCTGCTTCGTGTGCCAGCGCCAGTTGTTCGATCATCTCTTTGCCGGTGGATTTGGCCACGGTGATTTCGCCGCGCAGCTTGCCGTTGACTTGCAGCATCAGCGTGATCTCATCCTGAACCAGCGCGGATTCGTCCACTTGCGGCCACGCCTGATCCAGCAGCTGCGTGCCCGGCTGAAGAGCGGCCCACAGCGCTTCGCAAGCATGCGGCACAATCGGGGAGAGCATCAATACTGCCCGTTCCAGCACCTCCTGTGCCACTTTACGCGCAACCGGGCTGGTATCGCCCATTTTACTCAATGCGTTGAGTAACTCCATGACCGTGGCGATGGCTGTATTGAATGTCTGGCGCCGGCCATAATCATCACCGATTTTTTTGATCGCGCCGTGCAACTGGAAACGCAGGGCTTTCAATTCGGCAGACAGTTCGCCATCCGTATAGGCGGGCACCAGGCCGATGCTGACATGGTCATGCACCAGTTTCCAGAGCCGCTTCAGAAAACGGAACGCGCCTTCCACGCCGGTATCCGACCATTCCAGGCTTTGCTCGGGCGGTGCCGCGAACATCATGAACAGACGCGCAGTATCCGCGCCGTGGCTGTCGATCAGCAGTTGCGGATCGACGCCGTTGTTTTTTGACTTGGCCATTTTTTCGGTGCCGCCGATGACCACCGGCAGGCCGTCGGCCTTGAGCACGGCATCCAGCGGACGGCCGCGCTCGTCCAGACGCACGTCGACCTCGGCCGGGTTGATCCAGTCTTTTTTGCCGTCGCCTGCGTCGCGGTAAAACGTCGGAGCGATGACCATGCCCTGGGTGAGCAGGCGCGTAAACGGTTCGCTCGATTGCACCAGCCCCTCATCGCGCATCAGCTTGTGGAAAAAACGCGCATACAACAGGTGCAGGATGGCGTGTTCAATGCCACCGATATATTGATCCACCGGCAGCCAGTTGTCGGCACGCGCATCCAGCATGGCGGTATTGCAATCGTGGCTGGCGTAGCGCGCGTAGTACCAGCTCGATTCGACAAAGGTGTCCATGGTGTCGGTTTCGCGCCGCGCGGGCTGGCCGCACTTGGGGCAGGCGCATTGGTAAAATCCGGGCATTTTTGCCAACGGCGAGCCAGCGCCGGTGACCACCACATCTTCCGGCAGCACCACCGGCAACTGGTCGTCGGGTACCGGCACATCGCCGCAGGTGGCACAGTGAACGATCGGGATCGGGCAACCCCAGTAGCGCTGACGCGAAATGCCCCAGTCGCGCAGGCGGAATTGGGTGCGTTTGCTGCCCAGGTCTTTGGCCTGCAAGTCAGCGGCGACAGCCTCCAATGCAGCGTCGAACTCCAGGCCGTCGTATTTTCCGGAATGGATGCATACGCCATGTTCAGCGTAGGCATCCTGCCAGGGTGCAGTCACGGATTCGTAAGCGCCGTTGCTGGATGCGATCACAGTCTTTATCGGCAGTCCGTATTGTTCGGCAAATTCAAAATCGCGCTCATCGTGCGCTGGCACCGCCATCACTGCGCCTTCGCCATAACCCATCAATACATAGTTGGCGACCCATACCGGGAGTTTTTCCCCGGTCAGCGGATGCGTGACGAACAGGCCGGTATCCATGCCTTTCTTGGCTTGCGTGGCAATGTCCGCCTCGGCCACGCCACCGCGTTTGCATTCGGCAATGAATTCGGCCAACGCCGGGTTACTGGCGGCAGCTTGGGTGGCAAGCGCGTGTTCGGCAGCTACGGCCACGTAGGTCGCGCCCATCAGCGTATCCGGGCGCGTGGTGTAAACCTTGAGCACGCCGGGCTCGCCGATGCTGGCAGCGTCGTAGGGGAAATGCACTTCGCAGCCGAAGCTCTTGCCGATCCAGTTGCGCTGCATGGTTTTGACCTGCTCCGGCCAGTTCGGCAGGGTGTCGAGACCGCTCAGCAGTTCATCGGCATAGGCGGTGATGCGCATGAAGTACATCGGGATGTCGCGTTTTTCCACCAGCGCGCCGGAACGCCAGCCGCGCCCGTCGATCACCTGCTCGTTGGCGAGCACGGTATTGTCCACCGGGTCCCAGTTGACCGATGCGGTTTTCTTGTAGATCACGCCTTTTTCGAACAGGCGTGTGAACAGCCACTGCTCCCAGCGGTAATACCCGGGCTGGCAGGTGGCGAGTTCGCGCTCCCAGTCGATCGCCAGGCCGAGGCTCTTCAACTGGCTGCGCATGTGATCGATGTTGGCGTAGGTCCATGCGGCGGGCGGCACGCCGTTTTTCAGCGCGGCGTTTTCCGCAGGCAGGCCGAACGCATCCCAGCCCATCGGCTGCATCACGTTATAGCCCTGCATGCGGTGGAAACGCGCCAGCACATCGCCGATGGTGTAGTTGCGCACGTGCCCCATGTGCAGCTTGCCGGATGGGTAGGGGAACATCGACAGGCAGTAGTACTTGGGCTTGCCGGAAGGCTCGGCGGCCTTGAAGGCAGCGGATTCAATCCAGCGGCGCTGGGCGTCCGCCTCGATTTTCTGGGGTTGGTATTGGGCTTCCATGAGATGCGATAAACGGCGCAGGAAAAAGTCCGATTATACCCTGCCGAACTGGCGGTGCGTGGACAGCAGGACAGCTTAAAAGCTATACTGCCGCGATTATATTCGGCTTTTTCATAGTTATTAACTGGAGCGCATCATGTCCAAGAAACACCCCGTTATCGCCGTGACCGGCTCTTCCGGCGCAGGCACCACCACCGTCAAGCGCGCGTTCGAGCACATTTTTCACCGCGAAAATATCAGCTCTGCGGTCATCGAGGGCGACAGTTTTCACGCCTTGAGCCGCACTGAATTCAAGGTGGCGATGAAAAAGGCCGAAACCGCCGGCAACAATCATTTCAGCCATTTCGGCCCGGAATCCAACCACTTCGACAAGCTGGAAGAGCTGTTCAAAAGCTACGGCAAAAACGGCAAGGGCAAGAAACGCTATTACCTGCACAGCGATGAAGAAGCTGCGCAACACAACAAACGTCTCGGCACCAAGCTGTGCGCCGGTGAATTCACCCCGTGGGAAGAGGTCCCCAGCGGCACCGATCTGTTGTTTTATGAAGGCCTGCACGGCCTGGTTTCGCATGGCAAGGTGGATGTATCGAAACATGTGGATCTGGGCGTGGGCGTGGTGCCGGTGGTCAACCTGGAATGGATCCAGAAAATCCACCGCGACGCGGCCGAACGCGGCTACTCCGCCGAAGTCATCGTCGATACCATCATGCGCCGCATGCCGGACTACGTGAACTACATCACCCCGCAGTTTTCCCGCACCCACGTCAATTTCCAGCGCGTGCCGACGGTGGATACCTCCAATCCATTCATCGCCCGCGATATCCCGACACCGGACGAGAGCCTGGTCATCATCCGTTTCAGCGAGCACAAGGGCGTCGATTTCCCCTACCTGATCAACATGATCCCCAACTCTTTCATGTCGCGCGCCAACACCCTGGTGGTGCCCGGCAGCAAGATGGGCTACTCGATGGAGCTGATCCTCGGGCCGATGATCGAAGACATGATCGCCGCCAAGAAAAAGCCCTGATTGGCTTGATCCATCCCGGTAAAAGCCGGGCTTGCCCGGCTTTTACCGGGATGAAGAAAGCTATACAGCATTCTTTGCTTGCCCACAGGCGTGCTTAAATTGCAGCATGGGAGTGTGACCGGTTTCGATCGAAGTTATGTGAAAGCACCGCGCCATTCTGTAAGCAAATCATGGCCATGATGTGTCAAATCCAATGTAGAAACATTGGATCGAGATGAACATGAAACGATCCATGCAGGGCGAAGCATACACGCAGCGCTGGCAGCTGACCGATAGCAACACCGAATCGGCCAAAAAGCTGCTGACCAACCGCGTACCACCTCGGGGCGTGGCTAAGACCTCGGCGTATCCGTGTCAGCGCTGCACCGCTGAATTCCGGCCTCTACGCGCGCTTGGCGAACTTTAAATTCCGTTTCCTGAAATGGCCTTCTATACTTAACCGTGACGGGTGTGGGCGTGCCGGTTTTCGCTTGCGACGTGATGGCCGGTGTCAACGCTGGAGTGGGTCGGTCGGACCATGAGAATTTACCGCCGCGCGGTGCTCAACAAGAATCGTCATGCCAGTCTGCCCGAGTATCGCGGTAGATTTATCCGGCCATACTGCGGTTTTAAACATTGGCTAAAAAGCACAGAGGAGTAATACCAACCATGATGAAAGATTACAGATATCTCATTGTCGGCGGTGGCATGACTGCGGATGCCGCCGTGCGCGGTATCCGCGAACGCGATAAGGACGGAACCATCGCCGTACTGTGCGACGAAAAACACCCACCGTATGATCGCCCTCCGTTATCGAAGAAATTGTGGACCGGAGATCCGCCTGACACCATCTGGCGCAAAACCGAGCAGGCCGGGGTCGATCTTTTTCTGGACACGCGCGCAGTTACCGGCGATGCCGCACAGCACACCGTCACGGACAATCGCGGCGTAGTCTACCACTATGAGAAGCTGTTGCTGGCGACCGGCGGCACCTCGCGGCGTCTGTCATCAGCACCTGACGATGTCATCTATTTTCGGACGTTCGACGATTACCAGCGTCTGCGCGTGCTTGCCGATCGAAAATCGGAATTCATCGTCATTGGCGGCGGATTCATCGGTTCGGAGATCGCCGCCGCGCTGGCTATTAGCGGCTGCAAAGTGACCATGATCTTTCCCGGCAGCGGCATTGGTGCGCGCATCTATCCGCCCAGGCTCTCAAAATTTCTCAACGATTATTTCCACGAGAAGGGTGTCGACGTACTGGCCGGTGAGAAAATCCGCTCTCTCGAGAAAACAGGCATGCGTTTCATTGCCAATACCGAGAGCGGAAAATCCTTGTCCGCGGACGCCGTCGTGGCCGGTATTGGTATTGAAACCGAGGTTGGCCTGGCGAAATCGCTTGGTCTCGGGATAGACAACGGAATCGTCGTCGACGAGCAATTGCGTGCAGCACCCCCCGATATTTTCGCTGCCGGCGATGCCGCGAATTTTTACAGCCCGGCGCTCGACGTGCGTCGACGCGTCGAACACGAGGATAACGCCAATACCATGGGCGCGATGGCTGGACGTAATATGGCCGGTAGTTCGGAAAAGTATGAGCACCTGCCTTACTTTTATTCCGATCTTTTCGACCTGGGGTACGAAGCCGTCGGCGAATTCGGCGCCGACATGGATATCGTCGAGGACTGGAAGGAACCGAACCGTCAAGGCGTTGTGTATTACCTCAAGGCCGGACGCGTGCGCGGCGTGCTGTTGTGGAATACCTGGGGTCAAATCGAGGCCGCGCGTGAGCTGATCATGACTAAAGACATATTCAGCGCGGCCACCCTCGTCGGGCGGATTCACGATTAAACACAACGGGTGGCGTTCGTGATTGCAAGAGCAGCGTCAACCCGTGGCAAAGTCCTGAGGCTCATCAATTGAGTTGAACAAATGGCACGGCACATAAGCTTCTGATGCGGATTGCAGGACTGAATAAAACCGATGTGGACGCGGCTTTTTTCCCATGCCAGCGTGATGGCGCTGATGTATTCCGGCCGTTGCCGCAGCGGATCGCCTTCAGCGCGTAGCGCCACTCGCTGACTTGGCCTAGCGAGTGGATGACACGCGCTGACGGCAGCAAGATGATTACTCGATGGAGCTGATCATCGGGCCGATGATCGAAGGCATGATTGCTGTCAGGAAGAAAGCCTGTTTGACTTGATTCATCGCGGCAATGAAAAACCGGGTTCACCTGGCTTTTTTGGTGGAATTTGCTGTAAAACGTTCGCTGGATTGTCTGGAGATGTGTCTGAGTTGAAGAGAGTGGGGACGACTGATTCCGAATCGATGTGGTCAGTCAGAGGACTACATCGGATGTCTGCCTCTCGGCCATAGCTGCCGTCCAAACTCTGACAGCTGAGTGGCAGCAGTACAGCGAGGATCAGTCGATGACCCATCGCCTCGGACTAGCCTATTCATAATACAGGGCTCCTCGAAAAACCTCCGATCACACGCCCTCGGTAAAATTACAATGTTCTGAAACCTGCTCTCGCCCGCCCCGGCGAAACCGCGTAGCGCAATCAAGACCGACCTGTTGGCCGACAAACACCACCGCAAGAAGATCGACGCGCTGGGCGACCCGCTTGCAAAGATCTTGTCGCACATCGACTTTGCAGCGCTTGCGGCCGAGGTCGATCGCGTCGCGCTAAGTCCGTTGAGTGCGCAGGGCGGACGTGTGTGGTAGGATTCAAGGTTATTCTAGGTGCCAGTCAGTGAGGCGAAGGTGGTTTGCTTCATGGCGACACCGCGATCTATGGCTTCAGCATTCTACCGGCTCTGAATAGAAGAGCTTCCCCAAAATGGCAACTGCGACAGCAGTTGTCGTACTATTACAAGCGAACATCAATTTTACTGATACGTGGTGACGGATGCGAATCGCACTGAGAACAAGTGGAGGCAGAGGTGAGTACGAAGTGGCAGGGAGCCATGAGGCTATACGTGTTCATGACGTATTCGACCGTGAGATTGTTTTAGAACTGCTTCCAGGGTTCAGATTCCCAACCAATAACTTTGTTCGCCATACCCAAGGCAAGCCTCGTATCAGACTTCTTGATCCGCACTCCGATTCACATGTCTATCTGATCTTGGCTGCAATTCTTTTGCTGCCCAAGCCTAAGAGAGAAATCGGTGCAACACCGGGAGGCAAGCTTCAAATATACAAAGACAATTTCTCCGTGATGTCCATTCCATTTGATGTGGTGGAACTATCAAATACCGAGATAGTTGTTTCGCCAACCCAGGCGGTTCTTTCTAACTCATCGTTCGATTCTGTTCGGCTTGATGTAATTGAACGCTTGCGCATTGTCATGGCTTGTTGGGATGCTGCTTCTAAGCAGAGTTCTGCTCTTGCCAGTGCGGTCGTTCAACACAGGAATGCTTTTAACAGTCACGATGTTAAAGCAGTGATTGGTGTCGCCGAATCAATACGGCTGGCAAATATTGAACCTGATGATCCTCTTCGTCACATTACCAAAGACCTCAAGCTACCCAATCTTGATGAGCTAATGTGGCTTGGCGTTCACGCCACTGAAACCGAAGAGGCGATGGCCCTTGGGGAAGAGAATCTTGAAGAGTTGAAGGAAGCCGCAAGAAACAGAATTAAGGTTTGGCAGCAGGTCGCGCTGCGTGGTGCAGCGGGAACTAAGTTTAGTACCGAGGTTCGTCAGGCATACAGCCACACCTGCCTGTTCACTGGAATGCGGCTACCCAAAACCCCAGTGACTGGAAGTTCTGGTGTAGATGCTGCCCATATTCTTCCGTGGGCAGAGTACAACTTGAACGCCGTCAGCAACGGACTTTGCTTAAGTAAGCTCTGTCACTGGGCATTTGACGCTGGCATCTTGCAGTTGAGCTATGACACCCCGACATCAAGCTATGGGATTGCTCTATCGGCAGCAGCGCTGGCTGCTGAGTCCGCCGGTCTTCTCAAACTGGACGGACTCAAAGATATTCAAGGCGTAGTTTCAACCTCCTTATTGCCGAAGGACAGCGCCAACTGGCCCAACCCCTCGTTCCTCAAGGTGTACAACGAAGCATTGAACTTCTGATCTGCTTCAGGGAAATCACGAGATTCCAGATATTGCCTGATCCGCAGAGCAAGCCACTCCGCAACGGGCGGAGTGACAGCATTTCCAAGGGCGTGGTACCTAGCTGAGTCCAGGTCATCAGCACTCAACGTTGTTTGCGCGGGAATCGTCCAGCCCTTCGGGAAGGCCATAACTCCTTCGCATTCAGCAGGAATCAGACGACGAACCTTGCCAATCTTGGGATAGCAAACATAGTTGCGGCTCCAGTCTGTCCCCGTATGCCGCGCAGAGGTCGCGTAGAGGCAATAGGCAAGAGCCTGAATTACGGGGCCTTCGCCGCTAGTATCTCCAACGATATCCTGAAATGAGGCCGCAGATTCCTTCCCATGCGATCCGCCCTTCGGATGATGCCCTTTGCTGCATTCGGACTCAAAAAGTATTTCTCCTGGACCTCGCCCGTCTCCACGACATCCGACAACGTAGACCCTTTGCCGTGATTGGGGAACTCCGAAGTGTTTGCTGTTAAAAGTACGCCATCCGACAGAATACCCGAGCTCGGCCAGCGTTGAGAGCACGATCCCAAAATCTTTTCCTCCGTGGGCGCTGAGTAGGCCCGCAACGTTTTCGAGAAGAACAACTCTGGGCTTGCCTGCTCCAACCAATCTAGCAAACTCATAAAACAGTCCGGACTTGCTCCCTCTAAGTCCATCTCTTTTACCCATTCGAGCAAGAGAGAGGTCTTGACACGGGAAGCCTCCGACCCAAACGTCGGATTTTGGGATGTCGTCATTTTTTAATTTCGTAATGTCAGGGTGGAGGGGAACGCTAGGCCAGTGCTTTCTGAGAAGGGTCTGACAGAAGGGCTCAACCTCACACTGCATTGAGATTGAGAAACCTGCTGACTCAAAGCCGATGTCAAACCCACCGATCCCGGTGAAGAATGATGCTGCGGAGTAGATCGAACGATCTAGCGGTACTGAACTTGTGCTGGGTGCCGAGTTGTCGGAATCCTTAGAGGCATACTGCTTGATTCGTTCAATATCGGCAGCGGTAAAGACTCGCCAGTTGTTCCTGTCGCGGTCAACGTCTTTCACTTTTCCGCTGATGAGCCATCGCTTGAGCGTCACTGCAGACACTCCGATGGCCTGCGCGGCTTGGTTCAAGTTCATATGTATTGATCTTCTGTTGGCGTGCGTCGTGGGTGCGAACCGTATCAAGCCGTATCATGCCACAAAAATGGTCGATGCCAGAAATTTTTTGCTGTACGAATGTCCAGCCTCTGAGGGCATGGCGAAGATCCGCCTTGTACTAGTGTCTTAGTTTCGCAACAACGGAGCCGAGGCGTGTAGCATGTCCTCCATATGTCCGAGGTTAAGCTTATGGCCATCAGCCGCAGTGAAAATATGCGTCGCATTCGTGGGAAAGACACGAAACCCGAAATCATTGTGCGCAATATCCTTCGATCATTAGGATACCCAGGCTATCGCTTACATAGAAGGGACTTGCCTGGAACGCCAGACATTGCCTATATTGGTCGTCATAAAGCGATCATTATAAATGGTTGCTTTTGGCATGGACATGACTGCAAGAAAGGCGCCCGAAAGCCAAAGTCAAATCAAGATTATTGGCTTTCAAAAATCAGTCGAAATAAGGAGAGAGACGGCACCAACCAAACAGCCCTATCCAACCTTGGTTGGAAAACTCTCGTGGTTTGGGAGTGTGAGCTTAAAGAGCAAGAACAGCTATCAACGAGACTCAGAGAATTCTTGGCATAAAAATAAGGCTAGTCGCAAAACCAGCCTTATTCTTTTTGTTAGATTTGGCTCAGAAACTCAGTGAAGAAGTTGTGTTGACCGAACGCGGCAGAAATCTTGTCTAGTGGTTTATAGGCAGCGGCTACGAAGCCGATGCATTCAAATGCAATTTGGATGGATGGGGAGTCAGATTGGTTTATGCGTTCCGGTCTCGAGTATCTCCAAGAAGGTGCCGAGGTCTATGATTGATACCCAACAACTCGTTGCAGATGAGTTTGACCCGTTCCAAAATTTTTCTATCGCAAAGGCATGCATTGCCTCAAACGCACCTGAAGGTGGGCTTTGAACTGGAGCTATTTTTCAGCGGGGAGTAGCCACAAGGAGTCGGCAATACGTGTTCAAGGGTTTGGAGAGTTGCCGCTCGTCGCAATCTGCGGTTGAGCGGCTGTTAACCGATGCATTGCTGACCGGCACGGGCCACCGGTCGAATGGCCGGTCAGGCCGAGCAGCAGACCTTCATGGTCATCACGCTGACTGACCGTTTCCGGCACGAATGTAGTCCTTCACGATGCCTCTTTCATAGGTGCATCCGATCCTTGATGTTCTCCGATGTCCGTCGGCTTGCATCAGGGCCGCTCCACGCCAGCATGAACACCAGCGTCACCAGCAGCGCCGCTGCGCCGCCGTTGTGGGCGACGGCGATAGGAAGCGGCCATTGCAGCAGGATGTTGGATAATCCGGTGGCGAATTGCAGAGTGATCAGCGCCAGCAATATGAGGGCGGGCCGGTTGAGTGTCAGGCTGCGGCGGGCGCGCAGGCCGAGCCAGCCGAGGTAAGCGATGACGACGACGGCAAATACCCGATGTGTCCAGTGGATGGCGACCAGCGCGTCATGGCTGAGCAGCGCGCCGCTGGCGGTTTTGCCGAGTGCGCGCCACAGGGTGAAACCGTGCTGGAAGTCCATAGTCGGGATCAGCTGGCCGTTGCATAACGGGAAATCGGTGCAGGCGAGCACTGCGTAGTTAGTGCTCACCCAGCCGCCGAGGGCGATCTGCACTGCAAGCAACGCGATACCGAGCGCGATCCACGGGGTGAATCGGCTGACTGCAGCGTCGTGCGAAGCTGCCGGCTGGGTGCGTGCGGCCAGCCAGGCCAGCGACGCCAGCAGCGTCAGCCCGAGCAGCAGGTGCAGGGTGACAATGACCGGCTGCAGTTTGAGCGTGACCGTCCACGCGCCGAATGCGCCTTGCACGCACACCAGTACAAACAGCGCGGTGGCCGGCCACGGCGATTGGTGCAGTTCGCGCCGCTTGAACCAGCCCAGCGCCGTCAGTGCAATTATCAATACGCCGACCATCATCGCCAGGTAGCGATGGATCATCTCGATCCAGGCTTTGGTCCAGGTGACCGGGCCGCTGGGCATCAGCGCCTGGGCAGCGCTGATGTGGGCATGGGCAAGGAAGGGATTGGCGGTGCCATAGCAGCCGGGCCAGTCCGGGCAACCGAGCCCCGAGTCGGTGAGGCGAGTAAAGCCGCCGAACAGGATCAGGTCGAAGGTGAGGAACAGCGTCAGCCACACCACCTGGCGGTAGCGGTTGCGGCGGCCCTTGACCCAGGCGTAACTCAGCGGCAGTGCGGCAACCATGAGTCCGGTGAGGGCCAGTTGCAGCCATTGCAGATCCGATGCCATGCCCATGCCTGAGCCCATGTTCAGCCCACCATGAAAGCGACAAAGGCGACTTCGTCACCGTCCTTGAGCAGGCTGTCGGCATCGACAAACTGTTTATTGACGGTGATTTTGAGCGACTTGTTGCCGACCAGTGCCTCATGCCAGACAGCCCCGCGCTCGGCCAGGATGGCGCACAGGTCAGCCACGCTGGTTTGGGTTTGCGGCAGCTCGAAATCTTCAGCGACGCTGTCGAGCGCATCGACCAGATGACCGAAATACAGAATACGCAGCATGTTATGGCTCCAGTTCCAGTTCCAGGCCTTCGGCTTCCCAGCATTCCAGTCCGCCGGCCATATTGTAGACGTGCTCAAAACCCATTTGCTTCAACACCCACGTCGCCATCGCCGAGCGTCCGCCGGCCTGGCAGTAGAGCAGGATGGTTTTGTCGCGGGCGTTGCACAGGCGCGGGTCGCGGTGCTTGTAGCCCGGGTCGGCGGCGCCTTCGAGCAGGCCGCGCGGGATGTTGATCGCGCCCTGTACGTGCCCTTGCCGGAATTCGTCGGCTTCGCGCACATCGACCACCAGCACATCGCCGGCTTGCAGATTTTCATGGGCGGATTCGGCATCCCACTCTTCGATATGGCTGCGTGCTTCTTTAATAAAACAGCCGAGTTGCCTGGGCATATATAATCCTTGCTTACTGAATGAATATGAAAAGTGTGCGCGGCACTCAATTGAATCGTGCGCCGCACGGATTTTTTGAAATAATCGCCATCCGAAAGTCTAACATGACCTCCCTACTCGACGGGCTCAACCCAGAGCAACTTGCCGCCGTGACTCTGCCGGGCCAGTCCGCGCTGATTCTGGCCGGCGCCGGCAGCGGCAAGACGCGCGTACTGACCACACGCATCGCCTGGCTGATTCAAACCGGACAGGTTTCGCCACTGGGCATTCTGGCGGTGACCTTTACCAACAAGGCCGCCAAGGAAATGCTGACGCGCCTGACGGCCATGTTGCCGATCAATACGCGCGGCATGTGGGCTGGCACTTTCCATGGTTTGTCCAACCGTTTGCTGCGTACCCACCATCGCGAGGCGGGGTTGCCGCAGCTGTTCCAGATTCTGGATACCTCGGATCAGCTTTCCGCAGTCAAACGCCTGCTCAAGGCGCTGAACGTGGATACCGAAAAATTCGAGCCGAAGAAGGTGCAATATTTTATCAGCGGCAACAAGGAAGCCGGCCTGCGTCCCCAGCAAATCGAGGTGTTCGACCCTTACACGCGGCGTCTGGTGGAGTTTTACGCGGCCTACGACGAGCAGTGCAACCGCGAAGGCGTGGTCGATTTCCCGGAACTGCTGCTGCGCTCCTACGAACTGCTGGCGCGCAACGATGTGCTGCGTGCGCATTATCAGGAGCGTTTCCGCCATATTCTGGTGGATGAGTTTCAGGACACCAACCGCCTGCAATACCGCTGGTTGAAACAGTTTGCTGGCGCACAATCTGTGCTGATGGCGGTGGGTGACGACGACCAGTCGATCTATGCTTTCCGTGGCGCGCATACCGGCAACATGAATGAATTCCAGCGCGATTACGCTGGCGATAACGTGATCAAGCTGGAACAGAACTACCGCAGCCACGGCAATATTCTCGACGCCGCCAACGCCCTTATCACGCAGAATCAGTCGCGTCTCGGCAAGAATTTGTGGACCGCGGAGGGCAGCGGTGAACCGATCCGCGTATTCGAGGCATACAACGATCAGGAAGAAGCCGGCTTCATCGTCGAGGAAGTCAAGGCGCTGCAGCGCGAAGGCACGGCGCTGGTGGATATGGCGCTGCTGTATCGGTCCAACGCCCAGTCGCGCGTGCTGGAACATGCGCTGTTCAGCGCCGGGGTGGCGTATCGCGTGTACGGCGGTCTACGTTTTTTCGAGCGCCAGGAAGTCAAGCATGCGCTGGCTTATCTGCGCCTGCTGGCCAACCCGGATGACGACGGTGCGTTCAGCCGCGTGGTGAATTTTCCTACTCGCGGTATCGGCGCACGCACGCTGGAACAATTGGCCGACGCTGCCCAGGTAGGCGGGATGAGCCTGTGGCAGGCCGCGCGCGCCAAGGCCGACGCCAGCAAGGACAGCGCCAAAGGCTTGCCCGGCTTCGTCGCCTTGATGCAGGCCATGCAGGACGCGACGCAGGGACTGCCGCTGCCGGAAGTGATCGAACACATGCTGCATGCCAGCGGCCTGGCGGCGCATTATCTGGCCGAAAAAGAAGGCGCCGACCGGCTGGAAAACCTCAACGAACTGATTAACGCGGCTACTGTATACACCAACGACCCTGAGGCGATGGCCGAACTAGACGAAGTCGGCGGTCCGCTGGCGAGCTTTCTTGCTCACGCCGCGCTGGAAGCGGGCGACCACCAGGCTGGCGCGGGCACCGATGCGCTGCAACTGATGACCGTGCACGCCGCCAAGGGGCTGGAATTCCATGCGGTGTTCCTGGGCGGGCTGGAAGAGGGCTTGTTCCCGCACGAGCAGTCCATGAACGAGCAGGACGGCATCGAGGAAGAGCGCCGCCTGATGTATGTGGCGATCACCCGCGCGCGCCGCAGACTGTATTTAAGCCATGCGCAAAGCCGCATGCTGCATGGGCAAACGCGCTATGGCATCGTGTCGCGCTTTATCGGCGAATTACCGCCGGCATTGTTGAAGCTGGTTAATGCCAAGCGCGCATCCAGCGCCGCCAGTACTTACCCTGGCTACGCGGTGCCTGCTTCGGCAATGCGATCGGCCAATACTTCACCCTGGCGTATCGGCATGAATGTGCGCCATGCCAAATTCGGCGTGGGTGTGGTGGTCAACGTGGAAGGGCAGGGCGACGACACGCGCGTGCAAATCAATTTCGGCGGCGCGAACGGGATGAAGTGGCTGGCACTCGAATATGCCAAGCTGGAACCGGCTTGAGAGCCGGCGTGACGGAGATCAGTTGCGCGCCTGGGCGCGCACAAAGGCTTCGAACTCATCGGCTGGCAGTGGTTTGCTGTAGTAATAACCTTGTATTTCATGACACCCCTTATCACGCAGAAAGTCCAGTTGCTGCCTGGTTTCCACGCCTTCGGCGATGGTTTTCAAACCGAGGCTTCTGGCCAGGCTGATAATTGCGTCGACAATGGCTTTGTCTTCCTTGTCTATCGTAATGTCGCGCACGAAGGACTGGTCGATCTTGATTTTGTAGACCTGCAAGCGCTTGAGGTAGCTGAGCGAAGAATAGCCGGTACCAAAATCGTCGATGGACATGCGGATGCCGCGTTCATGCAGCTTGTCCATTACCGCAATGGCCGCGAGCGGATCATCCATGGCAACCCCTTCGGTTAACTCAAGCTCCAGATACTGCGCGGGCAGATCGGCTTCCTCAAGAATTTGCGTAATCAACTGCGGCAAATCGGTATTGTGAAACTGGACCGCGGAAAGATTGACGGCAACCACCATGGGTTCCATGCCATTGTCGATCCAGCGTTTCAGTTGAGCGGTTGCACTGCGCAGGACCCATTCGCCAATCGGCAGAATAAGGCCACTGTCTTCTGCAATCGGGATAAATTCTGCAGTGGAAATAACCCCCAATTCTGGATGTTTCCAGCGTAACAACGCTTCCGCGCCGACAATGCGCCCGTCCGGCAAGCCCATCTGCGGCTGATAATGCAAATACAGCTGATCGCGTTCCAGCGCCCTGCGCAAGGCATTTTCAAGCTGCATGTTGCGTGCCGAACTTGCCTGCATTTCCGAAGTGAAAAAGCGGAAATTATTGCGCCCGTCGCGCTTGGCGCGATACATGGCAATGTCGGCACGCCTGCACAGGATTTCAAAATCTTCTCCGTCGCCCGGATACAGGGCAACACCGATGGATGGGGTCACAGTCAATTCGTGTTGTTCTATTTGATAGCTTTGAGCGACCGCCTGCAGAAGTTTTCCGGCCACATGGGCAGCCCCTTTGGCATCTGTACCCGGCAGCAGCAGCACAAATTCGTCGCCCCCCAGGCGCGAAACCGTGTCTTCATCACGAACCACTTGTTGCAGGCGGTTTGCCACCTCGATCAGCAATTGGTCGCCTGCATGGTGACCGAGCGTGTCATTGACGTTCTTGAAGTGATCAAGGTCGAGGAACAGCACTGCCAGCTGGGTATGGTTGCGCTGTGCCATGCTGATGGCGGACTTGATGCGATCATTGAGCAGCGGCCGGTTGGGTAGCCCGGTGAGCAAATCGAAATGCGCCAGCCACTGGATGTGTTCTTCGGTTTGCTTGCGTTCGGTAATGTCGGAGATGAATCCGTGCCACAGCACTGACTCGTCTGCTTCCCGTTGCGGCACGGCATTGCTGTAGAGCCAACGTATCGTGCCATCATCAAATTGCACCCTGAATTCCTGGTGCCATGGCGTCAGGTCACGCGCGGATTCATGGATAGAGCCTGCCACAACGCCAAGATCATCCGGGTGGAGGAGCGTCCATACTTGCGAGGCATCCTCACGCACCGCTTCCGGGTGGATACGGAATATTTGATGGAAGGCTTCGCTGGCAAACGGAAAGCAGGAGCGGCCATCGCAGAATTGTTTGTATTGATAGACTACACCGGGTACCCGGCTGGCAATTTTCTGTAAACGATCCAGTGCCTCATCTCGCCCTTTCTCGACACGTTTGTGTTCCGCTGCGCGGTCAAGATTGTCCAGCGCGAAATCGATATCAATGGCCAGTTCCAGCAGCAGATTGCGAACCTCTTCGTCAAACGCATTGAGCGTGTCGACATAAAAACTAATGGCGCCGATGGGGGTGCCATTGCGATGCAAGGGCAAGGAGGCCACACTTCTCCAGCCCGAGCGTGCCGCATGTTCATGCCAGGGAGCTGTATATGGATCATTCAGAAAATCCTGACACCAGAACGGCCGGTCTTCGCGGATGGCGGTCCCGGTGGGGCCACGCCCGAAAGGGCTGTCGGCATCCACGGAAATCCGGATTGTTTCGAGATACTTATTCTCGTCGCCGTAAAAGGCAACCGGGACTACTTGCAGGCTTTGCCTGTCCACAATGCCGATCCAGGCCATTTTCATGCCGCCGAATTGCACTGCAGCCCGGCAAATCTGCGGATAGAGTTCTTCGGCCGTAGTGCTGTGCACGATGGCCTGATTGCATTGGCTCAATGCAGCATAAAGCCAGGTCAATCGCCGGATTTTTATTTCGGCTGCTTTGCGTTCGGTGATGTCGCGGGCAATCCCCAGCACGCCAATCGGTTTGCCTTTGACATCGCGGATAGAGGTTTTAATGGTTTCAAACAGGCCTTCAGAATTGTCGGCAGCAAAATGCAGCCACTCCTCGTTGATCCTGGGTCTGTTTGCCGCGAGGGCTTCACGGTCGTGTTCGCGAAATGAATCTGCCAATGTCTTGTCGGCGAAATCATAATCGGTCTTGCCGATGATCTCCGCTTCTGAGGCACCAAAGAGGCGTTCAACCATCGGGTTGCAAGAGAGATATACGCCATCCGGATTTTTCAGCCAGATCAGGTCGGGGATACTTTTGATCAATACCTGCAGGTGAGTGCGTTCTATTTCCAGTTGCGCCGTGTGTTGCTTGACGACGCGTCGCAGGGTGAAAATCCATAACACCAGCACGCCGCCAATGAGGGCCATCCCCAGCAGGGCATAGCCCACATAGCGGCCATAGCCCGAAGCGCCCAGCCTGCTACCCATCCACTTGTCGTGCAGCGCCAGTCGTTCTGCGGGCGTGAAGGCGGCGAAACCGCGTTCAACCAGGGCTAATGTTGCGGTATCGCCTTTATGGACTGCGCGATGGAACTGGCCGGTATACAAGCGGAATGCCTTGTTGAACTCATGTTCGGCCTGCGCGTGATATAGCAGATAATTTGCCGGAGGTTCGTCCATGCAGAATACCCTGACTTTTTTTGCGACCGCTGCATCAATCAACGCGGCATAGCTGGCATAGGGTTGCAGATCCCTGATTCCGGCGGCTTCCAGTTTATCAACGCAGGCATCGCCGACTTTTACGCCGACCATAAAACCGCGCAGCGTATTCAGGTCGGTGATGCCACCGATGTGCGAATAAGCATAAATGGCCACCGGAATCTGCTCATAAGGCGGTGTGAAATCCAGGGTGCGTTCCCGTTCCGGTGTGCGGAAGACAGTATCGATCACATCGGCGTGACGCGTCATCATGCGTTGCTGGGCGGTTTTCCAATCGGTGGCGAGCAGATTGACATGAACGCCGGTTTTTTTCTCCCACAGCGCCCAGCTGTCGATCAGATATCCGGTAAGCGTGCCATCGGCATCCCGAAACACATAAGGTGGGTAGTTATCGTCCATGACCACGGTGATGGCGGTACGGGTAGGTACTTTCGCCTGCCCGAAAGGCGCATTACCGGTAGCCAGGGCTGGCGTCACCAGCAACGCCAATAGTAGGGTAGTAGTGAATGACCATAGTGTGGATGTGGTCGCGCCGGCAAGCAGTATGGCGATACCGTGGGGAATAAAGTTGCCGGATGCGGGCTGTATGCCAGGCGGTAGGATCACTAGGGTCGTATTTTGGCGAGTTTGTGGATTTATTATGCCTACTAACGATCGGTAGGACAAACGCGTCCGGGCAGGTATGTTTGGGACAGGAGCAGCCAGGATTGAGCCTGTATGGGGCACCGTATTCAACCTCCAATCCCTTTGGCGGTGAACTGCTGACCCATCCGGTACACTAAATTGCTGTGCCTACAGAAATTCCGGGGGGAAAATGCAGCTGACCTATTTATTAAGGGGCATCCAGGCTTATCCTTGGCTGACCTTCGTGCTGGTAACGATAGGTGCCGTGGTTGCGATGCTGATCGTATATACGGTCATTTACGCGACGCTGCGCCGGGTTACGCGCGCCAGCGCGGTGGCGGGTGTGGTGGTGGATTACACGGCGCACCCTGCCAGGCTGGTGCTGCCCTTGCTGGCGCTGAAACTGGCCCTGCCCGCTGCGCTGGAAGGATTGCGGCATCAAGCCATGTTCAGCGATCTGGTAGCGATTTTATTGACGCTGTCGATTACCTGGCTGGTGATGAGTGCCATTGCCGGTGTGGGAGAAGCCGTACTGCGGCTTAACCCGACCGATGTCAGCGACAATATCCAGGCCCGGAAAATACAGACCCAAGCCCGGGTTCTGGCACGCACGGTGATGTTTTTTGTTTTGCTGATCGGTCTGGCTTCGGCATTGATGGTATTGCCAGGCATGCGTCAGATTGGCGCCAGTCTATTGGCGTCGGCCGGTGTGGCTGGTATCGCCGCCGGCATTGCCGCCCGTCCGGTGCTGGGTAATCTCATTGCCGGTTTGCAGATTGCGCTGACCCAGCCGATCCGGCTCGACGATGTGGTCATCATGGAAAACGAATGGGGCCGCATCGAGGAGATCACGTCGAGTTATGTGGTGGTGAAAATATGGGATGAACGGCGCCTGATCGTGCCATTGCAATGGGTAATCGAACACCCGTTCGAAAACTGGACGCGCGCCACCTCAGAGCTGCTCGGTACGATATTTTTCTGGTTTGATTATCGCTTGCCGTTGGCGCCTTTGCGCGCTGAATTGCTGCGGGTATGTCAGTCAGCACCGGAATGGGACCAGCGTGTGTCCCTGATTCAGGTTGTCGATAGCAACGAACATGCCATGCAGGTGCGGGCGCTGATCAGTGCGGCAGATGCGTCGCGCAGATGGGATTTGTCTTGTCGTGTGCGCGAGGCGTTGATCGATTTTGTGCAGCGAGAATATCCGGAATGCTTGCCGCGTGTCCGCGCCGGGATTGATCGTACCGAACAGCATCCGGCATCGCCCCAGCCCGCCCCACCGCCCCCTCAGGCAGGTCTGGGTGAATCAAATGCGATCAAGCAGCCCCCCAGTTTGGAAGTTCCTGATTAGGGCCCCTTGCGGGGGAATTTTTCACAAAGGCAATGAGTTGAGTTGCCACTTGCCCTCACCCAGCAGCGTTAATTCCTGAGTATGGAATTCCAGCAAGCTGCTGCGGTGGCCTACGCTGACCAGAATCGATCCGGGCAATGCCTCGCGCAACAGCCGGTACATGGTGTGTTCGAGGCCTTCGTCCATGGCCGAGCTGGCTTCGTCCAGAAATACCACCTGCGGTTGCCCCAGCAGGGTGCGTCCGATAGCCAGGCGCTGCTGCTCGCCCAGCGACAGGATGCTGCCCCAGTCCGCAGTTTCGTCGAGCCGTGCGGCAAGATGACCCAGATGACATTGTTGCAGCACATGCGCGGCCTGCTCACCCATCACCGGGCTGGCCGGGTAATACAACGCACCGCGCAAGCTACCGAGCGGCAGGTAGGGTTTTTGCGGCAGAAATAGCGCCTGCTGTTCAACCGGGCGCGTCACATTGCCGTCCACATAAGGCCACAGACCGGCGACTGCGCGTAACAGGGTGGTTTTGCCGATGCCCGAGCGGCCGCGTATCAGCAGTGCGGTGTTGGCGGTCAGGCTGAGGTTGAGGTTTTCCACCAGCGCAACTTGTGTCGGGGTGCGCACCGTGAGCGCTTCAATGGTGACGTTGTGCTGGCTGGGTACGATATGCGCGGAGGGGAGCAGAGCGGCGGCATCCATGCTGTCGAGAAAGCCGGTCAGGCGAATCAGTACGGCGCGATAACTGGCGAATGAGTCGTATGAACTGCGCAGAAAGGACAGCGCGTCCTGCACCTGGCCGAAGGCCTGTGCGGTCTGCATCATGTCCCCCAGCGTAATCTGCTTGCTGAGCAGGCGCGGCGCCTGAACGATAAACGGAAACACGACGGCAGTCTGGCTGATGGCGAGGTTGAAACCCTGGAATTTAAGCGAGCGATAAACGATCGCCCACATATTGTGGATGACACCGGCAAAACGGGTCAGCAGATTGCCGCGCTCGACGGTTTCGCCGCGAAAGAAAGCGATGCTCTCTCCGTATTCGCGCATGCGGATCAGTGCGTAGCGGAAGTTGGCGTTGAGTTGTTCACTCAGGAAGCTGAGGCGGATCAGCGGGCGCCCGATCCATACTGCAAACACGGTGGCCACAATGACGTAGATATAGACCAGAAAAACCATGGCGCGAGGAATCTCGTAACCAAACAGCGCCAGCGCACCCGACAGTCCCCATAGAATGATGGTGAATGCAAACAGCGAGACTACGGAATCCAGCAGGCCCATCGACAGGTCGAGCGAACTGCTGACAAAGCTCTCTACGTCCTGCTGGATACGCTGGTCCGGGTTATCAGGCGCATTGGGGACATACTGGCTGCGATGATAGCCCTGGTGCGCCAGCCAGCGTTCGATCAGATTGTCGGTCAGCCATGCGCGCCAGTGAATCAGGAATGCCTGGCGCAGATAAAAGTTGAACAGCGTGCGCGTCACGTGTACCGTTGCCAGGATCGCGAACACCAGCAGCATGAACCAGAATGCCTTGGCGTCGAGTTTCTGCATGGCGGTATAAAAACCGTTATACCAGAATGAAAACAGCACGTTCATGCGTACTGAAAACAGGGTCATCAGCACGATCAGCGCCAGACCGGCGAGTGGCCAAAGCTTGCGCTTAGGATTAAAAAATTCCCAGGTAAGACGACGGAATTGCCGTCCCCAGGCCGTAAAGCTGCCGAGCAGCGCAACGCCTGCCGTCATGCCCAGCATGCTGATGGCAAACGCCTTGCCAAGCCAGACGATACTGTCCAGGAGTTCATGGTTCCAATCCATATTCTTATACCTTTGCGGAGAGATGTTTGATGGCTGCCGAAGCAACAGACAGCGGCGATGCGATAAAGATTCAACCGCTATCGAACGCATTACCGGTAAACCGGTCACACAAATGCAGCCCGGCCGGGTTAAAATTAACGCTTTGACCATCAGGGAATGACCATGAGTGAGCAGGATCCGCAGCAAGCCGTGTTCGGCATCGAGAAACTTTACGTCAAGGATATGTCGGTCGAGGTGCCCAATGCGCCGCAAATTTTTCTCGAGCGTGAAGCGCCACAGATCGACGTGCAGCTTGCCACGCAGAATACCAATGTGGGAGACGGAGTGTTTGAAATCGTGCTCACGGCGACCATTACCGCCAAGCTTGGCGAAAAGATCATGTTTCTGGTGGAAACTGCCCAGGCGGGAATTTTTCGTATCGAAAATGTGCCTGCCGACCAGATGGATGCGGTGCTGGGCATTGGCTGCCCGAACATCGTTTTCCCTTATTTGCGCGAGACCATCTCGGATGTGGTGAGCCGTGCCGGGTTCCCGCCGGTTATCCTCAATCCGGTTAATTTTGAAGCCATGTACATGCAACAGCAGCAAGCCCCGGCGCCGGGCACGCCGCTCAACTGATATGAAACAGCTACGTCCGGTACTGCTGCTATCTGCATTGTTCGCACTGCCTGCGCAAGCGATCGATTACCGCTCGGTTGACGCGCCGGTGGCGATTTTATATGACGCTCCTTCCCTCATGGCCAAGAAGCTGTTTGTGGTCGGCAATGGTTATCCGGTAGATGTGGTGGTAAGCGTGGATAACTGGTTGAAAGTACGCGATAGCAGTGGTGCGCTGGCATGGATCGAGGCCGATAAAGTGGCCGCTGCCAGCAAGCGCATGCTGGTAGTGACCGCCGCGCAGGCCGATATACGCAGCGCCGCGCAGGATAACGCGCCCCTTGCCGCCCGCGCTGCAAAAGGTGTCATGCTGGAATGGCAGGCAACCCTGCCCGGTGGCTGGGCACGCGTACTGTTGCCCAACAATAGTACCGGCTACGTCAAGCTCGACCAGATGTGGGGCGTATGAATATCGCTATCCTCGGCGCGGGTGCCTGGGGTACCGCGCTGGCGGTGGCGCTTGCTTCCCGTCACGAAGTCACGCTGTGGGCGCGCGATGCCGATCTGGTTGCCGGCATGAAAGCGGCGCGCATCAATTCGCGTTATCTGCCCGATATCACCTTGCCTGAGCGGATTGTCCTCAGCGCCGATCTGCCTGCTGCAGTGGCGCAGGCAGGACTGATTCTGGTGGCAACGCCCAGTGGCGCATTTCGCAGTGTATTGAAACAATTGCCGGGATTGAATCAGCGCGTGCCGGTGATTTGGGTTTGCAAGGGTTTTGAAACCGGCACCATGAAGCTGCCGCATCAGGTAGCGCAGGAAGAACTGCCAGATAATGTGCCGCGCGGCGTGTTATCCGGCCCCAGCTTCGCTCAGGAAGTCGCCACCGGGCTACCGACAGCGCTTACCCTGGCGGCAAGCGATACGTCGGCATTGCGAGAGGCGGCCGCTGCACTGCATGGCGGCCGTTTGCGCGTCTATACCAGCAACGATGTGATCGGCGTTGAACTGGGTGGCGCATTGAAGAATGTCATTGCCATCGCTGCCGGTATTTCCGATGGGTTGCATTTCGGCCATAACGCCCGTGCCGCGCTGATTACCCGTGGTGTGGCCGAAATCAGCCGTCTCGGTTTGGCCTTGGGCGGCCAGATGGAAACCTTTATGGGGCTTACCGGCATGGGCGATCTCATCCTGACCTGTACCGGCGACCTGTCGCGCAACCGCCAGCTTGGCTTGCGACTGGCTGGTGGAGAGAGCCTGGAGGTTATTCTGCGCGCGCTCGGTCACATCGCGGAAGGCGTTACCACCACCCGCGAAGTGGATCGATTGGCGACCTCGCTGGACGTCGACATGCCGATTGCCCGCGCAGTGTGCCAGATACTCTACGAAGGCGTGTCACCGCGTGCCGTGGTGGATGATTTATTGAGTCGTGACCGCAAGGAGGAAAGCCTGTAGAGCGAACCCCGGCCATAGCGGGCCGAGCTTTTGCAGTGCTTGCGGAGCACCGGTTATTGGGCGTGATTCAGCCTTCTGCCAAACCCTGGTGTTTGAGAAAACCGAGCAATATTTTCAGGCGCATCAGGCTGTCGTTCATTTCCAGCAAATCCTGTTTGGCGGAGGGCTTGATCGGCAGAGTCTCGGCCAGCCGGAAGCCGACCCAGGCGGCATCGTCCATTTGCAACGGCGTAAAGTGGGATTCACCCAGTTCTTCGATAATGTGGCGCAGCACATTCTGGCACGCCGAAAATTCGGGCGGCACTGGCTGGGTGGCTTCCTGGGAGATCAGATTCACCTGGGCGCTGACCAGGCCATTGGTGCCGGCTTGGCTGCTTTCGATCAAGAAGCGCTGCTCGCCCTGCGCCGTAATGTGCAATATTCCCAACTGCGGCATATCCCAACTGATGATACGCGCCAGCGTGCCGACATCATGAGGCGTCGCCGGCGCACCGGTTTCTTCGCCGCTCTGAATCAGGCATACACCAAACGGCAATTGATCTTTCATGGAGGCTTTGGCCATGTCCATGTAGCGTTGCTCGAAAATTTTCAGCGGCAGTAGGCTGTCCGGATAGAGCACCGTATTCAGGGTAAAAATTGGGATTTCCAGGGTTTGCACGTGATGTTTCCGATCAAATATCAGGGGTATGTTTTTCTTGAACCAATTCAAGTCATGTCACCTTTCCCGTCCCCCCAGCGCGCCATCAATTGATGCTGGATATGGAGATGGTCGAGAATGCGCGCGACCACAAAATCCACCAGATCCTCAATGCTTTGCGGATGATGGTAGAAGCCGGGGTTGGGCGGCAGGATGATTGCGCCGAGCCGCGCCAGCTTCAACATGTTTTCCAGATGTAATGCGGAATAGGGTGTTTCACGCGGCACCAGGATCAGCTTGCGCTGTTCCTTGATGGCGACGTCTGCAGCGCGCTCGATGAGGTTGTCGGCCAGGCCTTGGGCAATCGCCGCCAGCGTGCCCATGGTGCAAGGACATACCACCATGGCATCCGCCGGATTCGAGCCGGAAGCGACCGGCGCAAACCATTCCTCGCGGCCAAATGCGCGCAGCTGGCCCGGTTGGGCGTGATAGCGCTGACTGAGAAAGGATTCCAGTTCAGCCGTGCGCGCGGGCAGGGCAAGATCCAGTTCCTGTTTGGCAACGATATGCGCGGCGCTGGAAGCCAGCAGATAAACCTGTATGTCCGCCTGCAGCAGACATTCCAGCAGGCGCAGGCCATAAGGCATGCCGGACGCGCCGGTCAGGGCAAGCGTGACGGTACGGGGTGGATTCATGCAGTCTCCCGGGAGATAGTGACCGGCACGGGCGTAGCCAGCAGGTGTGCAGCTACCAGCCCGTTGACCAGTCCAAACACCAATGCGGCCGCTGCAAATACGGGCGTCAGATAGAGCACGCCAGCGGTGGGAATCAGCCAGAAATAAACAATCGCCATTTGCCCGGCAATGTGTGCAAAGGCAGCCAGGACACTCAGGCTGACCGCGCCGAACAAATGCTCAGGCAGGTGCTGCGCCAGCCACAATACTGCCAGACTGGTAATTGCACCGGCTGCACTGAGAAAAAATCCGGGGGTGAGGAAGCTGCCCAACAGCAGGCTGCCGGCGATTACCCGCAAAGCCGAGACCCATGCTGCGGTGCGCATGCCATGCTGTTTCAGTACCAGCAGAGTAACGATATTAGCCAGCCCGGGTTTGACGCCGGGCAGCGGCGAGGGCAGCGCAGCTTCCATCAAGGTCAGGCCGATCGCCAGCGCCGCCATGCGTGCGATGCGGTGATCTTCCGGGCTGGCATTGAGTTTAATAGTTAAGGCTGTCATAGCTTTTTACGCGTCCAGCGATTTCCACGCTGACCTGATTGGGCAGGCAGATGGCCGTTTGGCCGGCGCGGCTCAACCAGCCCTGATGCACACAGAGCTGACGCGGGCCGGGGTCGGACACCACGCGTGCGCGATGGTCGGCGATTTCGACGCGGGTGGTCCCCAGCGGGCCGGGCACATCAATCGTGCGCGGGTGGTTGAGCGAGGTTTCCAGAAATAGCTGACCACCGTGCCTGATGACCAGACGTTGCCCCGGTGCGCCAAACCAGAATGTGAATACCAAGCCCGCAACGAGGACACTACCTGTCGCCAGCACCACCCAGTCGCCGGAGCGCAGCAGGTGATGATATTTCAAGCCAGCTCCCGGTGGCGTACCAAGGTTTGCTGAGTGGTCGAAAAGTGCGCTGCAAGATGTTCCGCAAAATACACTGAACGATGCTGACCTCCGGTACAACCAATGGCAACGGTCAGATAAGCGCGATTGTCGGCAATGTAGCAGGGCAGCCATTTGGCGACATAAGTACGAATGTCGGCAAGCATGTCGGCGACTTCGGCCAGGCCATCAAGAAAGGCGATGACATCGGCATCGCGCCCGGTTTGCGGGCGCAGCTTGGGGTCATAGTGCGGATTGGGCAGGCAGCGCACGTCGAATACCAGGTCGGCATCAAGCGGGATGCCATGCTTGAATCCGAATGAAGTGAACAGCAGCGTGAAGCTGGCGTTTTCCAGCGCGATAATATCCTTGATCCAGGCACGCAGGCTGTTGGTGGACAGGTCGCTGGTGTCGATGCGCTGGCCGAGTTCGGCAATGTCGCCAAGCAGGTCACGCTCATGCACGATGGCTTCCCGCAATGATCGCGTGTCGCTGCTAAGCGGATGACGGCGCCGTGTTTCGGAAAAACGCCGCACCAGTGTTTCAATCTTGGATTCAAGAAAAATCACACGCAAGTCTACCTGCTTGCGCAATTCGGTGACCAGACCAGGTAGTTCCAGGAAGGATTCGCCGCTACGCGCATCGACGCTGATGCCCGCCTTGTCGTATCCATGTTCGGACAGGAAGCGAATGGTTTCCGGCAGCAGATTGGCCGGCAGATTGTCGATGCAATAATAACCCGCGTCTTCCAGTACATTGAGTGCAATGCTCTTGCCGGAACCGGACAGGCCGCTGATCAGTACCAAATGCATCATGGGTTGTTGTCCATGAAATGTTGCTGGCGGGTGAGAAACTGTTCGGCACTGTTAATGCCGCGCATGCGCAGAATATGATTGCGTGCAGCAACTTCCACCAGGACTGCAAGGTTGCGTCCGGCGGCCACCGGGATTCGCACCTTGGGGACAGTGACACCAAGAATGACTTCGCTCGACGCGTGCATGTCGAGTCTCGAAACGCTTTCACTCCCCTCTTCTTCAGGGGCTTTCAGATGCACAATGAGTTTGAGGTTTTTTTGCAGCTTGACAGCGGTGTCGCCGAACAGGGTGCGAATGTTGAGGATACCCAGGCCGCGCACTTCCAGAAAATCCTGTAACAAGGGTGGGCAATGGGTTTCCAGTGTTTCCGGTGCCACTTTATACATGTCCACCATGTCATCAGCGATCAGGCGGTGGCCGCGTGTGATCAGTTCCAGCGCCAACTCGCTTTTACCGACGGCCGCATCACCGGTAATCATGACGCCGATGCCGATGACTTCGAGCATGACGCCATGCACGCTGGTGGATTCGGCCAATACCTGGGTGAGGTAGTGGGACAGTACCGGCATAAGATGGGGACTGGGCTGCGGCGACGTAAACAAAGGTGTTTGAGTGGCTTTGGACGTGGCCAGCAAATCCGGGGGCACCGGTTCGCCGTTGGATACAATGATGGCAGCCAGTTCGGTGGAAAACAGGCTGCGAATGGCCTGGGCCAGCCCTTCCGTATTGAGTCCTCGCAGATAGTCCATTTCCGCGCACCCCAATACCTGCACGCGATTTGGATGAACAAAATTGAGATGGCCGACCAGCGCCAGTGAGGGTTTCTGCACGGTGTCGCCAGCCAGTTGGCGGTCACCACCCTGTTTGCCGGACAGCCAGTGGAGTTCCAGGGTCTGGCGCATTGCCTCATACATCCGGCTGACCGGAATCGAGGCGATCATCAGGCGCTCCAGGCTGCGATCAGGGCATGCACGGATGCCGCATCGGGAGCCGTCATAAGGGCTTCACGCAACAGCTTGTCACTGAACATTTGCGCCAGTTCGCCGAGGATTTGCAGATGTTGGTCGGTGGCTTGCGCAGGCACCAGCAGGGTAAACAGGATGGTGACCGGCAAGTCGTCCGGCGCATCAAATTCAACTGGCGTACGCATGCGCAATAGCGCGCCGCTGGCCTGTTTGAGGCCCTTGATACGGCCATGCGGAATGGCGATGCCATGACCGAGCGCGGTTGATCCCAGTTTTTCGCGCGCCAGCAAGCTGTCGAAAACCGTGCCATGCGAGAGCGCAATACTGTCTTCGAACAGCTCTGCCACCTGCTCGAACAGCCGCTTTTTGCTGCTGACCTCCACATCCAGCAGGATATGCGTGGGTGGCAGCAGCGCGAGAATCAGATTCATGTTGTCCGGTTATTCGGGTATGTCGGAAGCTTGATGTTTGACGGCACCTTGCGCCTGATGGACATCGCCGTATTTTTCCTTGTGCTTGACTACCTGGCGGTCGAGTTTGTCGGTGAGGCCGTCAATTGCCGCGTACATATCGGCATCTTCTGCCTGCACGAAAATATCCTTGCCGCGCAGGTGGACGTTGGCCTCCACAATGTGTTTGAGCTTTTCCACCGTCATGATGACATTGATGTCGATGACATGGTCGAAGTGACGTTTGACTTTTTCCATTTTGGAGATGACATAGCTGCGAATGGCAGGGGTGATTTCCAGATGATGGCCGGTAATGGTGAGGTTCATGTTGCTCCTTTCGGGCGGTTAAAGCGACTTGCGCTGACTGGCGGGCGATATTTGCAGGGATTCCCGGTATTTGGCGATGGTGCGGCGTGCCACCACGATGCCTTGCTGGCCGAGCATCTCGGCTATCTGCCCGTCGGATAGGGGTTTCTTGCTGTTTTCTGCGGCGACGAGTTGCTTGATCAGTGCGCGGATGGCGGTGGCAGAGCAGGCACCCCCGGTCTCGGTACTGACATGACTGCCGAAAAAGTATTTAAGTTCATAAATGCCACGTGGCGTCATCATGAATTTTTGCGTGGTAACGCGCGAAATGGTGGATTCATGCAGTTCCACGACCTCGGCGATCTCGCGCAGCACCAGCGGGCGCATGGCCACTTCGCCGTGTTCGAAGAAATGGCGCTGGCGGTCAATAATGCTTTGCGATACTCTAAGTATCGTATCGAAACGTTGCATGACGTTCTTGATCAGCCATTTGGCTTCCTGCATCTGGCTGGCCAGATGCTGGTGGCTGCTATCGCGGTTACGCGACAGAATGTCTGCGTACATGCGGTTGATGCGCAGCTTCGGCATGGCATCGGGATTGAGGCTTGCCACCCATAGGCCTTTGACTTTTTTGACGATGACATCCGGCACGATGTAACGTGTATCGGATTCCCCAAAGCTGGCGCCGGGTTTGGGATTAAGGCCGGTAATCAGATCGCGGGCGGAGCGCAGTTCATCGTCATCGCAGTGCAGCTTGCGTTTCAAGCCGCTGTAATCGCGCGAAGCCAGTTCGTTCAAATGAATGCTGGTGATGGTTAATGCGCAATCGCGATGCGGTGTATTTTCCGGCAGCGCCAGTAACTGCAGCGTCAGGCATTCCGACAGGTTGCGTGCGCCAACGCCGGTGGGTTCCAGGTTTTGTAAATGTTTTAGTGCAATTTGCAGATCGTCGAGCTCGACTTCCAGTTCCGTCGGTAACATCTCGAGAACATCCTGCAGGCTTTGAGTCAGATAGCCGCCCTCGTCCAATGCGTCGATCAGCAGCAGTACCAGCCGTTTGTCACGTTCCAGCAGCGGCGTGAGATTAAGCTGCCAGGCCAGATGCTCGCGCAGCGAAATAGTTTCGCTGGAGGGTTGCTGATAGTCGCGGTCTTCGTCGTCATCATCGGGCGCGCCATAATTGCCTTCGCTTTCCCAATCCATATCGGACAGTTCGCGCGTTTCCGGTTCCGGAGAGCTGTCGGCAACGCTGCTGGTTTCGGTGGGGGATTCGCTGCGTGATTCTTGATCATTGCCGTTGATACGAGGGGGTTCTGCATCTGCATCATCCAGATGGTCCACACGCTCCAGTAACGGGTTGTCCTGGAGCATTTGCTCCAGTTCCTGGTTCAGTTCAAGCGTGGACAATTGCAATAGCCGGATAGACTGCTGCAGTTGAGGCGTCAACGTGAGGTGCTGTGATAGCTTGAGTTGTAAACTGTGTTTCATGTTTGGGTATCAGGTCCCAAGCCCGCTGCGTACGATAAGACTATCTACGGAATAGTTGCTGTTTACTTGAGGAAAGAGGAAATCACAGGCGGAAATGCTCGCCCAGATAAACCTTTCTTACATTTTCATTGTAAATGATTTCATCGGGCTTGCCAGCAGCCATCACGGTCCCTTCGTTGATAATGTAGGCACGGTCGCAGATACCCAGCGTTTCGCGCACGTTGTGATCGGTGATCAGCACGCCGATATCGCGTTCGGTCAGGAAACGGATCAGTTTCTGGATATCCAGCACGGCAATCGGATCAATCCCCGCGAAAGGCTCATCGAGCAGGATGAAGCGCGGATTCATCGCCAGGGCACGGGCGATTTCCACGCGCCGCCGTTCTCCGCCGGACAAGCTGATGGCGGGTGCATCACGCAGATGGCCAACGTGCAGGTCTTCGAGCAGATTGTCGAGGTGAATGTCGATTTCGGTGCCGGAATAATCCTTGAGTTCAAGAATGGCACGGATGTTTTCTGCCACGGTGAGCTTGCGGAAAATGGAGGCTTCCTGCGGCAGATAGCTTAATCCCAGTGCTGCGCGACGGTGGATAGGCATGATTCCCAGATTGTTGCCATCCAGGCTGATATGCCCGGCATCCAGCCGCACCAGGCCGACGATCATGTAAAAACAGGTGGTCTTGCCGGCGCCATTGGGGCCGAGCAGGCCGACAACTTCACCGCTGCGCACTTCCAGTGATACATCCTTGACGACCATGCGCGATTGATAGCTCTTTCTGAGGTGTTCTGCCTTGAGTTCGCTCATGGGTTTTTCTGTATGCCCTTAGTCGGTTGGGATGGCAGCGGGGCTGTGGTAGCAGGTTCGGCCTGGCCCGGTTTGGCAGGTTTCGGCTGGATGATGGCGCTTACCCTGCCTTTGCGTCCGGACGGTGCGCCCGCGCTGTCCGTGCCGCTCTTGACCTCGAAAAATTCGGTATTGGCATTGTAGGAAATGTAGCTGCCGCGCAACTCGTCTGCACCGCGCTTGAGATGAGCGTTGTCATACAGCTGCAGCGTCCCGGGTTTGCCGTCGTATTGCATGCGATCGGCAAAGCCCTGGATATATTCATCCGTACCATCGCGTTTCTGGCGAAAGGTGACCGGGTTGCCATAGGCGGTCGCGCTGTTGAAGCCTTCCGCATCCTGATGCACGACGATTTTGTCGGCGTGCAGAACCATGGTGCCTTGCACCAATACGACATTACCCAGATATACGCTGACTTTGCGCAGATCGTCCACGGTGACGCTATCCGCTTCGATATTGACGGGTTTGCTGCGGTCGGCTTTTTCAGCCAGGACGGGCGCGCTTGTCAGTAACAGGGTAAAGAGCAGCGACGCAGCTGCGAACAAGAATTTAATGAATGGGTTCATAGTGAGCTTTGACATGATGAGTAAGTAGCAATTCACGGGTCTGGCTATTCAATTGCAGGGCGCCAGCGTGAATGTCGATTTTTTTCCCCTGCACCCGGACAGGACGATCGGTAAGCATCAGGTGCTGCTTCGGAATGGCCTTGAGGTACTGCGTCGTCAAGGTCAGCGGGCCTTGCGCATCATGCAGATCGCGCACCAGCACCACATTGCCGGTAAAGATGATGATGTCGCCTTTGCTGGACACGGACCCATGCGCTGATTTGATATTCACGGCGCCGTTTTGCTTGTCGAAGGCGGTAAAGTCGGGTAATTCAAGTTGTGTCGTGTCATTGTCGAGAAAATGTTCGGCCTTGCGTGCAATGAGCGTATTTTCCGGCTGGCCGGAGACGTCCGTGCGTGTGGCATGGAAATTCTCCACGATATAGTCGGCAATATGTTTGCGATTGTACGTGCCTCCGTTATGAGGTGCTTGCACAGCATATTGCAGCCACAGTGAGAGACCTGCAAGCGTGACAAGCAGGCCAATAGGGAACCAGAACGCGGCACGGTAATTCATTCCAGATAATGCGCAATGACTTGTGCGTAAGTGTCTTGCGCCTGCATGATAAATTCGCAGGCTTCGCGCACCGCGCCGCAACCGCCACCCAGCGTTGTCGTGAAGTGCGCGTGCTGTTTGACCACGGCAGGCGCTGCCGGCACCGAGATGGCCAGGCCGCAGCGGATCAGCACCGGCAGATCGATGACATCATCACCCATATAGGCGGTTTGTGCTGCCGACAGGCCCAATTTCTCCAGCAGATGCAGGTAGGCCTCCAGTTTGTTGTCCACGCCCTGGTAAACATGAGCGATGCCCAGGTTGTGCGCACGGTGGGTCACCACTTGCGAACTGCGCCCGGTGATGATGGCAGTATCCACCCCGGTGCTTTTGAGCATTTTCAGGCCGTGGCCGTCCAGCGCATTGAAAGCCTTGTATTCATGCCCCTCATCGTCAAGAAAAAGGCTGCCATCGGTCATTACGCCGTCTACGTCGAAGATGACCAGCTTGATTGCCTGAGCGCGCTGGTGTGCGATATCCATTGTGTGTTTTTGCATCAGACGACCCCTGCGCGCAACAGGTCCAGCATGTTGAGCGCGCCGACCAGCCGGTTATCCTCGTCCACCACCAGCATGCCGTTGATGTTGTGGCTCTGCATTTTTTCCACAGCGGCGATCGCCAGCGCATCGGCACCGATACTGCGCGGATTGGCAGACATTACCTGATGGATGGGGGTGATGCGGATGTCGATGGATTTTTCCAGCACGCGGCGCAGATCGCCGTCGGTCAGGATACCGATCAACCGGCCGTGGTCATCTTCCACAGCGGTCATGCCCAGTCCCTTGTGGGTCATTTCCAGCAGTGCCTCGGGCAGCAAGGCGTTGGCCCTCACGTGAGGCAGCGCGTCACCCGCGTGCATCACATCGCGCACATGCACCAGTAATTTGCGTCCCAGCGAACCGCCTGGATGGGTACGTGCAAAGTCGTCGGCGCTGAATCCGCGCGCTTCCAGCAAAGCGACTGCCAGTGCGTCGCCCAGCGCCAAAGCGGCGGTAGTGCTGGCCGTCGGGGCGAGGTTGAGCGGGCAGGCCTCCTGTGCCACGCTGGCGTCGAGGTGCACATCGGCTTCGCGCGCCAGGGTGGAATTGGGATTGCCGGTCATGGAAATCAGACGCGCGCCGCGCCGCTTGATCAGCGGGACGATGGCCGTGAGTTCGGCGCTTTCGCCGGAATTGGACAAGGCAATGCACACATCCTCAGCGGTAATCATGCCCAGATCACCATGGCTGGCTTCGCCCGGATGTACAAAAAACGCCGGGGTGCCCGTACTGGCCAGCGTAGCGGCAATTTTATTGCCGACGTGGCCGGACTTGCCCATGCCGCTGACCACCACACGTCCCTTGCACGCCAGGATCAGCGTCATGGCAGCGGTAAAGCTGCCGTCCAGGCGGTTGCTCAGGGCCTCAACGGCGTCGGCCTCAATGTTGAGAACGCGGCGCGCCAGCATCAAGGCAGCGTCATGGTCAAATGCGGGTGGAGAGGTATCGGGCATGGTGGTTATCATATTTCGGGCTGTGTTTCGGATACTGGTGGAGTATACAAGACGCCCCGGCTATTGCGGTAGTTGCGCGTAGCCCCTAATCTTGAGGCTATATGCATACTACCCTGGGTTTTGTCCTCATTCTTCTGGCGGCCGCCGTGATTGTTTCGGCGTTGTTTCGCGCATTGCGTTTACCTTCCATGCTCGGCTATCTGCTGGTCGGCATCCTGGTGAGTCCGCATGCTTTTGGCTGGATCCCCGATAGCGAGAACACGCGCCATCTGGCCGAATTCGGCGTGGTATTCATGATGTTCAGCATTGGTCTGGAGTTCAGTTTACCCAAACTGAAAGCCATCCAGACGACGGTATTCGGATTTGGCGGTGCCCAGGTCATTGTCTCAATCCTGCTGGTGATGGGTGTGGCGTGGAGCGTCGGGTTGCCCTGGGCGGCAGGCTTGGCGCTGGGCGGGGCATTGGCGATGTCGTCCACGGCCATCGTCAGCAAGATGCTGGCGGAGCGGCTGGAGCTGCAATCCCAGCATGGCCGTCAGATGATTGCCGTGCTGCTGTTCCAGGATTTGGCCGTGGTGCCATTGCTGATTTTGACTCCCACTTTGGCGGCAGGCAGCGAAAATCTGTGGGTGGATTTGGGCTGGGCGAGTGCCAAGGCGGCGGCGGTATTGTTCGTGCTGCTGTTCGTCGGGCAAAAATTGATGCGCCCGTGGTTCAGCATGGTGGCCGGTCACAAATCTTCCGAGCTGTTCATGCTCAACGTGCTGCTCATCACCCTCGGGCTGGCCTATCTCACCGACCAGGCCGGATTGTCGCTGGCGCTGGGCGCTTTTCTGGCCGGCATGCTGATTTCCGAGACCGAGTTCCGCTACCAGGTGGAAGACGACATCAAGCCGTTCCGCGATGTGCTGCTCGGGCTGTTTTTCGTCACCATCGGCATGTTGCTCGATCTGCATGTGGTATGGACATATATGGGATGGGTGGTGCTGGTGCTGGCCGCGTTGGTACTGTTCAAGGCGGCGCTGGTTTGGGTGCTGGGACGCCTGTTTGGCAACGACTCGCCAGTGGCCATGCGCACCGCGCTGGGTCTCGCGCAAGGGGGCGAATTCGGATTTGTGTTGCTGGCGCAAGCGGGGAGTCTGCATCTGATTCAGGGCGCCGCACTGCAAATCGTGCTGGCCGCTGTGGTGCTGTCGATGATGATCGCGCCGATAGTCATTCAGTATACGGATGCGATTACCCGGCGGCTGTGTGGCGGCGAGTGGGCAGGGCGTGCCCGGGAACTGCACGCAATCGCGGTGAAAAGCTTTGCAGCCAACGCGCACCTGATTATTTGCGGTTATGGCCGCAGCGGGCAAAATCTGGCACGTTTGCTGGAGTCCGAAGCCATTCCTTTCATTGCGCTGGATGTCGATACCACGCTGGTCAAAGCGGCAGCAGCAGCGGGGGAGAATGTGGTATTCGGTGATGCATCACGGCGCGAAGTGCTCAAGGCCGTCGGGTTGAATCGAGCGCGGGCGATGGTGATCACCTTCGCCAGCCTGCCCGCCGCCATGAAAATACTGGCGGTGGTGCAGGAACTCCGCCCCGACTTGCCGGTGATCGTGCGTACTGTGGATGACACCGATCTGAGCACGCTGAAACAGGCGGGAGCGGCAGAAGTGGTGCCGGAGGTGCTGGAAGGTTCGCTGATGCTGGCTTCCCATGCCCTGCTGTTGCTTGGCGTGCCGCTTACCCGCGTACTGAAAAAATTGCGCGGTGTACGTGAGCAGCGCTATGGCTTGCTGCGCGGCTTTTTCCGTGGTGCGACCGACGAAGAGATCGAGTTGTCGGACACGGCCCAGCCGCGCCTTTTATCGGTCCTGATCACCGGACAGGCGGCGGCAGCAGCGGGCAAAACACTGGCTGAAACTGGCGTGTTGGAACTGGGCATAGAAGTCATTGCCATACGCCGCCGCAATATTCGGGGACTCGATCCTGAGCCGGAAACGCAGGTACTGGCCGGGGATGTGCTGGTGTTGCGCGGGATACCTGAGAATCTGGCGGCGGCGGAGATACGGTTGTTGCAGGGATGACCAAGTAAATCTGGAAAAGCATTTAGCCACGGGGAACATGGAGGAATGTGTCGGAGGGCTACAATTTATGCGCACTTCTACGAGGGGCTGCAATAAAAAAAGCCCGCTAAAGCGGGCTTGAGTCACGCCGGAGTTTTGTTAGATACCCATGCAGACGGTATATGAAGTGGCGTCATCCAGCGCACCGGACACCAAAGTTGGCGCGCTAAGCGTGGATGGCCTTCCGGCAGTATTGTATGCCCTCATTGATCCAGAGACAGGATCACCGTTGTCCATCTGGATATCCAGTTGCTTGGCATATTTTCCCAAGATGCCAGCAGAGCAAATGATGTAAGTACCAGATATTCTAGTGGCTGCGGCCGCCGGATCAGGGTTATCGACACCACCGTTAGTAATGCCGATCACTCCTCCCACAGAATTGGTTGGCAAATAATCAGTGGCATTCGTTACTCCCGCAGCTAAGCCAGCAAGACGAACATGTTGCCAAAACAACTGGGTTTCATCGGTTGCGGCTGTGGAATCCCATTTACCATCAATTACACCATTGCCTGTTTTACCGGATGATGAAACAGTTCCACCCACATGACTGGCCGCATTCGCATCATCCCCTGGCAGCGCCCTGAATTTGTCCTGATAGCCATAGATGTACACCGGGATGTTCCTGAAGTCGGTGGCGAGGTTCTTCACCCTGGCGCTGTTGATCAACTCTTGCCCTTTCAACACCCCCCCCAGAAGAAGGCCGATAATCACCAGCACAATGGCGATTTCGATCAGGGTGAAGCCATTTTGTTTTTGCATGTTTTTCATTGGTATATATCCCGGCTATATGAATGGGTGGTAATTTTCCCGCAAGAATCACGCCATATTTCGGTTGTTATTATGTTTTTAACTGGCTGTTTTTAAGGAGAATTTATTTGTATTTTTAAGAGTGGCACCGTATGGATGGGTGCGATTGCCGAGTTCTCGACAGGGATGGCGAAAAATTGTCAAAAATCTAACGTATCCTGCCCATTCCCCAGTCCGGTAGGGCGCAATAACCGAAGGGCATTACGCCGCATGTCTCACCCCGCGATACTGCCGGCATGCCTGATTATCGTCGCGCCTGGCATCCGGGCGGCACCTATTTTTTCACCGTCAATCTGCTGCAACGGCACGCTAATGACTTGCTAACCCAGCATGTCGATGTGCTGCGCGAAGTGGTGCGTTCGGTACGAAAACGTCATCCGTTCCGGATTCACGGCTGGGTGGTGTTGCCCGATCACTTGCATTGCGTGATTGAACTGCCGCCGCAGGATGCGGATTTCGCGATGCGGTGGCGCTTGATCAAGATGGGGTTTTCCAAAGCGCTTCCCCGCACCGAGAGACTATCGAAAGTGCGCGCCGCACGCGGTGAGCGGGGTATCTGGCAGCGGCGTTATTGGGAACACCTGATCCGGGACGAGGCGGACTTTCGGGCACACATGGATTATGTGCATATCAATCCGCTGAAACACGGCCTGGTCAAACGCGTGGCGGATTGGCCTTACTCGACGTTTCACCGGTTGGTGGCGGAAGATGTTTATCCGCGAGACTGGGCGGGTGGGAATGAATGGGGCGTGGGTTATGTGGATTGACTCATGCGGCGCAATGCCCTTCGGTTATTGCGCCCTACGCGCTCATCAAACTCGGTTTCACCGAAGTCCGCCAATGCGGATCATACAAACAATTCCGCGATTCCGCAGGCTACTGCACAACGGTTCCGTTTCATCAAGGTCGAGACATTTCCCCAATCCTGCTCCGTCAAATCGCCAAAGACATCGGGCTCGCGCTTGATGAGTTTCTCAAGCACAGATAGCTCACCCTACGGCCATGCAAGATTCGCTTGCAGCTTCCTTCCGGCGGCCGGTTACCGCTACGTTGGGGGTTTAATCACCCGGGCGTAGAATATCGCCTTGAGCAAAAACGCCGGAAGCAAGATCATGAATTTCACTATCGTGCACGAACAGGAAGATGACGGACGCTGGCTGGCTGAGGTGCCCGAGCTGCCAGGCGTCCTGGCTTATGGTGCTAACGCTCAGGAAGCCATGTCCAGGGCCGAGGCGCTCGCACTTCGCGTTATCGCCGAGCGTCTTGAGCATGGCGAAAGCCGGGTGATCGCAATTAATATTTCCATCCCTGTTGCCGCATGAGCCAATGGTCATCGGTCAAAGCAAGGCGAGTTCTCTCTGCCCCGGCTCGGCTGGGAAATCAAACGCCAGTCCGGTTCTCACAGAACGCTCAGCAGTCCCGGATTCCCCGACTATGTGTTTGCCTTTCACGATGGTGAAGAGAGAGATTGGCCCCGGGATGTTGGCTCGCATCGCAAAGCATACCGGGCTATCTCCCCGCGACTTATAGCCTCAACCCGGTTAATTTGAACAATGGAACAACGGAATTCATGCAATCGTGTATGGTGTCCCTAAATTGAGCGAACAATCCGCAAAGCCCATGTCGACACGTTTCCGCCTCGCCACTCAGCTGCCCGACATCCATCCCAACCTCTGGCTTGGGTTGATGTTGCTGATGCTGCATTTTTCTGTGGTGTTCGGTAACGACGCCTACTGGACCCGCCCTTTTTTGCTTGCGCATTACGGTTTGTTCCTGCTTTGGCAACCCCTGGTCGGCGGGGATAAGAAGCTGGATCCGCGTATTGCCGCGCTGATTTTTGCTGCGGCGATGCTGCTGGTGTTCTGGAGCTGGTGGGTACTGGCGTTGTGGGTGGCGGTATTGATCGGCCTGGTGGGTTCCAATGCCACCAGCGTTGAGTCGCGCCCCCAGCGCCTGGTTTATCTGCTGGCGCTGGCCTACCTGCTCGCCCTGTTGCTGGCCTGGGTCATGCCGCACGTATTCAGCACCAATCAGTTGCACTCGGCAGTGGCGGTTGTCGTGCGTTACGGGCTGATTCCGTTGCCGCTGGCGATCATGCTGATTCGCCCCGGTGCGCGACAGGTGCAACAGATCAGCGTGGTGGATTTATTCTACGGCTTGATGCTGTTCCTGATGGTGCTGGTGTTGGTGCTGGGCAGCTTTGCGGTGGTTGCGGTGACGCAAACCGATTATCTGATCGCGCTGGCCGAGATGCTGATTGCAATGGCCATGCTGCTGGTGGTGCTGAGCTGGCTGTGGAATCCGCGCGCCGGGTTTGGCGGGCTGAGCCAGTTGCTATCACGATACCTGTTATCGGTCGGGCTGCCGTTCGAACAATGGATACAGCACCTCGCGCGGCAGGCAGAATATCAGCACGACCCCGAGGCATTTATCCGCGCTGCGGTGGCCAGTCTCGACGATCTGCCCTGGCTGGCAGGGGGAAGCTGGGCCACTGCCAGGAGCAGCAGCAATTTTGGTACGCAGACAGCGCATGTGCTCAACTTCACTTACCACGGACTGGAACTCCGCTGGTACACCCAGCGGCCGATTTCGCCCGCGTTGCAAATTCATGCCAGTCTGCTGTCGCAGTTGCTCGGTTATTTCTATCAGGCCAAATTGCGCGAGCAGAAATTGCAGCACAACGCCTACACACAGGCGATTTATGAGACCGGCGCGCGCCTCACGCATGATGTCAAGAATCTGCTGCAATCCATGAAGACGCTGGTGGCTGCCGCCCAGAACAGCGATCCGGAGCAAGCGGAAGCATTGCAGGCATTGATGCAACGCCAGCTACCGCAAATGACCCAGCGCCTGCAAGGCACCCTGGACAAACTCAAAGCCCCGCAACAGAGCGCCGACAGCATGATCGAAGCATCTCTGTGGTGGGAGCGCGTGCTACAGCACTACGCGCGCGACAGCATTGAATTTTCCATGCAGCCTGCTGCGCAAGGGAGCTCTCTGCCACAGGATTTATTCGACAGCGTACTCGACAATTTGCTGGGAAATGCCTTGCGCAAGCGTCAGGAAGATAAGTCGGTCGGTATCAGTGTGCGGCTGGAGTGCACGGAGCGGGTCACCCTGAGCGTATGCGATACCGGGGCGGCGGCGTCCGAAACAGTGGCGGCTCATCTGTTCGATGCCCCGGTAGGTTCGGCGCATGGTTTGGGGATCGGCCTGTATCAGGCAGGTAAGCAGGCAGCGCAACTTGGTTACAAGCTGCGGCTGGCGAGTAATCGTGACGGTGCAGTCTGCTTTGCGTTGAGCAATCAGCCGCAGTGAAACCTAGCCCGGTAGGGCGCAATAACCGAAGGGCATTGCGCCGAATGCCTCACCCCGCGATACTGCCGACATGCCTGATTATCGTCGCGCCTGGTATCCGGGCGGCACTTATTTCTTCACCGTCAATCTGCTGCAACGGCACGGCAATGACTTGCTGACCCAGCATGTCGATGTGCTGCGCGAAGTGGTGCGTTCGGTACGAAAACGTCACCCGTTCCTGATTCACGGCTGGGTGGTGTTGCCCGATCACTTGCATTGCGTGATTGAACTGCCGCCGCAGGATGCGGATTTCGCGACGCGGTGGCGCTTGATCAAGATGGGGTTTTCCAAGGCGCTTCCCCGTACCGAGAGATTATCGAAGGTGCGCGCCGTACGCGGTGAGCGGGGCATCTGGCAGCGGCGCTATTGGGAACACCTGATCCGGGACGAGGCGGACTTTCGAGCGCACATGGACTATGTGCATATCAATCCGCTGAAACATGGTTTGGTCAAACGCGTGACGAATTGGCCTTATTCGACGTTTCACCGGTTGGTGGTGGAAGGCGTTTACCCGCAGGATTGGGCGGGTGGAGATGAGGATGGCGTGGGATATGTTGATTGACTCATGCGGGACGCCGATTGACATACGGCGCAATGCCCCTCGGTTATTGCGCCCTACGCGTTACGAGAAGCTCAAGCAGCCTCAAGCTCGACATGCACATGGCAGCCGAGTGCGGTAGCGATGTTCACCAGCGCATCGAGCGAGAAACGCGAAATACGGCCGCGCAGCAAATCGCTGATGCGCGGCTGAGTCACACCGCAGCGTTTCGCCGCCTCAACCTGCGTCCAGCCGTTTTCTTCAATGAGCGCGGTGATCTTGTCCATCAGTTCGGAGCGAACCCGCAAGTTCGCCGCTTCCTCGGGCGTATCGGCAATCGCATCCCACACGCTGGCGTAGCTTTCGGTCTTGGGCTTGCTCATTTGTCACCTCTCATCAGTTGGGCGAAGCGCACCTTCGCGGTGTCGATATCTCGTTTCGATGTGGCTTGCGTCTTCTTTTGAAAAGCATGAAGAACGTATACCGCATCGGTCAGACGCGCCGTATAAATTACCCGGAACGTGCCTGCGTCATCCCATATTCGTATTTCTTCGACCCCTTTGCCAATTGACGGCATAGCCTTGAAGTCGTCGGGTTGCTTGCCGCGCTGTACCTTGTCCAATTGACGCCCTGCATCCTGCCTGGCGTCGCCCGGGAAATCGCGCAGACTTTTAAGTGAGTCACCGAGGAATTGCACGGGTTTCATGAGGTAATTATATCTGTTTGGATATGTTGCGCAATGGCTGCGTGGTGAAGCCTACATTCAGCCCGGTAGGGCGCAATAACCAACGGGCATTGCGCCACATGTTTTTCAGGTGCGCATGGATTATGTGCATATCAATCCGCTGAAACACGGTCTGGTCAAACGTGTGGGGGATTGGCCTTGCTCGACGTTTCACCGGCTGGTGGCGGAAGGCGTTTATCCGCAGATATGCGGCGCAATGCCCGTTGGTTATTGCGCCCTACGCGCTACGCGCTGGGCAATCCGCCGCAGTAAAACCTATGGCAACTTGCCGGCAGCGACCATGCGGTTGTATAGGATATTGGGAGAAATCCAGACGACCATGTCATCGAACTCGCCGCCGACTGTTGTGGCTGTGCCAGCTGGCGCTGGGGTGTGGCTGAAGTAGCTGAGAGAGCCGGAGGTTATATTCTGTTTTTCATCCAGATTGCTGGCCGGCACGCTGCTTTGGGCAATGTAATCCGCACTCATTGCGCCGTAGCCATTTTTGCCCAGTGACAACACCACTGCCGGAATATTTGAACTGATCGCGGGTGTTGACCCGTCGGCGTTGTGAGTTTTAATGGTGATAGAGCCTGTTGTTTGCAGTGTAAATGTAGTGGTAAATTTAGTATCGACGGCATATCGGATCAGATTTCCCCAGGCATCATGATTATTGACACCTAACGTGTCCCAAGGGATATAACCCGTTGCGATGACGTTGGTCGTGCAGTTGTTGATTGCTTTGCCGTTTGGATTTCCGGTGATTGCGTCTTTATCAGAAGGGCAGGGCAACACACCGTTAGCCAACGTATAGCCGATTAATGCTTCCTTGATTTCATCCAGCGTGCGCTGGGTTTCTGCACGTTGACGCTGTTCGATCTGGGCACCGAGTGGCGCCAGCGCGCTACCAACTACCAGCGTGATAATAATCAGCACGATGGCCATTTCGATCAGAGTAAAGCCCTTGTTATGATTTTTTAACAAGGATTGAACAGAGTCATCAAAATTGTTTAAGCCGTATAGGGCTAACATTGTTTTGGGCTCCTTGTCATGTCGGTGGAGCCTGTTGTCGTATTCCAGGTAAAAGTAAACAGGCTTAAACAGTTGTCAAAACTGATCGTGGCAGAGTCTACGGGTGGCGGTGTGTAAGTGTAGTGCGTAATACCACTCCAATTCTTTGTATACCAGTTTGGGTAGGATGATGTGTCAAATGCCGATGTTGCTGGAAATGGATGAGGTAAGCGTCGGCGTATCTCGCCTGCAACACGATCAGCCAGCCTGTTGGCAAGTTCGGATGACGTGACATAAAGCAGCCGGTCATTAAATTGATTCACGTTGTTATTGGTCGCTGGCGCTGAAATAAAATCCAAATCGCTGTCCCAGTTTTTATATGTAATGCCATTTACCGTGTAGCTATCCAGGAAGTTTTGAGCTGTGGGTGTGGCGCCAGAACGATTTTGAGTTGCCAGTGCAGCGCCCGGAGCCATGATGATGAACGCCACCTGATTTGATAAGATGTTTCCATTCTGGTCATGCACAGTGAGCCATGTGTTCGGGGTGGGTGGCGGCGTTGCCAAGGTTGAGGTGTTAATCGTTAGGAAGTTGCCACCTGCCCGTTTCACTAGATTCTGTGACACTGCATACCAGACACGTTCACCTGTAGCATCACGTGGATCTGTTTCGAATGCCGGGATGGATGCCCCGCAGCCATCTTCAACCAAAATTGGAAATTTCCCCAAAAGTTGGCTGCTGTTGAAATTGTTTGTAACACAGTCGCCATTGCCATCGTAATGTCCAGGGTCATCCTTTCGATCAGGATAGGGAAGCCCTCCGGGCGTATCCTGATTTGCCAGTGCGAACCCTAGTATCGCCGTCTTCGCTTCTGCCAACGCTGCCGCTGTTGTCTTATTCTGCTGGTTCTGAATTCCCGAACTCGACAGCATGCTGACGAACACGGTCGCAGCGAGGATGCCCAGCGCAATCACCAGCAGGATCAGCAACGCGCCGCGTTGATGACTGGGTAGGGATGGCGGGGCGCGACGCATGGTTAGTGCTCGCCGGCGGACGGCGCGGATGAATCGCTGCGTGGTGCGTCAAAGGGTGTGTCAGCATCATCCGGTTGGGGCAGGGTGCGTTGCAGCTTGCGCGCGGGCATTGAGGGCGTGGCAGCAGGGGCTGCGGGCGCCGGGCGCTCATAGGATTCGAGTACGCGGCCATATTGCGTATTGAATTCCTGGCCCGGTTTGAGCGCCGGTGTGGCGGGGAGTTTAAGCTTGCCCGGTGTGGCGGGTGTCTGTTGCAGGCGCCGTGGCTGGCCGTTGATCCATAGCGTGGTGCGGCCGTCGCTGCGTCTTATGTAACCGTTGTAAACGGTATCCTGCGGGCCTGGGACGGTATCTGCAGCGGGGAGCGTGGCATGATTGCGCGCGGCTTCCATTTCTGCGCGTTGAGCTGGCGTGTAAAACAGGCGTCCAGACAGGCTGGCAGCGTATGCCGGACAGATCATGCTAAATAGCAGCAGGCTGAGCAGTGCGTATTTCATGGCACGCTCCCGCTATCCCCGGCCGGGTTCAATGTGTACCAGACAAAGCGGCATTGTGTTTGCAATTGCGCTTCGGGCGGGCTGGGGAATTGAATGCTGTCGCGCTTCAGTTCACAGTCACGTACACCGAAAATGCCATTGGGTTGGTCAGCCAGCATGCCGATCAGTTGCGCGAGATCATTCGCGTCGAATAACCGCCCGCTGAAACTGACGCTTGCCTCATGTAATGCCATCCTGCCTACATCAACCGGCTCAACCCCGCTATAGGGCTGCTGCGGGTCGATGCTGAATTTCATCTCGCGGATGGCAAGACGACGCCCGCCATCGACCAGTGCATCACGCCACGCCAGCCGCTGATCCGGGCCGATAAAACCGCGCTGCTGCAGGGTGTGATAGGCCGCCAGATATTGTTGCACCAGATCTTTCTCGTTGCCGGTCTGGGATAATTTATGCCGGGCTTCATTGAGTGCTATTTGCAAATGCCCCAGACGTTGGTGGGCACCCTCCTGTGCCTGTAGTGCGAAGCGTACCAGCAGCAAACCCAGCACGATGGCTGTCAACAAAGTGAATAATGCCAGGCGGGCAGCCTTGAGATTTTCCAGCCGGTTTTTCATCGCGCGGCCTTCATCAGTATTTTGAGCTTGAAGCGGGCGCCAGGTGCTTTGGCGCTATTGAGCCGGGTTTCATTCAGCGTGGCGGCCGGATCGGTATTGATCGGCAATGCCAGCGTCTGCACGTCCGTGACAGCCGGCTCGCTGCGCAAGGCCGCAATAAAATGATCAATGCGCCCCAATGCCGATTTATAGTCGCCCTGGAAGGAGGAAACCTCGCCTTCAAAATAGATGGCGCGTGACACAGGCCCTGTATTTTTCCCCGGGATGGAAAGGGTGGCTGTGGCAGTGTCGGCACTGTCATGATCGATCCAGTGCAAACGCAGTACCGCGATGTCAGGGGAGGCTTCCAGGGCTTGGCTGATACGGTTGAAATCGTTCATGGGCTGTGGTGCGCCATACAATGCACGGGCAGTCTCGACAACGCGTTGCAGGTTATGCGGTGAGGTGGGTGTGCGCGGCAGCGCCTGCTGCACCGCGCGATACAGCCCGGCTTGCTGCAGAATGCGGTCCTGAGTGGCGAGACGCTGCTGTTCAAGGTCATGCTGGCGCATGAAAAGATAGCCGCTGACAACGAGTGCCGTAAGCAGCACGACAAATGCCCCGGTGTAGAGGTTGTGCCGTAACAGCAGCTGCGCGTAGCCGCGCGTGTAAGCCGGCGGGGCCAGATTGACTGCGGCACGGCCGCGCCCCAGCATTGCCAGATAACTTGTATCGGCGTTATGTTGCAACAGCGCTTCATCCACGCCGGCCAACTTTGCCAATGCGGCTGAACCAACTGCCTGGCAGACGAGATTCTTGTTGTCGGTATTGATTTCACGGCATAACGCCGCGTAATGATTATCCGGGTCGAGTACATAGACCGCCAGCTGCGCATCGCGCGGCATCAACCGCTGGCTGTTGAGATAAAGATCGGTTTTGTTGATTTCGCTGGCGATGTCGGGTGCATGACCATCCGCCATGCTTTCCGGCGCGGTGAGCCGTGAAAAGCGCAGGTTGCCACGCTCGAAGTAAGACAGGCGCAAGCCGCCGCTATGCCCGGATACGATCATGACAAGCGGTTCGGCAGGATTCAGGCGTTGCAATAAAACATGGGTGACAGCGGGCACCACAGTGAGTTCCGCCAGGTGCGCGCCATGCTGGTGCAGCAGATCCAGCCATGAGCGTGCGGCATCGTGATTGTTCAGGCTGATGAACAGGTAGCGATCATCGCGGCGGTCACTGTTCTCCCGGCCCTGTGGCCAGGCTGCGCTAAACAGCGCATTGCGGGAGACCTGGCGCAGGCGGCGTTCCAGCATTTCACGACGCGCGCTGCCGATGACATGGGGCAGGGTTTCCAGACGATAGTCTTCGTCCACGCTATCCACCATGACCGACACAGGGCTGCCTTTATACATTTGCAGCGTGGCTGCAAAGGCGCGCCGACCGCTGTCGTCGGCATTGAATTGCCCTAGCAGGCGCAGTTTTCCGGCACGACGACTCGCTACCGTAATGCTCCATGCGCACACATAAACCAGCAGTTGCGAGGTGAATATCATAGCTTGAAGTTACCGATCACATCGTACATGGGCAGCAGCACCGACCCTACAATGATCGCCATGACCAGACCGAGGATCACGGTTAATGCCGGTTCCAGTATTTTCAGGGATTTTTCTATGGAGTCGGAAACCTCGCGGGTATAAAAATAACTGACGTTTTCCAGTGCCGTATCCAGCGCACCCGTTGTTTCGCCGACGCGCAGCATGCGGATTACCAGCGGCGGGAATACGCTGAGGCTCTGAAAACTTTCCGTCAACCCCTCACCATTTCCGATACGCGCCGAGGCGCGGCGGATCGCATCGGCGATGACGCGATTTGCGGCGATATCCTCGCCGGCACGCAAGGCATCGAGAATGGTAATGCCGGAACGGTACATCAGCGCGAAGAAATTACTGAAGCGTGCCAGCGCGATTTTTTGCAGGATGGGGCCAATGACGGGCAGGCGCAGTTTGACATCGTCAGCGATGAACCGGGCACGCTCGCTGGCACGCAGGGTGACGACCAGCACAGTGCCGATCGCCGCGGGCAGGATCAGGAATAGCGGCCACCAGGCACGCATGGCTTCGGAAATCCAGAGCAGGACGCGGGTCTGGATGGGCAGAGGGACACCCATGTTCTTGATCAGTCCCGCAATCTGCGGCACCAGAAACAACAACAGCAGAATGATGATAATGCCCACCATGCTCAGTACGATGGCGGGATAAATCAGCAGGCGCTTGGTTTGCGCCGCGAGTTCATCCTGGCGCTTGAGGCTGCTGCCGAGGTTTTCAAATACTTCGCGCATCAGGCCGGTTTGCTCGCCAGCCTTGACCAGGTTGACGATAACCGTATCGAATACCGCCGGGTGTGCAGCCAGCGCCTGCGACATCATCTTGCCGCCTTCCATATCTTCCAGCAGCGCGGTGAGAATGTCGCGGAATCGCGGGTTATCCATACTGTCGCGCAAGTCGCGCACGCCATCCAGGATGGGAATGCCGGCGCGGCTGATCTGTTCGAGATGGAAGCAGAAGGTGATCAGATCGCGCCGGCTGGCAGCGCCTCTGGCAAAGCTGCTGGCCCGGCTATCCATCTGGCGCAAGGTGACCAGATCCAGGCCCATGCGGCGCAAGCGCAATTCCAGATCGACTTCGTTGGCCGCAGACAGGCTGCCGCGGCTGCTGCGGCCTGTCTGGTCAATAGCGCGGTAACTGAAATAGGGCATGGGGTTACGGCTTTTGAGTCGGTATGCGTTGGGTCAAATCAACCACGCGCGCTACTTCGGCCAGACTGGTTTTTCCTTCCAGCACGCGATTGATACCGTCTACAGCCAGGCTGCGATAGCCGCGTTCCACGGCTGCGTTGTGGATTTCGCGGTGACTGGCACGGCGCCCCACCAGGTCGTCCAGTTCGCTATCCATGCGCAGCAATTCCATTAATGCCATGCGCCCGCGATAGCCTTTGCCATTGCATGCCGGACATCCAGCAGCACGATAAATCTGCGGGTGATCAGCCGCACGCCAGCCCAGCAGTTTTTGTTCGTCTGAATCTGGCGTGTACGCGGCACGGCAGTGCGGACACAGCATGCGCACCAGACGCTGTGCCACTACGCCGATGATATTGCCGGCCATGATGTCGGGCACGATACCGATGTCCAGCAGGCGTGGAAATGCTCCAAGGGCGGAGTTGGTATGCAGGGTGGTGAATACCTGATGGCCGGTCATGGCGGCACGGAATGCCATCTCGGCAGTGTCGCGATCGCGGATCTCGCCGACCAGGATAATGTCCGGGTCCTGCCGCATGATGGAGCGAATGCCGTTGGCAAAATCCAGTTTGAGCGTTTCATTGACTGAAGTCTGGCGCATCATCGTGACCGGGTATTCCACCGGGTCTTCCAGGGTCATGATGTTGACCGTCTCGTCATTGCGGTGAGTGAGCAGCGAATACAGGGTCGTGGTCTTGCCCGAGCCGGTCGGGCCGGTGATGATGAGAATGCCTTCCGGCCGCGCCATCATGGCCTGTAACGCAGTGTAGGTGTCGGCTGGCAGATCCATGTTGGCCAGCGGGATAATGGATTTTTCCCGGTCCAGTACCCGCAGCACAATGTTCTCGCCGTGGATGGTGGGCTGGCTGGAAACCCGGAAATCAATCGGCCGGCCATGCAGGGTGAGCGACAGGCGGCCATCCTGGGGGGCGCGATTTTCGGCGATATTCATGCCCGAGATGACCTTGAGGCGTACCGCGATGCCGGGCCAGTAACTCTTGTGCAGTGAACGCACCTGTTCCAGCACGCCGTCGATACGATAGCGAATGCGCAGGAATGCCTGTTCCGGCTCGAAATGGATATCCGATGCGCCGCGTTTGACCGCATCGACCAAGAGCGAGCCGACCAGCCGCACCACCGGCTGGGTATATTCCTCGGTATCCATGGCGAGACTCTGGTAGTCAACCTCGCCGGTTTCGATTTCACGCAGGATGCCGTCCACCGACAGCTCGAAGCCGTAGAAATTATCGATCGCTTCCAGTAATTGCGCTTCGCCAGACAGGACTGTATCTATCTCGACACCGGCGCCCAATAGTGCGCGCAGGTGATCCAGGGCCACCACGTTGAACATGTCGGTAATGGCTACCACCAGCACCTGCCGCTGGCCATCAAAAGCGATCGGCAGCAGGTGATGGCGACGCGCAAAATCTTCCGAGATCAGTTTGAGCGCTTCCGGGTCGGCCACCACATTGGCGAGGTCGAGGCTGGTCTGGCCGATGGTGTGGGCGAGCTGATCCCGTATCACTGCCTCGGTGATAAAGCCAAGCTTGACCAATAGGCGTCCGAGCGGGAGATTGGTGTGTTGCTGTTCCTTGAGTGCGATACGCAGCTGATCCAGGGTGATCAGCCCTTGCTGCACCAGCATTTCACCCAGACGCAGAGTTTTGCGAGCTTCCGCCAAACTTATTCCTGCCGCACTTTGAGTTGGTTGATGCGCGCATCAAGGCGCGCAGGGTCGAATTGGACATTGCCAGGCTGCATCAGGTTACGCGCCTTTTGATAATAATTGAGCGCGGGTTTGCTCTGATTGATGTGTTCCAGACTCACTGCCAGGTTGTAGGCGTAATCGGCATTGGCAGGGTTCTTTTGATAGGCGTCGAAATAGGCTTGCTCGGCTTCGGGCCAGCGCGTCTGTCCGGCATAAAGATTACCCAGCGAAAAATACAATTGCGCAGAGGGCTGGGCGGCAAGCAGGGATTGCAGACGTTGCTCCGCAGCAGTCGGATCGGCATCGCCCATCATGTTGATCAAGGCGCTGTTTGCCGTCACATTGCGCGGGTCAAGCTCCAGTACGCGCTGATAATGGTGGGCTGCCGCAGGGGTATTGTTGTTGCGCAAGGCAATGGCGGCCAGACCGAGTTGCACATCCACATTACGCGCGCCGTCAGGTATCTGCTGATACAGGCTGAGTGCTTCGCGCGTGTTACCGGCCTGATATGCCTGATAGGCGGCTTGCAGTTGAGGGTTGATGTGTGTGGTCTGGGCTACCAACGGCTGCATCTTATACGGAGTTCGGGTTGGGGGAGTGGAGGTTTTATTTTCTGCGGGTACGGTGTCGCGTATTACCTCGCCGCTTCCCCATCTGGGTATCAGCTTGGCTTTGCCGGTCTGGGGCGGCACTGCTACGGGTGCCGCCGGTAGGCCGGGTTTGATTTCAGGCATGGCAGGACTGGGTGCCTGACCCGGTGCTGGCGCGATAGCCGGTGGCATGGCAATAGATGCCGCAGGGTGTATCACCGGCATTACTGGCTGGGGAGGTGTACGGATTTGCCAATAGACGAATGCCCCGTAAATCAGCATGAACAAGGCCGCCATCACGGCCAGGACCGGCACGATGGAGCGCTGACCCGACAGCCAGGGTGTGTACCAGCTCGCTCGTGCTGCCCTGATATGGGCGGGTGCGGCCCCGTCTCTATTGGAATAGGGGGTACCGTCTGATGCGGGACCCATGATGGGTTCGAGCGACAGTGAATCAGCCAGGGTGGCGGATGGATTGCGTCCCCCGCCAGCCGATTTGTCGCCAGCTTGTTTCAAGGCTTTGAGCAGCAGGCTCACCGGGGATCTCCAGCGGCGTCGATACCGTTATGCCATTGTTCAGGAATGGAATTGGCCGTAGGCAGGTAGCGTTTATAGAATTTGAGTTCGTCGCTATCCAGCGAAGGATTGGTAATGACCGTGGGGCGCAGAAAAATCACCAGTTCGGTTTGCCGGACATTGCGTTCCTGCTGGCCGAACAAGGCGCCGATGCCTTCCGGACGCGACAATACCGGAATGCCGTCGCGGGCGCGATCGCTGTCATCCTGCATCAGACCGCCGAGGATCACGGTCTGGCCGCTGCCGACCTGCAACACCGATTCCATTTCGCGCACCTGGATCACCGGAATTTTGTTTGGTATGGCAGCAGGCAAACCGGGATTGGGATCGCTCACATCGCCGATTTTACGCGAGATGGTAGGCCGCACATCCAGCGTGACCATGCCGTTCTCCGAAATCTGCGGGGTCAGGCTCATCACCAATCCCACCGGTACGGTTTTGGCGGTGGTGGTGAAAGTGGTGGGCTGCAGCGGTGTGCCGGTTGAAGACAAGGTGCCTTGCTGGGCCTGTACGCTGAAATAGACCAGGTTATCCACCACTTTAAGTAGCGCAGTCTGATTGTTCAGCGCCATCAGTTTGGGGCTGGATAGTACCCGCACATTGCCGAAAGATTCCAGCAGGTTGATGGCACCGGTTATGTTTGGGCCTTTATAACCAATATTGATGAATGGCTGGAGCGTGCCGGCCAGATTGTTGGCACTGGCCGGGGTTGTTACAAAAAGCCCGTTGCCGGCATTGGCTATTTGAGACCAGTCGATTCCCGCATGATACTGATCATTGAGATTGACCTCGACAATGGTGGCTTCAATCAATACCTGGCGCTGCGCAGACTGGCTTACCCTATCGAGATATTGCCTGACTGCCTGCTGCTGGCGCTCGTTGCCCAGGATACTGACCGTACCGGCGACCGGGTTGACGATCACATCGTTTTTGCTGTCCTGCAGCAGCGCTGAAGGATTGTTGTGAAATACTTCCTTGTAAAGCGTGGGGGCTGCTGCCCCGGCCCGCGCTACGGCCTGGGCTTGTTCCAGCCGGTCAGCGCGGGCATTGCGTTCGGCATCGAGGTAAGCGGCTTTGTCTTCAGCGCGCTGGGTGGAGGCGCGGGTGGACGTCAGAATGGCTCGCAAATTTTCCGTCAGCACATCCCAAAAATTGTTATTCGATTTGCTGTCTACCGTCGTGGATGAACTGTTGCCGTTCTGACTATTACCGCTCGTGTCCGATCCGACTGCACCGCCCCCGGTGCTGGCAATCTGTGCCGCCACGCCGATGCTGGAGGTGGTGTTGCGCGACAGATTGACGTAATTGACCTTGTAGGTTTTCAGATACGGCGTATCCGGCATGATGGACAGGGTGTTGCCTTCCATCCGGTAGCGGATGTTGGTCTGCCGGGCAATGCGTTCGAGGATGGCGGGCAACGGTTCGTTCACGGCGTTCAGCGTGACGTTGCCGGTGATGCCGGTGCCGATATCGATATTCTTTTTGGTATCGCGCGCCAGTGAAAACAGCAGGTCTTTGACCGGCACGTTGTCTACCACGATCGTGTAGGTTGGTTCGTGTATCTCGGCCTTGGGTGATGGCAGGTAGGGAACAGTCTTGACCAGCGGCGGGATGTCGGCTTGCTTGATCGCAGGTTGCGCTGATCGCTGGATATGCCCTTGTGAAGGCTGAATCACGGCCTGAGGCACACAACCGGCCAGCATGGGAGCGACCAAGATGGGTAACCACTTCCATACTGCAATACTCATTATCTTTACTGAACCTTCCTGCACTGTGATCCCTCTCATCCGGTTCTTTTCAGAAATGGTATCACGACTATTTGCCAACTTGTTGAATTTGCCGGGTTTCATTGCGTATTCCGCCAACCGTTCTAAGGTAGGGTTGACGCCTGCGTACCGCTTCCGGCAGCTTGGCCAGGGCTTGGTTGGCAGCCTGCCGAGAAGGATAGTTGCCATAAATAACGGTCCAACTGGGGTGGCCTTGAGCCTGGCTGCGGAAAATTCTCAGTTGATCCGGTGCCAATCCGGATCCTTCGCCGCTAAGATAGGCCGGAAATTCATTCGGATTGCGCAGCAAGGAAAGCTGCAGGGTATAGGCCTCTGCCGGTTGCTGCATGAGCCAGTCGCGGGTGGTGGTGAGGCGCTGTTCGAAAGTGCCGGCGGGAATGTGTGACGTGTTGGCCGCCACCTTGGGTGAGTTGGCAACGGCAGGCGCGGTTTGAGCAGCCATGGTGTGAGTTGGCTGTGCTGGTATGGCAGCCGGTTTCGACAACCGGTAAAAACCAGCCAGAACGGCAAGCATCACCACTACGGCGATACTGGACAATAGCCAGCGCGGTGATGAATGCATGCCATCGTTAAAGGCGCTGTCACGCAAGGCGACACGAATGTGGCGAGGCAAAACGCGATGCGTATTGTCAGTGTAGGCGGCAAGCAGGCTTTTGTCGGCCAGAATATTGACGCGCCGGGTCAGCCCTTGCGATGCCTGCGCAATTATTCGTACGACACGCCGGTCAAATAAATCCGGGCCGCGATATCCCGCCGTGGTAAGGCGAAAGGCCAGATAAGCGCGTATATCATCGGCAGTAAACGGTGCCAGTGTAATCGCCGTGGTAATACGCTCGCGCAATTGGCGGATGCGCGGATCGGCGAGTTTGATATCGAGTTCCGGCTGCCCGAACATGACGATCTGCAGCAGTTTTTCGCGTTCGGTTTCCAGGTTGGACAGCAGGCGAATCTCTTCCAGGGTATCCAGCGTCATGCCCTGCGCTTCTTCGACAAACATGACGACCTGTCTATTTGCATCGTGTCGCGCCAGCAGGTAATCGTTCAGGGTACGCAGGTGTTCGGCACGGCTGGCATCGGCCGGATGTGCCAGTTCCAGTTCAGCCAGGATGGACGGCAGCACGTCCTCCGGTTTGACATTGGGGTTGGCCAGGTAAACGGTTTCAATGTCATCGGGTAAATGCTGTTCCAGCATCCAGCACAACATGGTCTTTCCGCTACCCACCTCGCCGGTGACCTTGATGATGCCTTCGCCCTGACGAATGGCGTATACCAGACCCTGGAGAATCGCGCCGCGTTCTCCACCGGAAAAGAAAAACCCCGTGTCCGGCGTAATGCGGAACGGGGCTTCTTTCAGGCCGAAAAATTCGTGGTACATGAAGAGGCGTTATCCTTGAACAGTTTTAGCCTGGCGTGCAAGGCGCCGGAACAGGTTTTCATTTCCATTGCCGCCTATGCCTTGATCGCCTGCGACGGCAGGAAACGCCGGTTTTAATACATTCCTCATACTTCGTTGGTATATGTTTGCATCCTGCTATACAAGGTGGTGCGATTGATGCCAAGGATTTTTGCCGCTTGCGAGAGATTGCCGTGAGTGAGATTGAGTGCGGCTTCGACATAGCTCTTTTCCCACTGTTTCATGGTCTGGTCGAGGCTGAAGTTGGCCAGGGTCTGCAGATGTTTGCGCGCGGTATCGTAGAGCGCCTTGCCGTCGTTCGGCAACGGAATTTCGGATGGAAAGGCGGTATCGGTATCCAGCTCGGTTTCCAGTTGCTCCGCGGTTACATTTTGTCCGGCACACTTGGTGGTGAGACGAATGACGATGTTGCGCAGTTCGCGTACGTTGCCGGGGAAATGGTACTCCTCCCACATCTGGCGGGCGTGACTATCCAGCAGGAATGGTTTGACGCGCGCTTCACCTGCGTAAAATTCACGAAAGTGTTCGAGCAGGCGTACTTTGTCCTCGCCCAACTCACGTAATGGTGGCACGGCAATGCCGAATACAGACAGGCGGTGATACAGGTCGGCACGGAAGCGCCCTGCCTTGATTTCCTGGCGCAGGTCGCGGTTGGTGGCCGTGACGACACGCGCATTGGAAAAACGCGACTGGGTTTCACCAACGCGCTGGAATTCGCCATTTTCAAGTACGCGTAGCAGCTTGGCCTGGAGTTCCAGCGGCAGCTCGCCAATTTCGTCCAGGAATAGCGTGCCGTCGCTGGCATCCTCGAAATAACCGGCACGGTTGCTGGTGGCGCCCGTGAAGGCGCCCTTGCAGTAACCGAACAGGGTGGGTTCAACCAGGGTCGGTGAAATGGCAGCGCAATTGAGCGCCAGATAAGGTTTTCCGGCGCGACTGGAAAGCTTGTGCAGACTGGCCGCCACCAATTCCTTGCCGCTGCCGGATTCGCCTTCAATCAACACCGGAAATGGCGCGTTGGCGTATTGGGTGATCTGCTGACGCAGACGGTCGAGATTGAAACTGGTACCGACGATCAGATTTTCTGCGGCTGGTGCTGCGGTTTCCGCAGTGCGCTCTACATCCTGGATCAGCAGGGCATTGAACAGTAACGACTTGATCTGTTCCGGTTCGCAAGGCTTGCCGACAAAATCGATTGCGCCCAGGGCGCGTGCATGACGCGCATTGGTTTCGTCGTTTTGTCCGGACAGTACCAGGATTTTGATGCCGGGCGAGTACCCAAGCAGGTCACTGATCAGCTGGAAGCCCTCGTCCGGCTTGTGCGGCAAGGGTGGCAGACCGAGATCAACCAGCGCGAGTTGCGGCGGTGCATCGAGTTGGGTCAACAGACTTTTGACCTGTTGGCGCGAATCCGCCACGAATACCTCGAAATCCTTGGACAATACAAAATTGAGCGTATCGGTGATGAGCGGGTCGTCATCCACGATCAACAGTGTGGGTTTGGCACCCTTGTTTTGTATGCTCACGGCGTTCCTCTTTGCATTATTGGCGTTCTGTGTCGATTGTGCCAGATTGCAGACCGTGCGGGTAGCGCCGCGTTCATGAATTACCCGGCGATGTGATAGTATTTGCAGCAGTTTGCGCGTAATTTCGCGCGCATGGCCCCATAAATTTTGGCAAAGTGTTATGAAAGATTTTATCGCATTACTGGTGGAACAAAGCCGACAGCAACACATTGTAATTAACCCGGCGCTGGATGACGCGCTCACCCATCTCGACCATGCTCTGGAAGGTCTGTGTGCGGCGGTGCAGGTGGAATACCATGGCCCTTATGTCGGTGTGGAAACGCCGTTGGCACATCAAATGGTGGTGCGAGAGCATGAATGGAAGATTCATCAACCTGCCTGGAGTATGAAAATATGCGTGGCGGCACCGGAAGCCAATTGCCGGGCCGAATGGCCGATTCAGGGCGTGGGCCGGTTGCGCAAGGCGCTGGTGGTGAAAGCCCTGCCGGCTTTTTTTGCCGGCTTTGCCGAAGCCGTCAAGCTGGCGGGTAAAGAGAACTCCAGCGCAGGCATGCGCGTTGTGGGGCTGGCGCAGCGCTTTAACAGTTAATCTGGCCGTGGATATGCGCCGCATCCCGTTTCTTGGCAGTCTACTTCCCGCAGCGGGAGCAGGGCGCACACTGGCCAAGGCGGACCCGGAAAATTATACTGTGCATGAAGTCTGTGCATCGATCGAGAAACTGATCGAGACGATGGTATACGCGCGCAAAAAACATGTGGGATGGCAACGTCAGAACATTCTGAGCTTGCACCATCAGGATGATTTCTCGGCACCGCTCATCAACCGTTTGACCCAACACTATCTGGCACTACCTCCCTATGCTTCCAGTGTGAGTAGCAGCTTGCTTGCGACCATACATGGTTACTGGGAGGAGATGAGTGAAATCCATCTGCAATGCGTTTCCTACCTGCTTGGTCATCCCGAATCCAGATTGAATGCGCTGCTGCCATTGCTCACCCAGCGAGCCTTATATCATCATGCCATGCAGATGAAATGGTTGTGGTTACGTTATCAGGTTATCCCGCCCTATTTCTGGGCACGTTTACACAGGCTGTATGCAGTCGCCGAAAAATACGAGTTTGCTCGCGTGCCTATGCCATTGCCTGGTATGCACCGTGCAACTACCAGCTGTGAAACTTTGTATCTGCGCCCGCAAATGTTGCATAGTTTGCGTCCCGATACGCTGCAGCCGCGCGAAATCGAGCAGGTGGACGAATGGATAGCCCGCTGGAGCAAAAGCGTATTGCTGGAACGTACGCTGATATCCGAAAAACACCGTTACGGGGTCAATCTGAAAACCGGCAATCCACCCCGGCCACTGGCCATGTTGAACGAACCGGGCAGCCATCGTTATTGGGGTACCGGACTCATGCTGGCTGCCATGCATGCCGAGCATGAGTCAATGGGCCAGGATGAGCAGGATGACTGGCGTCAGGTATTGTGGCGCAAAGTGGTGAATGACTGGTCAGGTATTCCGCCCATGCGTCAGCATCCGCGCCAGACCATCGGGAAGCAGAGCGAGCTGTTTCTCGGGTTCGGCGAGATACATGGCCGGATCGATCGCAAGATGTCGCGGCGGCCGCATGATTTGCCACACCTACAGCGTTGCCGGGTACGCGACGAGGGGGTTGAGGGTGTGGGCATTGCCCTGAATACCTCGGATGGTGTCGCAGTAGCAATCAATAGCTTGATCGGGATTGATTTTGATCAGCATTTTCTGGTGGGGGTAGTGTGCCGCATCCGGCGGCATGAATCCGGCTGGACCGAAATCGGTATTCGTCGGCTGGCGGGAAACGCAACGCCAGTCAAACTGGAGAGTGTCAGTGGCGATCTTCTGTCCGGAGCGCAGACGGTTAACGCGCTGTATTTATCCATGACCGGCCCTTTCGGGCGTCGTCGTTGCGTATTGGTGCCCGCCAGTTTCTGCCGCTCTGGCGGACAGTGGCGGCTGCTGAGCCGGGGCCGGCGTCATCTGATCCGCCTGCGCGCACCGCTCAAGGGTAATCAGGACTATGCGCTGGCGGATTTTGATGGAGTGGTGGAACCGGAGACCTTATCCAAATGACCTTGTCAGCCCCACTGGAATTCATTGCAGGTCGACAGCCTGTGCAGGCCAGCGTGATTTGGCTGCATGGGCTGGGTGCGGACGGGCACGATTTTTTGCCGGTGGTACAGATGCTGGATCTTCCAGGCGTGCGTTTTATCCTGCCGCATGCTCCGCAGCGGCCGGTTAGCGTGAACGGCGGCTATGTGATGCCGGCCTGGTATGACATTCGCGGCAGTGGCCTGAATGCAGACGAAGATGCGTCGGGTCTGGATCAATCAGGCCGGATAGTTGATGCCCTGATTGCGCAGGAGGCGTCGCGCGGAATTGCGTTGTCAAAGATAATCGTCGCCGGGTTTTCACAGGGCGGGGCACTGGCGTTGCATACTGGTTTGGTGCGGGATCAGGCATTGGGCGGGGTCATGGTGTTGTCAGCGTATCTCCCGCTCATGGCTGAGTTTAAGGAGCGATGTGCAACAGGTATTCACGCGATTCCTGTATTCATGGCACATGGCATGCAGGATAAGGTAGTGCCGTTACGGCTTGCGGAACGTAGCCGGGATGAGCTGGATGCCTGTGGTTTCGACGTGGAATGGCAGGTATATCCAATGGCGCACAGTGTATGCGACGATGAAATCAAGGCTATTCACGCGTGGTTGACGCGGGTGCTGAAATTGCATGCCTGGTTTACGTTTCATCCGTAGCAATAACGACTGCCACGCGCATCCATCCATCGCCATTCTCGATCACATCCTGCAGACGGATTGTTTTTTTCTGTGCACCGGCATTTAACTCGAAGCTGCGTCCTGATGCGTATTGTGCTGCTTCCAGCAGCAATTCACCCTGGCTGTTGCCGGATTGCGAGATAAAAATGATCGGCACTGGCAGCGTCGTATCCGTGGTCTCCACGCCATCTACCGTATAACCTGGTAAAGTGCTGGATGACAGGGGGCGCAGCAACATCATTTGCGGTTTGAGACTCAGCACTTCGATACCAATCTGCAGCAAACCGTCGTCGGTGTGCAATAAACGGCGCATCACACCGATTTTCCATCCGTTATCGCGTTCGACCTTGAGCGCCACCATGCTGCCGAGCCGTCCCCAATCGTTGGACTTTGCGGGAACGCTTGCTCCCAGGCTTTGTTCGCTCATGTTCTCCATCACCCAGCGTTCATGTGGCGGCGTTTTTTCAGTTGATGCGGGTGTGGCGTGACGATTGCGTGTGCGAGTGGATTCGGTCACGAAGCCATATAGTTTCATGTCGATCATCTCGTCATACTTGAGCCCGGCATCCATCTCATGGAGCACATCCGCCCCGTTGTGCCCCTGCTTCACTACGGCGCAGATTTCATTGAAACCGTGCACGACGTCGATAATTTTCTTGGCCGTGGTGCGCTGACTTTTTCGCTGCTCCCGATTTTCCAGAGGCCCCCATTGGCGTTCGGCGTAATCGAGTATTTCAAAGCAATCCGGCAGCCGGCAATCCTCACCCAATCCCAATAGCGCGGGGGAGTTTCCCTCCTGCAGTGCGGTGCGGCTCTGCTGAATTTGCTCATGCAGTCTGCTAATCCCAATGAAACGACAGGATTCCGTAAATTCAGTGTTGCGTATGCGGCGTGCACCTACGTCATCGGACAGCGCCACATATAGTGTATGGGTATCGGGATTGAATTTCGATTCCTGCTCGATCAGGTGCGACCATTCGCTGAGCCATCGATCTGCCATTTCGATCTGTTTCGGATACAGCACACTGGTATCCAGCTGACCCAACAGCAGGATGCGGTGATATTGATCTGCGCAGCATGCGGATTTATCGCTGGATGCATAGGGGGTAAGCTCGGATTTACTGAAACCCTCAAATTCGGCTACACGATACAGGTTGTGTAATCGCAACCAGAGTTTGTCCGCAGGTTTCTCGTAACGCAAGTAATGCCATTTGAAGACACCCCCCAAATTACACAGGGTGCGAGAAGTGAGTTGCGGGATGGATTCACGCAAATGACTGGCTGCCGGGTTCGCAACATAACTCATTATGAAGCTGTGATAGGCACGCGCAACTTCCCAATAAAATTTGTAAACGGCATTCCAAAGGCGACTTTCCATGATGCGTGACATACGCGGATTGCGTAAATATTGCTGGCTCAACGCAGCCTGCAATGCGCGAGCGTATTCATCCAGCAGCATGACTACAGCTAAACGTTCCTTGTTATATTGAGCTCCCTGGGCATTGAATTCGGCCAGCTTGTACAATACTTGTTCGTGCGCATTCAGGACATTTCCCGCCGGCAAGTCATTGATCCAGCGCGTGATCGTCTTCTCGTTGTCTAACGGATCGGATTCGGCGCTGTTTTTACGCAGCATGGACAGAATATTGAACATGAGTATGTGACTCCAGCTAAGGTCCTGCAAAGATTCTATTGGCTATTCATGCAAAATATGTGCCATTTAGTCGTGTCGTGCCAGAAGTGGTGCCAGCTAACAGACGCCCTGTGAATCTGGACATGGGCCAGTCCGGCGATTGACCAATATGTCGAAAATTTAACTGGTATGCCTGGAAGTGCGCACTCATTTAGCACAAGCGTTGTGCCACCCAACCGGCAACAGACTGTAAGGCCGCGGGTAATTGTGCCGGTTCAGTGCCGCCGGCCTGGGCCATATCGGGGCGCCCGCCGCCTTTGCCACCGACCTGGCCGGCCACATAGTTGGCCAGCTCCCCTGCTTTTACTTTGCTGGTCAGGTCGGTGGTGACGCCGGCAATCAGCGTCACGCGGCCGTCCGAGCAGCTACCCAGCACGATTGCGCAGGACTTGAGTTTATCCTTGAGTTTGTCTACCGTTTCGCGCAATGTTTTGACATCTGCACCATCCAGTATTGCAGCCAGTATTTTTGCCTCACCTACCGTGGTGACCTGACTGATGAGTTCGTCACTCTGTACGGTAGCCAGTCTGGATTTGAGTCGCTCCAGTTCCTTTTCCATGTGTTTGACATTATCGACAATCTGCGCAATTTTCTGCTGCAACTCTTGCGGTGGTGCCTTGAGTAAAGCGGCCGCCTCCAGAATCTGTTGATGCTGCGCCTGTGTCATGGCCAATGCGGCGGGCCCGGTGACCGCTTCGATGCGACGGATACCGGCGGCCACGCCGGATTCGGATACGATCTTGAACAAGCCGATATCGCCGCTGCGGCTCACGTGCGTGCCGCCACACAGTTCGGTTGAAAACGCTCCCATGCCGATGACCCGCACCTGATCGCCGTATTTTTCGCCGAATAACGCCATGGCACCGTGAGCGATGGCTGCATCATAGTTCATCAATTGCGTTTCAACGACGAGATTGCGGCGGATTTCTCGGTTCACCAGGTCCTCGATTTGCGACAGCTGAGCGGGATTGAGGGCCTCACTGTGGGCGAAGTCAAAACGTGTCCGGGCTGCGTCCACGAGCGAGCCCTTTTGCGTGACATGATCGCCCAGAGCTATGCGCAATGCAGCGTGCAGGAGGTGGGTGGCAGAGTGATTACAGGCAGCGCGGTTGCGGGTTTCGGCATCCACTTGTGCAGTGACGATATCGCCGGGTTTGAGACTGCCGGACTGGAGCAAGCCGGTGTGTCCGAATACATCGGGCTGGATTTTTTGGGTATCATCGACCATGAATGCGCTGGAACCACTGCGCAGCTCGCCGGTGTCACCTACCTGGCCGCCGGATTCTGCATAGAACGGCGTGCGGTCGAGCACGATGACCGCCGTTTCGCCGGCATTGATACACTCCACCGGACTCCCCTCCCGATATAAGGCGAGAATGCGGCTCTCCAGATTCAGGGTGTCATAGCCATGGAATTCTGTTGTTTGGCCGTCGAAGTGCATGCCGGTTTGCATGGAGAATTTGCTGGCCGCCCGCGCACGCTTGCGTTGAGCCTCCATGGCGGCATCAAACCCGTCCGTGTCGACGGTAAAACCGCGTTCACGCCCCAAATCGGCGGTCAAATCCAGAGGGAAACCGTAGGTATCGTAGAGTTTGAACGCGGTGGTACCGTCGAGTATCTTGCTGCCCGATTGCAATGCCTGTTCCAGAATGCCCATGCCGTGTTCCAGGGTTTCTGCAAAGCGATCTTCTTCCTGTTTGAGCACCGCAGTCACCCCGGTCTGTGCGGCGGCCAGTTCCGGATAGGCTGCGCCCATCGCTGCCGCCAGATCAGCGACCAGCAAGTGAAAGAAGGCTTGTTTCTGTCCCAGGCGGTAGCCGTGGCGAATGGCGCGGCGGATGATGCGGCGCAGCACATAGCCGCGTCCCTCGTTGCCGGGGATGATGCCGTCGGTGATCAGGAAAGCGCAGGCGCGAATGTGATCGGCAATCACTTTGAGTGAATTGTCGGCTAAATCCGTGCTGCCGGTAACGCGTGCCGCCGCGTGAATCAAAGCCTGGAACAAGTCGATTTCATAGTTGCTGTGGACGTGTTGCATGACTGCCGAGATGCGTTCCAGCCCCATCCCGGTATCCACAGAGGGTTTGGGCAGGGAATGCAGCGTACCTGCATCGTCGCGGTTGAACTGCATGAATACCAGGTTCCAGATTTCGATATAACGATCACCGTCTTCTTCCGCGGAACCCGGCGGACCGCCAGCGACTTCAGGGCCGTGGTCGTAAAAAATCTCCGTGCAGGGACCGCATGGGCCAGTGTCGCCCATCTGCCAGAAGTTGTCCGAGCCGCCAGCGGGCTTGTCGCCAATGCGAATGACGCGCTCATCCGGCACGCCGATTTCAGTTGTCCAGATGGTGTGTGCTTCGTCGTCGGTATGGTAGACCGTCACCCATAATTTGTCCTTGGCGATACCCAGTTCCTGGGTAAGAAATTCCCAGGCGAACTGGATGGCATTGCGCTTGAAATAATCCCCAAAGCTGAAGTTTCCCAGCATTTCGAAGAAGGTATGATGGCGTGCGGTGTAGCCGACGTTATCCAGATCATTGTGTTTGCCACCCGCACGTACGCAGCGTTGCGAGCTGGCGGCACGTACATAGGGCCGGGTTTCGCGTCCAAGGAATACGTCCTTGAATTGCACCATGCCCGCGTTGGTAAATAGCAGAGTGGGGTCGTTGCCCGGCACCAGAGGACTGGAAGCGACGGGCGTGTGTCCGTGACGGGCAAAAAAATCGAGGAAGCGTTGACGGATTTCGCTACTTTTCATGGGTGGTTTTTCGTGGAGATACACAGGTTCAATTGAATCGGCACATTTTAGCCCGGATACAGCATAAATTCACGTGTAACCGGTTGAAAACAAAAAAGGCCGCATATGGCGGCCTTTTTTGGGTCAGGAAAACTCAGATCAGGTCAGGAGCGATGCCCGGATTTTTGCCGATCCCGACAATTTTCGGCTCGTTCAGCTTGCGTGGCTTGACCACCTTGATGTCACGCAGGTATTCAGCCACCACATCCCAGATCGGCGTGCCGGATACGCCTTCCCCAACCGGCGCCCAGCCTGCCACCTTATATTTTTTGTTGGCCATGACAGGTTTGCCTTTCAGCGTCATATCACTAATGCGATTGCCGATTTTGTTATTGGGTGCCACCGTATACTGGATACCGCCTACACGAACCATGTCGCCGCCTTGCTGATAGTAGGGGTCAGTATTGAACAAGTTGTCGCACACGTCTTCCATAATGCTCTTGATGGTTGCACCGGTCATTTCGTTGAGTGTGGTAGACGGGTAGGTGATGGCGGTCTGGTCCATCAGGTGATCCATGGTGATGATATCGCCGGACAGCAATGTCGTACCCCAGCGGAAGCCGGGCGAAAATGCGGCATCCGAGCCCTTGACAGTCATCAAAGCATCGAGAATAAGCTGGTCAAAGGTGCCGTTGAAGTTGCCGCGGCGATAGAGAAGCTCCTCAGTGACGGCAAGCTTCTCATTGAGCTTGGATGCATAAGGTGCACGTACGGCCTCAATGTGTTTGGACATCTTCGCATCAGGCTCAAGCAGGTTCGAAAATACGGGCAACAAGCGGTATTTCCATGCGGCGATTTTGCCGTTCTTCACATCAAAGTCCATGACACCAAGGAATTTTCCGTTGGAGCCTGCGTTGGTAACCAGCGTGGTGCCCTTGGCATTTTTAACCTGAGATGGGTAGGGAATGCCATCATGGGTATGGCCGCCGAAAATCGCATCTATGCCGGTTACGCGCGCTGCCATTTTCAGGTCAACGTCCATGCCGTTGTGGGATAATACAACGACCACCTGGGCGCCCTTGGCACGGGTTTCATTGACGACTTTCTGCATGTTTTCTTCGTTGATGCCAAAGGTCCAATCCGACACCATATAACGCGGGTTGGCGATCGGCGTGTAGGGGAAAGCCTGGCCGATGATCGCTACCTGTACACCGTTCATGGTTTTGATTACATAAGGTTTGAACACCGGATCGCCAAAGTCGTTGGTTTTGATATTCTGCGCGACGAAATCAATGTGGCCTTTGAAGTCATTGTCCACCACATGCTTGACGCGATCGGCGCCATAGGTGAATTCCCAGTGTCCGGTCATTACGTTGACACCAAGCAGCTTGGCCGCATCCACCATGTCCTGACCCTTGGTCCACAGTGAGGTAGCGGAACCTTGCCAGGTATCACCGCCATCCAGCAGTAATGAGCCGGGACGTGAAGCGCGAACTTTATCCACCAGGGTTTTCAGGTGAGCATATCCGCCTACCTTGCCGTAAGTACGGGCGGCAGCGGCGAAATCGAGATAAGTGAAGGCATAAGCTTCACGCGTGCCAGGTCTGATACCGTAATGCTTGAGAAAAGATTCACCCACCAGATGTGGTGGCTGACCGACTGCACCGCCAACCCCGATGTTGACATCCGGTTCACGAAAATAAATCGGCAGTAATTGCGCATGGCTATCGGTCATGTGCATCAGCGATACGTTACCGAATTTGGGCAGATCGTAAAAGCCCGGAGGCGCAGTTCCGGCTAGCGCCTGTTTATTGTCAATCGCCATGCCGGACGCGGCGGCGACGGCAAGTATCTGTAAAAATTCACGGCGATTCATCATCTCGTAAGCTCCTCAATGCGGGGTTGTAGTTAGTTTATGAATGCGCCTATTTTAGAGTGCTGGCAGGTGAAGTAAATGGTAATAATCATCCAAACGGGCACTGATAAGTGTGTTTACATAAAAAAAGCGAAGCAGGCGTTACCCTGGCTTCGCTTGATCAGAGGCGTGTAACTCTGTTATTTGCGGAATACCGAAGCTTCCAGCGGTAAACCATTACTGACATAGGAATGGAAGTACTCCAGATCATTGTATTCCACGCTACCCGGTGCAAATGGAACGCTACGGATCATTTTGTTGCAACCCACATAACGCTCCTGCAGCGTAAACAGTTTCTCGCCTCCGCGGAACACTGGCCAATGGGTAGCTTGACCTACGACAGGAGAAAGCACTTCTGAGCGCAGGTGGTTGCCGGCATTGGCTACATGGCAAGAAGCACAGGAAAAATTAAGCTGGCCGCGGCGTTTGAAGAACATATCCTTGCCGACATTGTATGCAGCAGTAGCGGCAGCGTCCTGCACTTTGATGTTCATCAGCATCCCGTCCGACAGTGTGCGGGCATAGGCAGTCAATACACCCATTGTTTTCTTGTCGTTATACTTAAACGCTTCTTCCCCATTGGCTGTACGGCAGGCATTGATAGCCATCTCGAAGGTGACGACCCGATTGGTCTTGTCATCGAAATACGGGTAGTTTCCGGCTACGTCTTTTCCTCCATTCGGAAAGCAACTCGCATAAGTTTTGCCGTTTTTAAATGGTGTTTCCCACATTTTCTTGCCGTGATCAACCACAGAGCTGAAAGGTGGGAAATCCATGATGCTTTTGTATTGGGCCATGGCGTCCGGGTCGAATGCCAGTGCGCCATAAACATAGTTTTCGTGTTTGATGTCCGGGTATTTGGTGCCGAAATAGTGAAGCAGGTGCTGTCTATCCTGCTCTGGCGAGGCGCTTGCATTGAGCGCGCCGAGCAGTAGTCCTGCCCCGGCCAGCGCTAACAGAATTATTTTGCCGCGCGCCTTCGGCGGCTTCGCTTGTGATTCGCGAAACGTTGTCGTTTTCATGTCGTCCTCCGTTTGATATTTGTCGGGTGAGACGCCAGGGTATTTGCCATGGCGCCTGGTTCAGACTGACGTTACTTAGGAAACCACACCATCAATCTTGTTGGATTCACCCTTGTTATCTTTCCAGCTGATTTCCACCTTGTCGCCAGCTTTTGCGCCTTTGACCTTGAACCCCAGATACGGGTTCTTTGACACGCCGCCGCCCCACTGGGCGTCCAGCACAGGCTTGCCATTTAGCGTGGCATGCACTTCATCAATGAAGTGTGCAGGGATAAGCTGGCCGGTTTTTGCATCTTTGCGTTGCCCGGACTCCATCGGGTGGTTCATCAGTACTTTAATATCCGCTACATCGCCACTGACGGTTGCGCGCATTTTCATTGGTTCTGCCATTTTGAATTCCTTTAAGCTAAGTTATTGAGACACAGATGCGTGAACAGGACATGCGTCAGTTAACCGCCACAGCCGCCGATAGTTACTTTCACTTCCTTGGCGGCGGTATAGTTTTTACCACCCGCAGTCACGACAGCGCGAATCATGGAGGTTTTCGCCATCTTGATGCGGGTAGAGACAAAACCTTCAGCGCCGTTGGAAAGCTTGAAATCAGTAATCAGAACGGTAGGGTTTTTCTCGGACAGAATGACAATGTTGGTTGTGCCGGGAAGGCTGCTGGTCACTTCAACGGGAACCACAGCACCGTTTTCAGCGATATCCGGGGCCTTGATGGTGATCGCTTTGCTGTCTGCAGGAGTGGACAAACCCAGATCCTTGATGGCTTCCGGAATGGTCTTTGCAGCAAACGCGTTGCTGTTCCAGGCGGCCAGCGCATTACCTGACTTGAGCAAACCTGCGGTAACCGCCAGGGCAACGACACCAGTTGCACCAGCGCTTTTCAGGATGTTCCTACGCAATTCATTCATTCATTTCTCCTTGGGGATTTTGGGCCTGGCTACAGGCCGTATACGAAATCGGTAACTTTATCAATTTCCTGCTCGGTCAATACTTTGTGTTTGCCGAACGGAATCATGATGGTTTGTGGGTTGGCAACCGTGGCGTCCCATATCTGGGCGCGCAACTTGGCTTTATCCGGAAAGCGTGCGCTCATGGCGATCAGCGGCGGTCCGATAGTGCCGGCTGAAAGTGCATCAGGCACTGTGGGCATGGCGTGACATGCCAGGCAATTGCCTTTGCTTTTGTCAAAGGCAATCGACTTGCCGGTTTCTTCATGGGGCGCGTCCGCCGCCACAGCATAGTTGGCCATGGCGAACATGCCGACCATGCTTGCGGTCAAAATTAGTGATGCTCCTGCACGCATGTCATCCTCCTAATCTAATTGTGGGTGCAACTGAATGATTTTCAGGTCCGCCAGAAGGCATTCCATTCTTTTCTATCCAAACTAAGGATGCGCCAAGCATAGTGCAAAATATTTTGCTTGTCCAAGCCCTGAACTAGGTTTTTGGGTAAAAACAGGGCATTCGGTATATTTATACCAAAATAAAGTCCGATGAATGTTTCAAGGTTTTTGGGATTCGTCCGGCTTGTTGAGCGTGATGAGTTCCTTCAGCCGGGCTTCAGCAATGGACATTTGATAAAAATCCCCATCTTTGCTTTTTAATGCCAATTTCAATTGTTCGATAGCCGCATCGAGATTGCCTTGTCGTACATTGGCCTCGGCTTGAGCATGATGCCGCAAAAAATTCTTTCCCTGCATGGCGTAGGCACGGGATTGCAGCTCGTACAGGCGGTAATCGTCCGGATACAGGGTGAGATGGCTGGTAACCAGTGCCAGGGTCGCATCGGTTTTGCCCGCCTGCAGCAAGGCATTGGCATCGGCATACAAGAGAGGCCGGTAACCAGGAAAGCGTGCGCGCCCGGCCTGGTAGCGGGCGAGGGCGGCATTGATGTCTCCAGCTTCCAGCTTGAGCTGCGCGCCCAGCATGGCAATAAGCGGGCTGTTGACGCCCGATTGGTTGAGTTTGTTCAGTTCCTGTTCAGCACGATCAAACTGGCGTGTGCGCAATAATGCTACGGCAAGCCCGAAGCGTTCAGCAGCAAGGCTGCTGTAACGGGTATCGCGGATGGCTTCGGAAAAGCGCCTGACGGCTGCTTCCGGGTGACCTTCGCCAGCCAGCAGCCGGGCACGTATGAGCTGAAATTCCAGGCTGTCTGCAACCTGTTTGATGGGCATATTGGCTGCGCGATTTTGCATATCGGCAATGCGTTCCGAGGTCAGCGGGTGGGTCAGCAGATAAGCTGGGGCGTTATTTTCGTATAAACGGCTGTTTTTTTGCAGATGTTCGAAAAAAGTGGCCATGGCGCGCGGGTCGAAACCTGCGTTGCGCATGATTTGCATGCCGATACGGTCAGCTTCGCGCTCATTATCGCGGGAAAAATTGAGCTGTTTCTGGATGGTGGTAGCCTGCACCGTGGCAATCGCAGCAGTAGCCACCTGCGGGTTGGAACGTGCAGCGAGTATCGCCACAGCCAATGCGGCAAGCGACGGGATGATGCCCTGGTTCTGATTTTCAATCATGCGTGCCAGATGGTGCTGGGTGACGTGGGCAATTTCATGACCGAGCACGCCCGCCAGTTCGGACTCGTTTTGCGCGGCTTCGATCAAGCCGGTATGCACGCCGATAAATCCACCGGGAAGTGCGAACGCGTTCAGCGTGCGGTCGCGTAGTACGAAAAATTGAAATGGAATGCGATTTCCGGGACTGGCGGCGACTAAACGATAGCCCAGATTGTTGAGGTAATCGGTCAGTTCCGGATCGTCGTAATAGGATGGTTCAGCGCGGATGTCGCGCATGATTTCACTCCCTACCCGGGCTTCATCATGCGGAGAAAATGCGCCTTGTGAAACATCGCTGAGATCCGGCAGTTCGCTTGCCATCAACAGTTGGCTGGACAAGCATAAGATCAGGAATAGGAAGGCTGATTTCATGAATGCTATGATAACTGCTTCTGTTTTCCAGTTCCTGATTATGAATCAATTTACCCATTTCGATGATAGCGGTCATGCTCACATGGTCGATGTGGCCGGGAAATCCGACACCCGGCGTATTGCAGTGGCGGCCGGTCGCATCGTGATGCAACCGGCCACGCTGAAAATGATCCTCGACGGCAACGCCAAGAAAGGCGATGTACTGGGGGTTGCGCGCATCGCCGCCATCACCGCATCCAAACGTACTGCAGACTTGATCCCGTTGTGCCATCCACTGGCGCTAACGCGGGTTGCGGTAGAATTTCTGGCAGAAGAGGCGGGCTCGGCAATTGAATGTCGCGTTACTGCTGAAACTGTCGGCAAAACCGGTGTGGAGATGGAGGCGCTGACAGCGCTTAGCGTCGGGTTGCTGACAATTTATGACATGTGCAAGGCGGTGGACCGGGGTATGCGGATGGAGAATATTCGCTTGCTGGAAAAGCAGGGCGGGAAATCCGGCCACTGGCGTGCCGACTAATGTGACGCTACGGTAATGGGGGTGAATTCCTGCGAATGTATATCCGCAGGCGCTGTGATAATAATATCGTCCAGTGGCCTGGGTTTGGCAATGGCGTAACCTTGTGCATTGTCCACACCCATCATGGTGAGTCTTTCCAGTATGGTTTCGCTTTCCACAAATTCGGCAATTGTTTTGATACCCATGATGTGGCCGATGTTATTGATTGTCTCAACCATGGCATGATCGATCTTGTCGTCGATCATGTTTCTGACAAAACCGCCGTCAATTTTCAGGTAATCCACGGGTAGCTGTTTGAGATAGCCAAATGAACTGACGCCACTGCCGAAATCATCCAGCGAAAATCTGAAGCCTACGCTCTTGAGCTCGCGGATGAACGCTATGGCTTTGTTGAGATGGGTGATCGCAGCTGTTTCGGTGATCTCGAAACAAATCAGCCGTGCAGGTACCCGGTAGCGGCCCGCCATTTCACAGATGAAACCGACCAGGTCTTCATTCGCCCAGGAAGTGCCGGAAAGATTGATGGAACAGGTATGGAGCAACTGTTTCGTTTCACCGCGATAGAGCTTGCCGAGTTTGATAAACGTATTTTCGATGACCCAGCGGTCGATGGCGGGCATCAGGCCGTAACGTTCCGCGGCAGGAATAAATGCAGCGGGCGACACGATATTGCCGTCTTCATCCAGCATGCGCAGCAGGATTTCATAATGAGCGCCCTGTGTACCCGGGATGATCGGCTGGATGGTCTGGTAATAAAGGCGCAGGCGGTTTTCATCAATGGCTTTGGTGATGCGCGATACCCATTGCATTTCTCCGCGCCGCAACGCCACTTCATGGTCATTGGGCTGGTAAACATAAATGCGGTTGCGGCCCCGGTCTTTGGCGGCATAACAGGCGGAATCCGCTGCGCGCATGATTTCCACCAGGCCGCCACACTCGGCGTGCACGCTGACCACGCCAATACTGACGCCTACAGAGAAGCTTTGCTCCTGCCAACGGAAGCGAAAATCCCGGACTGTCTGCAGCAGTTTGCCGACGATAAGTTCGGACATGTCTTTGCCGCATCCTTCCAGGAGCAGCCCGAACTCATCTCCGCCAAGACGTGCAAGAATGTCCGAACCGCGTACCTGGGCGCGCAGTTCGATCGCTAGCTGTCGCAATAATTCATCGCCAGCAGAGTGGCCACAAGTATCGTTGACGATCTTGAACTGGTCCAGATCCATGTAGCACAAGGTGTGATAGCTATTTTCCTGTTTGATATTGTCAAGTACCTGCTGCAGGCGGGTCTCGAATGCATGGCGGTTCAAAAGTCCGGTCAAGGCATCATGGCTGGCCTGATGGCTGAGCTTGATCGCCATGGCACGCGCATGGCTGACATCGTGAAACACCAGCACTGCGCCGATGATTTTTCCATGTCTATCACTGATGGGTGCGGCGCTATCTTCGATCGGGATGATTTTCCCGTTGCGATTGATTAAGCCCGCATGACCGGTGGCCGAGACAACGCGATTTTCCTTGATGGCAATTTCGGCCGGGTTGTCCAGCAGTGCGCCGGTGTGTTCGTTAATGATATTGAATATCTCGGCGGAGGGTCGGCCGTGCGCAGTCGCGTTGGTCCAGCCGGTAAGCCGCTCCGCGACAGGATTGAGGTATTCGATATGTCCATGGGCATTGGTGGTAATGACCGCATCGCCGATGCTGAAGAGTGTGACTTCTGCGCGTTCCTTTTCGTTGGCCAGCGTATCGATCGTCCGCTTCAAGGCACGCAGAGGATAGGTGCGAAAAATCATGAAGGCCACCGCTCCAAGTAACAAGCCCAGCAACCCGGCAATGGTAGTTTTGAACAGCAATGGGGATAAGGGCCGGATGATTTCAATATGTCCGACCATGGTTCCGGAATCCAGCAGGCTGGCAGTGCGTGTCACATACGGAGTATCGAATTGGTGCGAACTTTGTGCAATGAGCACCCCCTTGTTATTGATAATGCGGCGCCACTCGGGTGAATCTTTGGCGTTTTGCTTGGTGAGCAAGCCCTGGAGGCGGTGCTCCTCAAATTGCCATAATTCGGGGTTGGCGTTGATCGTCCGGGAAATGTCGCTCGCGCTGAATTCGGCCTCCGCTTGTATGGATGCCGTCTGGTGCTGATAGCTCAGGCTAAAATAGAGCAAAGGTATGGTAAGCGCGATTAATCCGGCCAATATACCCGCCAGCCAGGTTGCATTCAGGATCAGTCTTGAGTCGGATTGGGACATGGTGTCGGGGGCTTACTTGCCGGGCATTGCCCTTTGGCCGTTTTCCTCAAGAATTTTGCGACCTGCGGGAGAGTGCACGAAAGCGATAAACGCTTGAGTAGGCGGGTTGGGTTTCGCGCTGCTTGCCATGTACATGGATTTGAAATAAGGGTATTTCCCTTCCGCCATTGCATCAAGGCTGGGTGTCAGCCCATTCAAAATCAGCGGTTTGAGCGCACGCCGTTCGGACACAATTTGGGCCAGTGTCAGCGTGCCAATGGCGCCCGGGATGTTTTCGATATTGTCGGCGCTGTCCTGATCGGTGATTGCCATGATCATGTCTTCCCGTGCCAGGGCGCTTTTCACGGCCAGGCTCATTTCCGGAGACATGTTCTTGATGATATCCGTATCCGATTCCACTTCCGGACGCAGCACCAGCCGCAATTTTTTTCCATCCGGCCAGACCCGGGTTTCACCCTTGTAGATATTGACCAGCTCTTTGGTAGTGATAGCCGAAGCGTTGTTATGACTGGATACGGCAAAAACGAATGGAGTGCGCGCATACTCGGTTGTCGATACGCCTTCAGTGCGTTCTGCCGGTTTCAGCGCGCGGCCACTGATGGCCAGGTCAATGATGCCTGCGCGCATGGCCTTAATGCCCCCACCGCTACCCAGGCTGGGCACAATGTCAACAACCACGCCGGGATGGGATTTGATGAATGCCTTGGCAAGGATTTGCATCGTGGCGATCGCAGAGCCTGTTCCGCCGATCCGAATTTTGCTATCCGCTGACGTAACCTGCCCCGCTTCGACCAGCTGCGCGAAAATGAGCCCGGCCAGAAATATTGCGATGGTTCTAAAATGAAACATATGCGGTTCTCTGGCGTGAGTTGATCTGCCTGTTTTCCTATTGAAGTACAAAACTTAATTTGAATTACAGGTATGACATACTTATCGGTATATTCAAGAAAAACTTGAATTGCTCAACCGTGAGTGATGTATAGAGTGCATGGTATTGCCTGTTCCCGATGCTGAATCGAGGCAATCCGGATTCGGTCTGCCAATGCATATGTCCGGACTGGTTTTTTGTGGTGACCCCGGATGTGATACTGGGCAGTACCGGTAAATTAATCGTCGCTCGTTTTATTTAAGTGTTTATATTTTTATATGTCAGTGTCTATTTCTCCTAAAAAGAAACTCTACGAGCATTTTGCCAAGGTCGCCAAAGCCATGGCCAGTCCCAGCCGCCTTGAGTTGCTGGAAGCGCTGGCGCAAGGAGAGCGCAGCGTGGAAGGACTGGCGACTGCGACCGGTATTTCGGTGGCCAATACTTCCCATCATTTGCAAATTCTGCGTGACAGTGGTGTGGTGCGATCCCGCAAAGAGGGGTTGCAGGTGATCTATAGCCTCAATGATGCCGAGATACCTAATATCCTGAGCGGGTTGCGTCGTTTGGCCGAGCGCCATCTGGCCGATGTTGAGCGCATTGTCAGAGAAAATTTTGACCGTCTGGATGATCTGAAGCCCGTCAAGCGTGAGGAACTGTTGCAACTAGTCAGCCGTGGTGACGTTGTCGTAGTGGATGTCAGACCGGCAGGTGAATACCAGGCTGGGCATATCGCAGGGGCAATCAGTATCCCGTTGGATAGCTTGCCGAGACACTTGGCCAAGTTGCCGAAAAACCAGGAGGTAGTTGCCTATTGCCGCGGGCCTTATTGCATGTTTGCGTATGAGGCGGTTTCCCGGTTGCGCAGTCAGGGATACAAGGCGCGTCGACTGGAAGACGGCTACCCGGAGTGGAAAGCGGATCTATTGCCCACGGAAAAGAGCTGAAAATTTCTTGATCTGATTCAGGATCGCTCGAAAAAATGTTTGACGCCGTGAACATTTTTGTTCAATATTCAAATATTCGTTTGAATACTATTTTTGATTTAGGGTTGATTGCGGAGGAATGTATGTTTTTCAAACAGCTTGCCAGCAAGGAATCGTCTCTTTCCTATTTCTTCGGCTGCGGTACCTTGGGTAAAGCCATTGCAGTCGATGTGGTCGCAGGTGACGAGGCATGGTTCATCGAGGAGGCCAGCAAGGCTCAGGTTACGATCAGCCACATCATCGACACCCATATTCACGCCGACCATTATTCCGGCGGCAGAAAGCTGGCCGAAATGACAGGTGCACATTATTGCCTGCATGAAAGCGATGCTGCGGTGGTGCAATTCCCATTCCACCCGTTGCATGATGGTGATGTCATTGAAGCCGGCAATGTGGTGGCCAGCGTGTTGCATACACCCGGTCACACCATGGACAGCGTCTGTCTGGCAGTAACCGACAAGCGCCGCGGCGATCAGCCCTGGTTCGTGATTACCGGCGATACCCTGTTCGTAGGTAGTGTCGGGCGCCCCGATCTGGCCGGGCGCGAGCAGGAAATGGCGGGCATGTTATTCGACAGCCTGCATACCAAACTGCTGAGCTTGCCGAACGAAACTGAAATATTTCCCGGCCACCAGGCAGGCAGTGCGTGCGGTGCCGGAATTTCAGGCAAACCTTCCTCCACGATCGGTTTCGAAAAACGTTTCAATCCTGGCCTGCACATATCCGACAGGGATGAATTTGTGCGCCACCTCACCGGCGAAATCCCGCCGCGACCGGCTGATATGGACAAGATGGTCGCGGCGAATATCTCTGCTTGATGGGCATAAACGAATGAGTGACTCAACTACGCACCAGGCAGCATTCCAGGACTACCGCCACGGTATCAACGACAACCGCGTGCAGTTTTTGCACCAACTATTGCAGGTGCTGCTGGTCGGCTTGACGCTGGGCATGATGCGTACCGTGGTGCCAGCACTGGCCGAGTCCGAATTCGGTGTGCCGAAGGGGTCATTCATGCTGCTCATGGCATTTGTGGTGGCGTTCGGTTTTGTCAAAGGGCCGCTTAATTTTGTGGCGGGGCGATTATCTGAAAGTGTGGGGCGCAAGCGCGTATTGTTGTGGGGCTGGCTATCGGCGTTGCCCATTCCGTTCATGATTATGTATGCGCCTAGCTGGGGATGGATTGTAGCCGCGACAGTCTTGCTGGGGGTCAATCAGGGGCTCACCTGGTCGATGACGCAAACTTCCAAGCTGGACCTGACCCGCCCCGACCAGCGTGGCCTCACCATCGGTTTGAATGAGTTTTCCGGCTATGTCGGCGTAGCCATTGCCGGCATCATCACCGGTTACATGGCCAGCGCCCTGGGTGCGCGTGAGGGGCTGCTGGTGTTCGGTTTGGTGGTCATAGTATTGGCAATCGTGCTGACCTGGTTCTGGGTCAAGGATACGCTGCCGTGGGCCAAGGCAGAGGGCGCACGCTATGCGGCAGGACAATCCATCGGGCCGAGACCGCGCTTTCCCGGCAACATTTCGGACCACCCGACTACATGGGAAGTCTTCACGCTGATGTCCTGGCGTGACCGGCGCATGGCGGCGATCAGTCAGGCCGGCATGGTGGAAAAATTTGTGGATGCGCTGATCTGGGTATTCTATCCGCTGTTTCTTTATCAACACGGCTTGAGTCTGTCCAGCATCGGTTGGGTCGTCGGCGTGTACGGGTTCGTCTGGGGCGGCTCCCAGCTCATTACCGGCAAGCTGTCCGACCATGTGGGCAGGCAGAAACCTATTGTATTGGGCATGTGGATCTGTGGCGCTGGTGTGGGCATGATGCTGCTCGGCGAGAGCGTCGCATGGTGGTCATTTTCGGCTGGGGTGACCGGCTTTGGCATGGCCCTGTTGTATCCCAATCTGAGTGCGGCAGTCAGTGACATCGCCCATCCCAATTGGCGGGGTTCGGCTATCGGTATTTACCGTTTCTGGCGTGATCTGGGTTATGGCATTGGTGCGCTGGCACTCGGGTTGGTGGCAAATCTGAGCGGGGCGATCAACTCGGGTTTCTGGTTCGTCACTATCGCCATGCTGGCTTCGGGTTTGATTGTCTGGATATGGGGTGAGGAAACCCATCCGCGTCTGAATCCGGCGGAGTAATGGCGGCATTGTTCAAGTGTCGTCTGAGCAGTGTGTACCATTGTGGCGGAACACAAGAGCGGTTATTTTGCCTGAACGTCCAAATGCCATGCAGGTCTTCTTTATGCGTTTTTCGAGATTCAGTGAATTATCCCGGCCTTTACATGGCTGGCTGGTTTATTTGTGGATACTGGTAGCACTGAGTAGCGGTCACGTACAGGCCGCTGCACATGAACAGAATAAACAATGGAAGTCGCCCTCCGGTGCGGTGCTGAGTTATGGCGTTTACCCTGCACAAGGCCGTAACCGTTTGCTATGGATGGGCGCTGAATACGGTGAACAACGCTACGAGCAGGCCGCAGCCAGATATTTTGCAGCGCACGGCGTTGAAGTGTGGCTGGTAGACAATTTATCTGCCTACGATTTGCCGGATCTGCGCAGCAGTCGCGACAAGGTGCCGGCTTCCGACATGCAGGCACTGCTGCAATTTGCGTTGCAGGATGGCAAGCAACTCGCGCTCGCTGGTGCGGGAACGAATGTGATCCCATTGCTCAATGGCGTACAACTGTTACAGCAGGCGGAGCATGCAAAAAATGCCAAAACCAGGTCATTCGGCGCGGTGCTGATCTATCCGGATCTGATCAAGGAAGTGGATACGGGCGCTGCGCTGCATTTTTTGCCTGCAACCAGCCATGTCCGGCTCAATATCGCATTGCTGCAACCGCAGCAATCCCCGCGTTTCTGGTGGTTGGATAAACTGAAAGGCACGTTGCAGCACGGGGGAAGCAAAGTCAGCATCACGGTTTTACCCGGGGTGCGCGATGGTTTCTATGAGCGGCCGAATCAAAGCCAGCACGAAATGAATGAAGCCAAAAAACTTGGAAAAATCATGTTCAATGCCTGGCGCAAACTAGCGACAGATACCTCTACTTAACGGAACCCATCATGCGCGTGCTACTTGCTTTCACCCTGAGTCTGTTCATCGTATTTGCCCACGCAGCCGATACCGGCTTGCACGCTGTTGCACCGTATCCGGCCAAAGCGCTTGCGCTGTCGGATATGAGCGGCAAAAAATTTGACCTTGCAAGTTACCGCGGACGAGTTGTCCTGGTAAATTTCTGGGCGACCTATTGCCCGCCCTGTCTCAAGGAAATGCCCTCGATGGAGCGCTTGCAGAAGCGCATGGCCGGTAAGCCCTTCGCGATTTTGTCGGTAAATGTGGGTGAACAAAACAGAGACGTGCAGGCTTTTCTCAAGCGGGTGCCTGTTACTTTTCCCATCTTGATGGATCGTGAAGCCAGCCGGTTGAAAGCGTGGAAAGCCTTTGCTCTGCCCTCCAGCTTTGTGGTGGATGCACAGGGTCGCGTGCGTTACGTCATGTTCGGTGGTACGGAATGGGATGAACCCGATGCCCTGGGAAAACTCATGGCGCTGCTGCCCGCACACTAGTTTCAAGCGGGCGGCCAGTTGTGGGTTTCCGCCCGTCCTTCACGACACCAGGCATAGAGTGCATCGTAGATCACCATGCCGTGCCTGAGCATTTCATGGTCGTCCGAAAAGCAGCGTGACAAGCCCAGTGAAATCGCCAGCAAACCCGCTGCTTCGGGGGCGAGATCCGGACGCGCGGTGTCCGCGCCGCGCACGATCAGCGCGAGTTGTTGTAATCCGGGCTCGTCGAGATGGTGTTTTATCAGAAAGGCATCGAAGCTGCATAGTTCGCCGTCATGACCATACTCCACGCCGGAAATATCATAGGGAACCGCCCCGGTTTGTGCGGCCACCTCCAGTACTTCGCTTGCCGGCACGTACAGAAATTGCGGCGCTTCATCGATAAAGCGCGCAATCAGCCATGGACAGGCGATGCGATCGATTTTTGGATGTTCTCTGGTGACCCATTTCATGGTTACATTCCAGTCCCGGTTAGTGTTGAACAGGTTCAAGCAAGCATTGAGTAACCCAGCCCGAGCAGGGCACAGGCGCCGATAACTTTCACCACGCCGGCCTGGTAGCGCCATAGGGCGATGAAAGCGGCGGTACCCAGCAACGCTGAAAACCACTCGAACTGGCCCGAGAACGGTGCGGTCTTGATCGCCGCAGGCCACAGCGTATGCCAGGCAAAGAACACGGCGAGATTCAGAACCACCCCCACGACGGCAGCGGTGATGGCGGTAAGCGGTGCGGTGAACTTGAGGTCGCCGTGGGTGCGTTCCACCAGCGGTCCGCCGGCCAGAATGAACAGAAAGCTGGGCAGGAAGGTGAAGAAAGTCGCCACGCCGGCACCGGCGGCCCCGGCCCAGAACAGCGTATCGGGACCGAACAGCGCCTTGCTCCAGCCGCCGATGAAGCCGACGAAAGCCACCACCATGATGAGCGGTCCGGGCGTGGTTTCTCCCAGCGCCAGCCCGTCTATCATCTGGTGCGTGGTGAGCCACTGGTAATGTTCGACGCCACCCTGATAGACGTAGGGCAGTACTGCATAGGCGCCGCCGAAGGTCACCAGCGCGGCCTTGGTGAAGAACTCACCCATGGTGAACAGGGTTGACTGGCCGGACAGCAGCGCCATCACGCTGCCCCACAGCACCAAACCAATGATCACCAATGCTGACAGCCGGGCCCAGGAAAAGCGTGCATGGCTGGGGGTGGGCGTGTGGTCGTCGATCAGCGCAGCACCGTAGTCTCTGCCGGAGGTACCATGGCCGCCTGCAGCCTTGAATTTGTCCGGCATGAATTTGCCGCCAGCCATGCCCAGTATTGCCGCACCCAGCACGATGTAGGGGAAGGGAATATCGAGCGCGAAAATGGCGACAAAAGCGGCTGCCGCAATCGCCCACAGCACGCCATGCCGGAGCGCGCGCGTGCCGATGCGGTAGGCTGCGAACACGACAATGGCGGTGACTGCGGGTTTGATGCCATACAGAATCCCTGCCACAACGGGCAGGCTGCCGAATGATACATATACCCAGGTGAGCGCAATCAGGATCAGTAACGAGGGCAGCACGAACAGCACGCCCGCCGCGACCCCGCCTTTCACCCCGTGCATCAGCCAGCCGATGTAAGTGGCGAGCTGCTGCGCTTCCGGTCCGGGCAGCAGCATGCAGTAATTCAGCGCATGCAGAAAGCGCCGCTCGGAAATCCAGCGGCGCCGTTCCACCAGTTCCAGGTGCATCATGGCAATCTGCCCGGCCGGGCCGCCGAAGCTGATGAAACCGAGCTTGAGCCAGTATTTGAGCGATTCGCCAAAGCCGACTGGCGCGGGTGCGGTGTCGAGGATGGTTTCAGGAGGCATGGCTTGCCCTGTTATGAAGGGGTGAATGCTGCATACAGGTCATCGAATAGCCTGGAGGTTTCAGTGTGTAGCGTACTGTCGTCAGGGCAGCGCGTTTGCATGGCTTTGAGCAGGGTTTCCAGCCCGGCGGCTTCCGCCACCGGAATGCCGCCTACATCCATGTAATGCACCAGTACGCCAATGCGGCTCAGTGCCGGGTCATGCTCCAGATTGAAACTGGCAAGCAGCACTTCGAATGTGACCCGATTGCCGATATGAGTGAAAGTGGCGCCGTCAAAATCGAAGCCGAGCGCGTCATCCGGACAATCCTGCGGCCGCTTCAGCCACATGAATACCGGCTGGCGATCGATAAAACGCTGGATCAGCCAGGCGCTGGCCATGCGATCCACCCACAGGTGCCGGCGCGTGGCCCAGGTGCGATTCTGGTATTCGGTGCTCGGCAGGCGCCGGATGCTGCCTGCTGCTGCATGGGGTTCGTCCGGGTTGGTGTGCGCCTGATAAGCTGCTTCCGCCTGCGCCAGCTCTGCGGCGATTTGCTCGCGCGCAGCGGCCGGGAAATAATCAATGGCGGCGATGGCCTCGAAATCGCGCCGCAGGCGGCCAAGTGTGCGTTTGGCCGCCATGGCATCGAGCGTGGCTAAGCTGTGAATGAAAGCGTCAAGCGCATTTTTCAGTTCAGTGTATTCTGCGGTGCGATCAAACAGCGCGCGGAACGCGGCAGCTTGCTGTGGGTCGGTGGCGCGGACCTCCACTACCTGCGCAGTGCCGCCCGCAGCAAGTGTCTCGGCGGCTTGGGCCTGGAGTGCCGGTCTTGCGGACAGATGATTCGGCAGCAGATACACGCCATCGCGCAGCACGGCGCAGCCCAAGGCTTTCAGCGCACGCCAGATGCGCATGCGGGCGGTAGCATTACGGGTAGGAAGGCTGATGATCAGTGCCAGCCAGGAATCGTCGTGGTTCATATTAACTATTCTACATAAATGTAGATTATATTACACTAACGTAATAATCTCGCGTGACGGTGTACTCTCCAAAATCAGGAACGAATGATGCTAAATCAACCCAAAATCATCGCGCTACGCCAGTCTCTGGAAAATACCATCGTCGGTCAGTCGGCCTTGCTCGACCGGCTGGTCATCGGACTGCTGACCGGCGGGCATCTGCTGCTGGAAGGTTTGCCAGGTCTGGCCAAAACCACGGCGGTGAAAGCGTTGGCGGGAGCAGTCCACGCCCGTTTTCAGCGCATCCAGTTCACTCCCGATCTGCTTCCCGGCGATCTGACCGGCACCGATATCTACAATCCCCAGGAAGGCAGCTTCTGCTTTGTCGAGGGGCCGCTGTTCCATGAAATCATTCTGGCGGACGAAATCAACCGGGCACCGGCCAAAGTGCAGTCGGCCTTGCTCGAAGCCATGCAGGAACACCAGATCACGGTGGGTGGGGTAACCCGGCCGTTGCCGCCGCTGTTCATGGTCCTGGCCACGCAAAACCCGCTGGAGCAGGCGGGCACCTACCCTCTGCCGGAGGCGCAGCTCGACCGCTTTCTGTTGCATGTCGAGCTGACCTATCCGAGTGCGGAGGATGAGTTGCGCATACTGCAACGCGACCGTATGGGCAACGCTGCCGACACGGAATACCTGCCTAAAGTGGATGTGCAGACCGTGCTGGCGGCGCGCGAGGAAGTGAGAAAGATTCATCTGGACGCTGCACTGGAACGCTATATCGTGACCCTGGTCGGCGCGACGCGCGATATTGCGCACTGGCTGCCGGATCAGGCCGGCATGATTGAGGTCGGCGCCAGCCCGCGCGCTTCCCTTGCAATCGCCCACGCGGCCTGCGGCCATGCGTATTTGCAGGGCAGGGAATATGTCATCCCGGACGATATTCATGCGGTCGCCGCAGATTGCCTGCGCCATCGCATCATCCCGAGCTTTAACGCACGCATGGAAAACGTGTCGCGCAATAACCTGCTCCAGGCTTTGCTGAATGCGGTACCGGTCCCTTAACCCGCTGTGAAAGCATCATTGGCTAAGCTGGCCTCACTCGGGCAGCGCCTGGTTGCCCTGAGCGTCGGCCGGCCCGCTGCGGCGGACACGCATGCGCCGTTGCTGGATGCAGAAGAACTCGCCCAACTGATGCATCGTATCCAGGCACAACAGGCAGCGCCCTATTTCAGGGAGTCGCAGCATCGCCACGCCGGGGATTTTCGCTCGGTGTATCTGGGCAGCGGTCTGGATTTCGAGGAGGCGCGGCCCTATCAGGCTGGGGACGACGTGCGCGGCATGGATTGGCGCACCACGGCGCGCACCGCCCGGCCACACATCAAGATTTACCGGGAAGAGCACCAGCCTGCCTTGCATGTGGTGATCGACCGCGGCCCGAGCATGCGTTTCGGCACCCGCACCAGACTGAAAGTGGCGCAAGCCGCGCGCATTGCCGCCACGCTTGGATTTGGCGCTGCGCGGGCCAATACCTGTATCGGCGGCACGCTCTGGCAACCCGACGCGATGACGCTGCCCTGTCGCAATGGCACAGCGGGCGCAATGCAACTGGCGCAGGCGGCGATTGCACCCTGCCCTCCACTGACGGATCCGGTTGCTGCGGCAATGCCGCTCCTGCATGCCTTGCTCGACCGGCTGGATGCGCAATTGCCGCGCGGTTCCAACGTGGTGTTGATCAGCGATTTCCATGCACTGTGCGAGGCGGACATGCCTGCGCTGCTGTGTCTGGCCAGCCGCCACCAGGTGCAGGCAGTTCAGGTGCTGGATGTGACTGAGCAGGCGTTGCCCAATGTCGGCCTGATCGCATTCCAGGATGTGGCTTCCACGGCGCGCTGCTGGGTAGACACCGGCAGGCGCGAGGTGCGTGCGGCGTATCAGGCGCAGGCCAGCAGCAGCCAGGCCGCACAGCAGGCGCTGTTTCGACGCATCGGCGTGCGCCTGCATTGTCTGCTGGCCGACGCCGACCCGTATGCGCTGTTGCAAGAAATGCGTCTGCCATGAATGACCCAACCAGCGGTTTGATCGACATCATCGAGCCGGTCAGGCCGGTGCTCGTTGTTGCCAGCTACAGCGCGTGGTGGCTGGTTTTGGCGCTGGCGGCGCTGGTGCTGCTGGGATTATGGATGCGCTGGCGCGGACGTGGTGTCCGTGCCTGCCGCAAACGTCTGCAGCAACTCCGGCAGGCCTGCGCCACAGGCCGTGTAAGTCAGCACGCGGCGGCCTATCGCCTGGCATCCGAGCTGCGGCTGGGATTGCAACTGCAGCAGCTAAATGCGGACTTGCCGCCGCCTGCGTTGCCGGTAGCCGAACACCCCGGCTGGGCAGAAGCCATAGCCCGTCTGGATACGTTGCGTTATCAGGCCGGAGCCGGTCTGGAAGAGAGTGAATGGACGCGCTTATGCAACCAGGTCGACATCTGGCTGAAGCGGGCGGGCCGATGCTGAATCTGGCGCAACCAATCTGGCTGGTTTTGTCATTGCCCCTGCTCGTACTTGCCGTGCTGCGTTGGCGGCGTGAACGTGTCAGCCAGGAACCGGCCAGTGTGGCGTTGATTCATCCCCAGTTGGAGTTGCTGGCGCGCAGCCAGGTTGCGCAGCCCGGCGGACGGTTTGTGCGCTGGCTGGATTTGCTAGCACAGCTCTGTCTGGTGTTGGCCTTGGCGCAGCCGCAATGGATCGGCGCCTGGCTGCCGGAAACTCCGCAAGGACGCGAAATCGTGCTGCTGGTGGATACTTCCCGAACCATGAGCATCACCGATTTTGAACTGGGCGGCCAGCCGGTGGAACGTCTGGCTGTACTCAAAGACATCGTTACGCGCTTTGTGGCAGGACGCCGGGGCGATCGTTTCGGACTGATTGCATTTGGCAGCGTGGCCGGTACGCTGGTGCCACCGACGTTTGACCGGGATCTGGTGAGCGCCATGCTGGCGCGTCTGCGAGTCGGTATTGCCGGTGACGATACGGCCATCGGTGACGCCATCGGACTGGCGCTCAAGCAATTGCGGGCGCAGCCGCGCCTGCGTCCGGCGCTGATCCTGTTTACTGATGGCGACAGTACCGCAGGCGATATCACCCCCGGCGAGGCAGTCGCGCTGGCGCGCCACATGGGGGTGCCGATTTACACCGTGCAGATTGGCGGCGACCTGTTTGCCGCCGGGCGTCCCAAGGCACCCGCCAAAACCGTTAGCGAACCGGGACTTGCGCAAATCGCCGCTGCAACCGGCGGACGTTATTATCAGGCGGGCAATCATGGTGCGCTGCAAAGTGTCATCCACGACATCGGCCAGCGTGAAAAAACTGTCGTGCGCCCTGCCACCCGCCGGGTGGTGCAGGAATGGTATTTGCTGCCGCTGTTGCTGGCGGTGGGGCTGTTGAGCCTGGCGCGACTGAGTGCGATACGGCGGGTGACGGTATGACCGGTCTGGGCGAACTGACGCAACTGGACTGGCGCAACCCATGGCGGCTGATGCTGGCCTTGCAACCGCTGTTGATGGCAATGCTGCTGCACTGGCGTCGCGGACGTGTGCTGCATTATGCCGATGCGCACCTGCTGCCATGGGCAGTGCGCGGTACATTCGGCGTGTCGTCCAATGGACGCCGCGTTGTCAATATGCTGGCGTGGCTGTTGCTGGCCTGCGCCGCCGCCGGGCCGCGCCTGCCGCTGCTGACCACGCCGGAACACAGGATCGCAGCGTTGCACCATGAGCTGAATGTGATGGTGGTGCTGGATGTATCGCCTTCCATGCTGGCGCAGGATGTGTCGCCGCAACGTCTGCAGCGTGCCCGATTGAAGTTGCTCGATTTATTGCCGCGTCTGCATGGCGAACGGCTCGGGCTGATCGTGTTTTCCGGCAGCGCCGGCCTGTTGCTGCCACTCACCCGCGACATGGATGCTGTGCGCGCCGATTTGCCGCTGGCACAGCCCGGCCTGTTGGATATGCCGGGCAGCAATATCGCCGCTGCGCTCAAGCTGGCGCAGCAAACACTGCTGGCGCAAAGCCCGGGCAAGCGCGGCGCAGTGCTGCTACTTACCGATGGTGATGCCGGCGCGCTCTCCGGTACGGCGGGCGCCGCAGCACTGGAGGCCGCGCGCAGTTTGCAACGGGTTGACCTGCCGCTGTATGTACTGGGAGTGGGAACACCCGCTGGAGCGACTGTTCCCCTGCCCGATGGCGGTGTGGTCGAGCAGGACGGCAGCGCGGTGACCAGCCGCCTGGATGAGAACGGTTTCGCCACGCTGGCGCGCCTCGGCGGCGGCGCCTACCAAACCGTGCAGGATGGCGATGCTGACTGGGAGGCCTTGTACGATCGCGGCATTTTGGGTTTGCCCGGCAATCCGCACCCGGTAGATCCGGCGCAAACCTGGCGTGAGTTGTACGCATGGTGTCTGCTGCCGGCATGGTTGCTGCTGCTATATCTGCATTTTCCGCTGCGGTGGTGCGCCATCCGGCCTGAGGTCGCGGGGTGGCTGCTGGTGGGCATGGTGGCGTGGGGCGGGGTGGTGCCGAATGTGCGCGCCGCCGACGCCGACACCGCGCAGGCGGCCTATGCTGCTTACCGTAGCGGCAATTATGTCGAGGCGCAGGCGTTGTATGGGCGTATGCAGGGTTACCCGGCTCGCATGGGCGCCGGTGCCGCGGCGTATCGACGGCGCGATTATGTCGCGGCAATCGGTCAATTCACCAGCGCGATGCTGGCAGCGCAAAACGCGCCGATGCGCGCCGATGCGCTATATAACCTGGGCAACAGTTATTTCGCGGCAGGTAATTTTCGTGCAGCGGCAGACGCGTATCAGGGGGTGCTGAGTTCGCGCCCGCGCGACGCCAATGCCCGCGCCAATCTGGCGCTCACGGCGGGGCGGCTGGCGGGGGCCGGCAAGCGCGCCGCATCCGGTGCCGGCATACCCGGGCGGCGTGGTAGCCAGGTTGGCGGCGAGTTGAATCAGCCGATCGATAATCAGCCGGTCACAATTGTGGATTCGGATAAAAAAACTTCACCGGAAATGGATTCATCCGACCAGCGGTCGGCAGCATATCAAGCCGCTTTGAATAGCCGTATTGCGGCGTCGTCTGCTATGTCAGCGTCAGGGCAGGTTACGCGCGTGGTATTGAAAAAGCTTGAACTAACCTCAGACAAAAACCTTTCCATCCAGAAACAGTTGCTGCAGCTGGACGCACACTACGATGACCAGCATTATGGAGCTTTGCTGCCGTGGTGAAATGGTTGAAATGGTCTTGTTTCATGTTGCTGGCATTGCCGGCATGGGCCAGTGCCGCATTGGTGGCGTATATGGATAGGAATGAAATTACGCTGGGCGAACCGGTGACCGCCACTGTGAGTAGCGATCTGGCCAAGCCATCACTGGATGACCTGAAGCTGAATGCGCTGCAGGCGGATTTTGATATCTATCGTCGTAGCAGCGACACCCGGACTCAAGCCATCGGCGGCAGGCTTATCACCAGTCAAACCATGACACTGGTGCTGTATCCGTTGCATGATGGTCGCGTGCTATTCCCCGCTTTGCATTGGGGCGGCGCCAGCAGTCTTCCGCTGGCATTGCGGGTGCGCGCTTCCGGCGCAGATGTTCCGCATGTGCAATTCAAACTGACGCTACAGCCCGGACGACTGTTTGTGCGTCAAAGTGCCAGGCTGGTATTGGATATCTACGATGATGGGAGTTTGCAATGGTCGCCGCTCTGGTTGCCGCCTCCGGCCGGGGTGCATGTGCGCGAATTGGCGCCGTCTCAGCGCGAAGAGGTGGTCAAGGGCGTGCCCCTCACCGTGCATCGCCGTAGCTGGGCCATCATGCCGTTACGCGCCGGCACAAGTGAAGTGAAGCTACCCATGCTGGAAGCCCTGAAATTTGGTGAGCGACTGCGTTATGTGCTGCCATCACTGCAATTCGATACCCTTCCGGCACCGGCATATCTGCCGGTGTATGTGCCCCTTGGCAAGCTCGAGGTGAGTTCACATCCGCCCGTTGGCACGTTGGTACTCAACCGCCCGGTGAACTGGACACTTGTTGTGCAGGGTGCGGGGCTGAGTGCAGAGGGACTGGCCAAATTGTTGCCATCGTTCGCAGATACTGATGCGATACACTTTTACCCGGCACAAATCGATCCGCTAGGCGAGGCCGGCACATTGGTACAGACTTGGCGAGTGCTCCTGCCATTCAAACCGTTACGTGCCGGCAACATGCAGCTGCCTGCATTGACTTTGCCGTATTATGATCCGGCGCATAATCGCCTTGAATCTGTCGTTATCCGGTCCGCAGTGTTGATGGTAGTAAATCCGCTCTGGCATGAATTTGCCCGGTCTGTGCTGATTGCCGGGATATTGATCGCATTGGCATGGCTCACCTACATAGGGTGGCAAGGATACCGGCGCTGGCTGGCGCGACATGGATCCTTGCGCAAGCTTGAGGCAGCAATTAATTGCGCAGAATTGAGTCAGGCCTTGCTGAATTTTGATTGGGGTATGGGTCGTTTGCGCGTTGTCACATTAACGCAGTGGCTGCAGGCAATGACACTGCGTAATGGTGAAAATGCAGCGCTACGGCAATTGGTGCTGCAATTGCAAGTTTGCTGCTATGGTGTAGTAAGCGAAACCGAAGTGAATTACCTTCGCTTGCATGAATCTGCGCGAAAGCTGATGAGGGTGCCAGGGCGCAATAAAAAACGGAGCGCTTGGCTCCGTTTTCACATGCATTCAAACTGACTTGTTTACTTGCCCATGTGCGGGGAAGAAGAATAACGCTCCATCACCGAGCGATCTTTCCAGACTTTTTCATCCAGTACGGCGGATGGAATGAAAAACTGATTTTCCTTATCCACGGCTTTTTCCTTGACGATCTTGAGGACGTCGGCATAGGCAATTTTGTGCAGCAGGCCACCGCTGTCGGTCATGCGCGCAATCATGTTGGCGTCAAACATTTTGTAAACGTAGATGTTGGCGGGACGCATTTTCCCGTCTGGAGTACGCCAGGTAATGGTGTAACGGGTGTTTTCCTTGAAGTTGCTCTTGTCCACTGCGAAACTCCTGTAATTGCTGAGCGCATGCTCGATTGGAACCCAAGTGCCAATGCAACCCGGCACAGAAATATTAAGGTATAGAAATCTCTAATACTCTAACATGGAATGCCGGGGCTCACAATTGTGCGGGTGGGGCCGCATAAGCCAAAATAAAATTGCTACCAAAAATATTTATGGGGCTATAAAATGAGCGGTTTGCCTAGTTGGTAGAATATAAGCGACAATATTAGAAGAAAATAATACGCTACTATTTACTCAATTCATAATAATCAATTAGTTAATGAACGCTATCGTCAAAATCGAAAATCACGACAAACAGGAAATCAAGTTTACGACCTGTTATATGTGCGCCTGCCGTTGCGGTATCAAAGTTACTTTGGAAGAGGACAAGGTCCGTTTCATTCAGGGTAACCGCAACCATCCAACCAACCAGGGTGTACTGTGCGCCAAGGGCTCCGCCGGGATCATGAAGCAATATTCCGCCGCCAAGTTGCGCAAGCCGTTACTGCGCAAGCCGGGGTCCGAGCGCGGCGATGGGGAGTTTGTCGAAATCGAGTGGGATGAAGCACTGGAAATGCTCACTGAGCGCTTGGGCAACATTCGGGCGACAGATCCTTCCAAGCTGGCTTTTTTCACAGGCCGTGACCAGATGCAGGCCTTGACCGGTCTTTGGGCGCAGCAATTCGGTACACCCAACTGGGCGGCGCATGGCGGTTTTTGTTCGGTCAATATGGCGGCTGCCGGGCTATATTCCATCGGCTTCTCGTTCTGGGAATTCGGCGCACCGGACTGGGATTACGCCAAGTATTTCATCATGTGGGGGGTGGCCGAAGACCATTCCTCCAATCCGATCAAGATCGGCCTGGAAAAGCTCAAGCGCCATGGCGGCAAGTTCGTCTCAGTGAATCCGGTACGCACCGGCTACTCCGCCATCGCCGACGAATGGATTCCCATCAAGCCCGGCATGGATGGACTGCTGGCCTTGTCGGTGGTGCATGTGCTGCTGTCGCGCGAGTTGTTCGACTGGGAATTCCTGATTCGTTATACCAATTGCGCCTGGCTGGTCGTCGATACGCCTGGGCAGCAGGGCAACGGACTGTTTTTGCGCGACGAGGCGGGCAACCCGCTGGTGTGGGATCTGGAAAAGAAAACCTTCGTCAACGGTTTGGACAAGGACATCGCACCGGCGCTGTTCGGCGATTTTGTAGCACCTGATGGCCGCCCGGTACGCACCGTGATGAGCCTCACCGCCGAGCGTTACCTGGACGACCGCTACGCGCCGGCCAACGTTGCCGAAGAATGCGGTGTGCCCGCCGAAACCATTGAACGCATGGCGCTGGAAATGGCGCATGTCGCGTTCAAGGAGACTGTCGAACTGGATATCGAGTGGACCGATAGCTGGGGACGCAAACACGACAAGGTGATTGGCCGCCCGGTGGCGATGTACGCCATGCGCGGTATTGCGGCGCACTCCAATGGCTTTCACGCTTGCCGCGCGGTGCATTTGATCCAGATGCTGCTGGGTGCGCTGGACGGCCCGGGCAATTTCCGTGCGCGCGCGCCTTACCCCAAGCCGGTGCCGCCGCATCAGCTGCCGGAAAACAATCTTGACGTGATCAATGCGCCCAATACGCCGCTGTCGCGTACGCCGCTCGGTTTCCCGATGCGCCCCGAAGATCTGGTGATTGATGCAGATGGCAATCCGTTGCGCATCGACAAGGCGTACTCCTGGGAGATTCCGATTGCTTCGCACGGCCTCATGCACATGGTGATCACCAATGCCACCAACCATGACCCGTATGCGATCGATACCTTGATGCTGTTCATGTCCAACATGGCGTGGAATTCCACCATGAACACCAAAAATGTTCAGGACATGCTGCGCGAGAAAGACCCGGAAGAGCCCGGCCAGCACAAGATTCCGTTTCTGGTGGTGGTGGATGCGTTCCATTCCGAAATGGTCAACTTTGCCGATCTGGTATTGCCGGATACCACGTATCTGGAGCGTCACGACACCATTTCGTTGCTGGATCGACCGATTTCCGAGCCGGATGCGGCCGCCGATGCGATTCGCTACCCGCTGATCAAGCTTGACCGTGACGTGCGCCCGTGGCAGGAAGTGCTGGTGGAAATGGCTTCGCGTCTGAAATTCCCGGCATTTACCAACGCGGACGGGACGCGCAAGTTCAAGGATTACCCTGATTTCATCGTCAACTACGAGCGTTCTCCGGGCGTGGGTTTCCTGGCCGGATGGCGTGGCAAGAACGGCGAAAAATCGCTCAAAGGCGAGCCGAATCCGAAGCAGTGGGAAAAATACATCGAGAACGAGTCGTTCTTCGCGCATCACTGGCCGGATAGCCAGAAATATAACCGTTTCGCCAATAAAGAATATCTGGATGTCGCGGCGGAGGTGGGTTTCATCGGCAAGTCGGAACCCATCATCATGCAGGTTTACTCCGAACCGCTGCAAAAATTCCGTTTGGCAGGGCAGGGCTTGTACGATGGCCCGCAGCCTAACAATCAAACTGACCGCGAACGCTTGGCCAAGTATTTTGACCCGTTACCGCTATGGTATAAGCCGCTCGAGCAGGCCCGTGTGGACGAGAATGAATACCCGTTCTTTGCGCTGACTCAGCGTCCCATGCTGATGTACCATTCCTGGGATTCGCAGAACGTGTGGTTGCGCCAAATTCTGGCACAAAACTACATGTACATGAATCGTGGCCAGGCTGCACGTATGGGCTTGCAGGACGATGACTGGATCTGGGTCGAGTCGCATAACGGCAAAATCCGCTGCCAGATGCGTACCATGGAAGGAACACAGGAAAACACTGTCTGGACCTGGAACGCCATCGGCAAGCAGGGCGGTGCATGGGGCCTGAAGCCGAATGCCTCGGAAGCCACTAAAGGCTTTCTGCTGAACCACCTGATTTCCGAATTGTTGCCGGCCAAACAGGGTGAGCGTCGCATTACCAACTCCGATCCGGTCACCGGCCAGGCGGCTTGGTTCGATTTGCGCGTCAAAATCTCCAAAGCCGCTCCCGGTGAAGAAGGCAGCTGGCCGGAATTCCCGGCGCTCAAACCTTTGCCGTGGGACGATGGCAAGCGTCCGGATACGTTGCGCTATAGTACCCGTAGCGACGACAAGCCCAGCGAATAATAATCATTAGCCGACCCCTGATTCGCCGGGTGGCATTGCCGCCCGGCTTGATTAATTTGAAAGTATCAATATGAGACTTGGACTCGTTATCGATCTCGACGTATGCGTGGGCTGCCATGCTTGCGCCATCGCCTGTAAGGAATGGAACGCTTCTGGCACCACGGCGCCTCTGACGGACTACCAGCCCTATGGTGCGGAGCCTTCAGGCGTCTGGTTTAATCGGATTCGTAGCTACGAAGTGGGTGAATACCCTAACAACAAAACCATCAATTTCCCCATGTCGTGCATGCATTGTGAAGACGCAGACTGCGTCACCGTATGCCCTACTGGAGCCTCTTACAAGCGAGCCGAAGATGGTATCGTGCTGGTGGATCAAAACAAGTGCATGGGCTGCAATTATTGCTCATGGGCCTGTCCCTATGGTGCGCGTGAGCTGGATCGCGAATCCGGAACCATGAAAAAATGTACCCTGTGCGTGGATCGTATCTATGACTTGCAAATCCCCATTGAAGAGCGCCAGCCTGCCTGCGTGCTTACTTGTCCGGCGCATGCGCGCATGTTTGGTGATCTGGATGACCCGGGCTCGGCCGTGAGTAGTGTTGTACGTGAACGTGGCGGCTATCAATTAATGCCTGAACTGGGCTATAACCCGACCAATCATTATTTACCGGTACGTAAAGCCAAGCCGATCCCAACCGAGAACCTGGGTAAACCCGGTTTCAAGGATAAAATCAAAGGTATCGCTAATCGTATTGTAAAGCGTTAATTTCGCGCACTTGTCATAAGGGAATTTCGAATGCATCCCGCATTTTCTGTTATTTTTTTTACAGTCAGCTCCGGAGCCGGCTTTGGTTTGTTTGCTTTGCTGTATCTGATGGACCTGTTTGGCCTGGACGGCGGATTGCCCATTGAGCAAAAGCTGGTGGCCGGCATTCTGGCGCTGGTTCTGGTGGCGGCGGGTCTGACTTCGTCCATGTTCCACCTTGCCAACCCGAAAAATGCCTGGCGGGCCTTCAGCCGCTTCCGCACCTCGTGGCTGTCACGTGAAGGCGTATTCGCAATGGCATTTTATCCCTTTGCGATACTTTACCTGGGGCTAACCTGGTTGGTGTTGCCCGAACTGGAGGTGTTGCGTCTCGTTGCCGGTGCCGTTGCCGCATTGTTGGCATGGATCACCATTTTTAGTACGGGCATGATCTATGGGTGTTTGAAGACCATCCGACAATGGAATTCTCCGTTGGTGCCTGCCAATTATCTTGCCTTGGGGCATTTTACCGGAGCGTTGCTCTTGCTGGCGGTGGCAAGTAATAGTCAGGTTGTGCTGGCAGGTTATATTTCACTGGTGCTGGCATTGCTTGTGGTGGCTGCTGCATTGAAGGCGATTTATTATTTCTGGATTGCGAGTCCCGGAACAGGGTCCACCATTAAAACAGCTACCGGCTTTACCCGCGGGACGGTCAGATTGCTGGATACGGGGCATACTCATGGCACGTTCCTCACTCAGGAGTTCGGTTTTCAGGTGGCACGCAAATTTTCTTTGGCGCTGAAGATTTGCGTTTTTATAGCTGGATTCGTGATGCCTGCGCTGATTTTGACGCTAGATGGCAGTGTGGTTATCGCGATCTATGCGGCCGTCCTGACGGCATTTCTGGGTATGGTGGCAGAGCGTTGGTTGTTCTTTGCAGAGGCGAGGCATGTCATCAATTTATATCATGGCGCCCAACATTGTTGAAACAAAACCTTAATAGAGTATTTGCAGAACAGTAGTATTTTGCTATATTAGCATTCTTTAAATCGTTGCAGCGGAGCAGGTGAATATGTACGGCTTCAAGGAAGTGGACGCAGCAGGTCTGGAAACGTTGAAAACCGCGGGTACGTATGTACTAATCGATGTGCGTACGGACGCCGAAGTGTCACGCGGTATGATCGATAACGCCATGCACCTCCCGCTGCACTTACTGCCAATCAAAGTGCAGGGCATTCCGCAGGACAAGCCGGTGGTGTTTTATTGCCAGTCTGGTGGCCGTTCGGCGCAAGCGTGTGCTTTTTTGGCGGCCAAGGGTTTTGAAAATGTATATAATTTACAGGGCGGCATTATGGGCTGGATGCGTTCTGGAAAACCGCTGGCGGCCATGGCATGAGGATATTCATGTAGTTGCAATTTCTGCCTTCCTGGTTTATGTTTCACCGTTTGTTTTCCATTTTTTAGTAAATACTGAGGAGATTTCAAGATGAATTTTGATAAAGAACTCGACGCTCGCGGCCTGAATTGCCCGCTGCCTATTCTGCGTTGTAAAAAATCGCTGGCTGATATGCCTAGCGGACAGGTTTTAAAAATTGTTGCGACTGATCCGGGCGCAATCAAGGATTTTCAGGCTTTTTCAAAGCAGACTGGCAATGAGTTGCTGTCTTCCGCCGAAGGTGGTGGCGAGTACACATTCTTCATGAAAAAGAAGTAATCAATTAAAAAAAATAATTTGTGGGTTGGGTGGTAAGGGTTCAAAACAAGAACGTAAAGTCTCAACTTTAAACATTTTAGGAGGCAGATATGGATCAGAAAAAACTCGCTATCATTGCAACCAAAGGCACGCTGGACTGGGCCTATCCACCGTTTATTCTGGCATCGACAGCTGCGGCGCTGGATTATGAAACCCAGATCTTTTTTACGTTTTATGGTTTGCAGCTGCTTCGTAAAGATCTGTCTGTCCTCAAGGTCAGTCCGCTAGGTAACCCGGGTATGCCGATGAAGATGCCTTTTGGGCCCAAGTGGTTCCGCGGCTTGAATTGGAATATCCCCAATGCGGTACAGTCGCTGGTACCGGGCTATGAATCAGTGGCCACCAGCCTGATGAAGCAGACCATTAAAAACAATGGTGTGGCGACCATCCCGGATTTACGTGAAATGTGCCAGGAAGCGGACGTCAAATTCCTTGCCTGCCAGATGACGGTGGAGCTGTTCGGCTTTGAGCACGGCGATTTCATCGATGGCTTGGAATACGGTGGCGCCGCCACGTTTTTCGAATTCGCCGGTGAGTCGGATATTTGTTTGTATATTTAATTGAGCGTTGTCACGTACGGAATTTTGCGTCACAACCAGGTAGCTAAGGCCGGAGACACAATCCCCGGCTGTTCACCGAAACGGTTTGGTTGACCATGCCAAACTGTCAGTTCAACGGAACGCCAGTGCGTGCCGTCTGTCGAAGCTTTGTTAGGTTTGATCCGGCTTGATTTGGTCAGGCTTGAAATTTTACACACTTGGTGTATGGTAATACCATATTATTTTTGTCAACTATTTGGCATGGTTAACCGAAGGGGTGCATATGGCAACTTACGCTGAAATGCGCGAAATTTATGACGATATTCGTAGCGATTTCCGCTACGATCATGAGTTGAACGGCTGCCTGAATTGCGGTATTTGCACCGCTACGTGTCCGTCTGCTCAATTTTATGATTACAGCCCACGCGAGATCGTTCAGCTGCTCTGGACCGAAAACGTCGAGCAGATTTATGACGCAATGCAGGAAAAGATCTGGGCGTGCGCCCAGTGCATGACTTGTGCAGCCCGCTGCCCGTTCAAGAATTCCCCGGGTGGTCTGGTCATGATCATGCGTGAGGTGTCCATCAAGCACGGGATGCAATCTGCCAAAGACGTGCTGCGCCCATTTGGACGGGTGATGCTCAAGTTGATTACAACGGGTAATCAGCTTTCGCCGGATATGATTCAGCCGGATCATTTCCCGGATTGGGGTCCGAACATCCAGAAAGTCGAAGGTGATCTCAAGACGCTGCGCAAGGCAATCCCGGTGCGCACATTGCAGACCACGGATACGGCTTGGGAAGTCTCGCTGAAAACCTCGGTTGAGATGTATACCATTTGGGAAATGACCGGGGTACTGTCCTCGCTGGAAGCGATGGATGAAAACCTGTTTGACGTGATCGAAGATTTTATCGACGAAAAGCGCGAAGAGTACGAAGAATGGCTGGAAGAGCAGGATGGCGACTAAATGTCGCGCTTCCCAACTTTAGACTAAGTACATTTATTTCAGGAGCTTGACCATGAACAACATTGTGGATAGCAACGAAACCGAAGGCATCGCTGGACACGGTTCTTTCTTCCAGCAAACCAATCTTTCTGGCGCTGAAGCAGCCAAAGCCACCGAGTGGGTACGCAAGCACGTAGACAAGCGTACCGTTGATCTCGGTGAGCGCATGGATGACATTCGCGACCATATGTGGGAGCTTGAAAAAGATGGCCAGATCATTGTGCATCGTATTACCGACGCACATAAGCCCATTGAGGTACAGACGCTGTTCGGTTGGACCAAAAAAGTACCGACCATGCAATTGTGGCACCACAAATCCTGTGGTCAGTGCGGCAATATTCCTGGCTATCCAACTTCATTGCTGTGGTTTATGAACAAATTTGGTTTCGAGCCGGGTAAAGATTATCTGGATGAAACCGATCAGACTTCCTGTACCGCCTGGAACTATCACGGTTCCGGTATTGGCAACGTCGAGTCGCTGGCGGCCGTATTCATGCGTAATTTCCACCAGGCTTACATTTCCGGCAAGCAGCATGGCTACGAAGCGGGTCATTTCTTTCCGCTAGTGCATTGCGGCACCTCTTTTGGTAACTACAAAGAAATCCGCAAGTATCTGGTTGAATCCGCCGAATTGCGTGAGCGTGTCACCAAGATTCTTGGCAAGCTGGGGCGCCTGGTCGATGGCAAGCTGGTTATTCCTGAAGAAATTATTCACTATTCCGAGTGGGTGCACGTGATGCGTAACCGCATCGCTTCCGAATTGCAGACGATTGATGTGTCCAATATTCGTGTAACCATGCACGCAGCCTGCCATTACTACAAGATGGTGCACGAAGATGCGATTTACGATCCGAGCGTGCTGGGTGGTAATCGCACCGCGGTGGGTAGCTCCGTGGCAATGGCTCTGGGTGCACAGCTGATTGATTATTCCACTTGGTATGATTGCTGTGGTTTCGGTTTCCGCCACATCATTTCCGAGCGCGAGTTCACCCGTTCTTTCACCATGGACCGCAAGATTCGCGTGGCACGTGAAGAAGCCAATGCGGATGTGATGCTGGGTATCGACACCGGTTGCATTACGACCATGGACAAGAACCAGTGGATCGGTAAAGCGCACGACAATGATTTTGCTGTGCCTATCATGGCAGATGTGCAATTTGCGGCGCTGGCCTGTGGTGCAGATCCGTTCAAGATTGTACAGTTGCAATGGCATGCTTCTCCCTGTGAAGAGCTGGTGGAGAAAATGGGCATGTCTTGGACCGAGGCCAAGAAGACATTCGAGGCATATCTCAAAGAAGTTGAGGCTGGTAATATCGAATATTTGTACAACCCCGAATTGGCACTAGGAGCGAGTTAAATGTCTGATACTGTTTTGGTTGTGGGCGCAGGCCCCACGGGTCTGTCCGCTGCCGCTGGCGTAGCCTCCATTGGTAAAAAAGTGGTGCTGGTTGAAAAAGAGGCTGTGCTTGGCGGGGCGCCAATCCTGTCGGGTTATGCCAAGCTGGTGCCGTCCGGTGAGTGGGCCAAGGATGCGATCGGTCGCATGGTCAAGCGCGTTGAAGACAATGCGAATGTCACCATCCATAAATCTACCAAGGTGGTTAAAGTGGAAGGCGAAGCGGGTAATTTCTCCGTGACGCTGTCCAATGGTCAGGCTGTCAATGTCGGTAGCATTATTCTTGGCACGGGCTTTACGCATTTCGACTCCATAAATAAGCCTGAGTGGGGTTTTGGTACTTACGAAGATGTGTTGACAACCACCCAGATGGAGCAAATGGTGTCCAGTGGCAAGATTGCCTGCCCATCCGATGGGCGTGTGCCTGAGCGCGTAGCGATCCTGCTGTGCGTGGGTTCGCGTGATCGCCAGATCGGTCGTGAGTGGTGCTCGAAGATCTGTTGCACCGTTTCTACCAATCTGGCCATGGAAATCAAGGAAATCTCTCCGCAAACCGACGTATTCATTTATTACATGGATATCCGTACTTTTGGTTTGTATGAAGACAAGTTCTACTGGAAATCCCAGGAAGAATACAAAACAAAATTCGTCAAGGCACGTATTGCAGAGGTTACAAAATCTGCCGACAACCGCCTGCTGGTCAAGGGTGAAGATACCTTGGTAAAGCGCCCTATTGTCATCCCGATGGATATCGTGGTTCATGCCATTGGTATGGATCCTAGCGAGGAAAATCCGGAGCTGGCAAAAGTGTTCGGTATTGGCTTGGAGAAGCACGGCTTCGTTGAAAAGGGCGAGCAGTATACCAGTAGCTTTAGCAGCACACGCCGCGGCATCTATGTGGGTGGTGCTGCATTGGGCCCGGAAGATATTGATACCAGTATCTCTCATGGCCTGGCAATGGCCATGCGCGCTGTTGGTGACATGAATGCTCTGGTTCAAAAAGCAGCCTGATAGCGCGGCGCCTATCGGTGAACCTGACACAATTGTGCCATGTTCACTGTCCGTCGCTCTGGATTCGGGGCAGTTTCAGCAGCACTTTGCGAAGCTGAATAGCCAGGCGGAAGATGCGGCGGGACTGGAAGCGCTGTTGGCCAGCCTGCAAATGAAAAGCCAGTTGTTTTCTAGCTTGCTTAATGTGCAAAGTTTGCCATCTTTGACGATGGATGGCATTGAGGCATTGCTGGAGATGGTGTTTTCCGCCCGGCGCCGGGTATTCCCGGCATTGCAAGCTTTAGGTGTTGAAGTGATCAGGAAGGCGATTCAGGATCTGCTGTATGGGGATGGAGCGCTGGTTGAAAGGTTGCAGACATTTTCCGAGATCGTGCAGATAGATGAAACAGCCGACAAGGAAACGCGTAAGCAGGCTGCTAAAAATCGACGCGCAGCATTCGATTTTGGAGCGGAAATGCTGCACTTTAATAATCCGGCCAAGTATCCGCTGATGACGCGCTGGGTGTGGGATCAGAATACGGTAAGTGGTGCATTGCGTGAATTTATCCGGGGTAATGATTCCTTGCCCGATGTGCCGCTAGGCAACAGCCCGGAAATGTTTGAAGGAGCGCGTGCCTGGCTGGCTGAGCAGATTGCCGAGCAGGGTTTATACAAGGATGTGCCGTTCTGGATTGATCTGGTGGAGGCGCAAGCCTACTCGGAGTATTTTCGCTCAATGGCAGAAGGCATGTTGAGTGCAGATTTTGGTCGAGGTATAACACCGCAAGAGCAGTTGAAGAAGTTTCTCGGAATAGATGCAGAGCGCAAAGCCGGGCAATCCAAGGTCAAGCGCGACACGGTGGTTCATTAAGTCCAATTGTGCGAAATTTAAATGGGGCAGCGGGTGCTCCAGTGTTATAGATTTTAGGAGAAGCTTCAATGGCAATTCACGAAAAAACACTGATCGACGCAGACCGTCTGATTACCAGTGACAAACTGGTCGTAGACGGAGTGGATGTGTCAGGTCACTGGAACACCATGATCCTGCCGCGCACCTTGAAGGATTATGATGATGATTTTGAAACCAAACTCAAAACATATTCCGGCGCAGAAAACGTTCACCGTTGCTGGCAGTGTGGCTCATGTACCAATTCCTGCACGATGTACGCTCAGAATACCGATTTCAATCCGCGTTACTGGATTTATCTGGTTCGTCTGGGCCTCACGGATGAAATCCTGAAAGATAAAGACATAATCTGGCAGTGTGTTTCGTGCAATAAATGTACCAATATCTGTCCCAAAGATGTGCGCCCCGAGGGTGTGATGAAGGCGCTGGCGCATTGGATCGAAGAAGAAGGCTACGGGCCAAAATCAAATTCCAGTATTTTTGACGAGGAATTTACTCGCCAGTGCCTGGAGCGTGGTCGCATTGAAGACTCTGAAGTGATGACAAATTTCTTCAAGAATAGCAAGCAGGACGTGATGCAAATGGCGTTGCATGGCTGGCTCGGTATTTTTGTGGCGCGCATGAACAAATGGACTGACTTGCGCCAAGGCAATGTCATCAAGTTTCTGACACGTACCCCGATCATGCATTCCTTGCATATGGGGCTGGCGATGATCATCAAACCAAAAACGAAGTCCTGGGGACGTACCGGTGACGTATTGAAACAATATGTGAAAGAACAAAAGGAATTGGCACATGGCTAAAGTTGCTTATTATCCGGGTTGTGCGCTTGAAGGTTCCGGCGGCCCTTACGATCGTTCCACCCGTGCACTGGTCAAGAGCTTGGGTCTGGAAATGGAAACGTTGCAGGATTGGAACTGTTGTGGCGCGATGGAGGTGAAAAACATTCATCCGATGCTGCAAACTTATATGTCCGCTCGTAATATGGCTATCGCCAGTGAGCAAATGGGCTACGATACGGTCATGGCTCCTTGCAACGGCTGCTATATGAATCTGAAAATGACCGAATATGAATTGGCCACTTCGGAAGAATCACTGGAAACCATTCAGAGTCTAGCCAAGAAATCCGATGACCCCGTATATAAGGGCGATGTGCGTACCGTTCACCTGCTTGAATGGCTGATGGAAGATCTGGGCACCGAAGGGATTAAACAGAAAATCTCCAAGAGTCTGAATGGTATCAAGATCGCCAACTACTATGGCTGCATGTATACGCGTCCACGCCAGATTTATCCTGAAAAAGATCAGGGCCCGGGTTCCGAGTCCAGCTATAAGCCACATTTTATGGATGACCTGTTGGGTGCAGCTGGTGCGATCAATGTGGATTTCCCGCTCAAGACTGCGTGTTGCGGAGGGGCTCATACTCTGTCCGACGCCGATACATCAACCCAACTTGTACTGAATATTATTCAGGCAGCGGAGGATGCAGGCGCAGAAGTGATTGCCACCGAATGTCCAACATGCCACTCCGGCCTGGAAATGCATCAGGTGCGTGCTGAAACTGAATTTGGTATCAAAACCAATGTGAAGATTTTGTACTTTACACAGTTGCTTGGTCTGGCCATGGGGCTGTCTGCACGTAAGCTTGGAGTGCATGAAAACGTCAGCGATTCGCTGGACTTTCTGCATGCCAAAGGCGTAGTCTAAGCGCACAAGCGTGGCGTGACTCGCAATTTGCGAGCCAACAATAAATTGGGCGCGTACACCGCGCCCAATTTATTGTAGCCAGTTATTTTAGCCAACTAAATATACGCGCCATAACACAACAATATGGAATGCAATGGCTGTGAGTTCCGATCGGAACTTTACTATGATGATCAATACCAAATTTGGGCACGTCGCGAAGAAGACGGTACTCTGACAGTGGGCATGACGGATATTTCACAAACGGTCGCAGGGAAAATTCTGCACGTGCGTGTACGCCGTCCGGGTACATTGCGTCCGATAGGTAAACCGGTCGCGACCATAGAGAGCGGCAAATGGGCAGGACCCGTGCCGAATGTATTCGACTGCGTGATAGAAGAAGCCAACCATAGCGTGCTGGAAGACCCGAATCTGTTGAATATCGAACCTTATGAGGCATGGATCGCGCGAGTTAGGCCTTCAGGCGCAGTTGAAGATGCGTTGTCCGTGATGCTGACCGGTGACGCCGCACAAGCTGGCTATTGCGAACGTGCACGGCGCGAAGATATCCATTGTGAACGAGGTGCGCGCTGATGGCGGACAGTCATTATCTGGACAACGAAGAAAAATCGGTTGTGATTGTGATGACCAGTGGCCCATCTACGCCGCATCGTTGCGCCACGCCGTTTTATATCGGCGCCATATTGGCCTCCATGGATTCCGATGTTCACATTTTTTTTACCATGGAAGGTGTAATGCTGGCGAAAAAAGGTGTAGCTGAAAATCTGGCGGCGATGAAGGATGGCAAGACCATACTTGAATTTATTCGCGATGCGAAAGTGGCTGGAGTAAAATTACACCTATGCAAGCCGGCGATGCCCGGCTACGAGCTGGACGTCAGCGATATCATTGCTGAAATAGATGAGGTATCCAATGCGGGTGCCCTTGCGGATTTGATTTTGAGCAGCGACAAATCCATGTATTTCTGATTTGACGCGCTGGGCGCTAGAATTTCGCTTAAATATATTGCGAAACCGTTTGCAATCAATGTTGCAGACATTAAATGTTTGATTGAATTTTCATTCCGAGGAGAAATGAGCATGGCAACAGTACGCGGTTGTAACCTACCTGACGATCTTTTCTATAACGTTGACAACAACGTATGGGCGCGCCGTGAAGCAGACGGCACCCTGACCATTGGCATGACTGCTTACGCGTGTTCTCTGGCTGGCGAGATCGTATCCTATACGCCGAAAAAAGTGGGCAAATCCATTGAACAGAATAAATCGGTGTGCACTGTGGAATCCGGTAAATGGGTTGGCCCGGTGAAGGCACCCGTTACCGGTGAAATTTTGGCCATCAATCCTGACGTGACTGCCAAGCCAGGGACTATCAATGCAGACCCATACGGTAGTGGTTGGTTGGTAAAAATGAAACCCAGCAATTGGGATGGTGAATCCGGCGCTCTGGTTACTGGTGGTGCAGTTGCTACTACTTTTGAAACCAAAATGGGTGCGGACGGTTTCGGCGGCTGCTAACCAGGCTGTATTTGATACGATAGGGGCGATGTCCAATCGCCCTTATTGTTTTCTGTCAGGTTTTAACCGCAGTCATACCAAAGAGGTCGGGTAAACACCAATGAGTGATTGGCTGGAAGTCGTTGAACGCATTGAGCCGCTGGATGGTATCGAATTGGATGCCAACCTGGTCGGACAAATGCAGCAAAAATTTGCGCAGGTGAGTGGTGAAGGTGTTGGGCGCGTCAATTTTTATACGCCGACCTTTAAAGCATTTGCCAGTTCGGAAATTACCGGTTGCGGAAAAAGTGCCTGGCCGGCGGTATCCATAACCGGCGGCGATTGCAAATTGCAGTGTGATCATTGCAAAGCCAAAATTCTGGAGCCGATGATTGCAGCGCGTAGCCCGGAGGATTTGTGGCGCGTGGTTAACGAGCAGATCAATGGTGGCGCTCAAGGCATGCTGTTGACCGGCGGCTCGAACCATCGCAACGAAGTCGAATACGACGACTACTACGCAACCATTCGACGTATCAAGGATAGCTTTCCCGAATTCAAAATAGCCATGCACACCGCATTGGTGGATATGGATATTGCACGGCGCATGGAAGATTCCGGCATCGACGCTGCGATGATGGATGTGATTGGTTCGAAGGATACGATCACCCAGGTTTATCATTTGCGCCGTAGCGTGGATGATTTTGAGAGAACCCTGGAGTACCTGGTTTCGACCAAGCTCAAGGTGGTCCCGCACATCGTGATTGGCCTGCATTATGGACATCTTCTCGGTGAGTGGAATGCGCTGGAAATGATCCAGCGCCACCTGCCGCAGGCGGTTGTGCTGGTGGTGGTGATGCCATTCTATGCGCCGGAAAATCGCCCATTCGTTACCCCGGATAGCGGTGAAGTCGGGCGTTTTTTCATGGATGCTCGCGCCGCCCTGCCGGATACGCCTTTATTGCTCGGCTGCGCCCGTCCACCCGGCCGCACCAAGGTGGAGATCGATAGTTACGCCGTAATGGCCGGCCTCAATGGCTTGGCGCATCCATCAGATGGCATGGTAGAACTTGCCGTGCGTCTGGAACGCGATGTGCGCGTTACGCCGGCATGTTGCTCCATCGCGATTGGCGACGAAGTCATGGCGATTGAAACCGCAGATGCCGGTCTGCAAGTCGATATCCAGAAAGTCATCGAACACGAGCGCATGAAGCGCCCGGCTGTTGCCGCAACCGGTTCACTTGGCGGCATCAAGGTGGTGATGGCCGGTCCACCCGAAGCCGTGGGCGGCTGCTGCAGCTGAGCTGGATAATGACGTGACCACTTGGCGTTTACTTGACACCGGCCTGCGACCCGCAGCGCAAAACATTGCGTTGAACCGGGCGTTGCTGGAAGCACGCCAGGAAAATGCCAGTCCCAGCACATTACGTTTTTTGCGTTTTGAGCCGTGTGCGCTGTTGGGTTATCACCAGAGTGCCGAGCAGGAGCTCGACCTGGACTATTGCCGTGAACACGGTATCACCATCCAGCGCCGTATTACCGGCGGCGGGGCACTCTATTTCGACACCACTCAGATAGGTTGGGAACTGTACCTGCATAAGCATGAACTGGGCACAGCAGACATGACCACAATCGCACGCCGCATCTGTGAAGCGGCGGCACGCGGCATCTCGACGCTGGGTGTGGATGCGCAGTTCCGGCCGCGCAATGACATTGAGGTAGATGGCCGTAAAATATCCGGTACTGGCGGCGCATTTGACGGCAATGCGTTGATGTACCAGGGCACGCTGCTGATCGAGTTCGACGTGGAAAAAATGCTGCGTGTGCTCAGAATACCGGCTGAAAAACTTTCCGATAAAGCCATTGCTTCGGCGCGTGAACGCGTGGCCAATCTGGGCGACCTGCTGGGCCAGGTGCCGACAATGAGTCAGGTGCAGTCTGCGCTGGCAAGCGCATTTGCTGAAGAATTCAGTGTGGAATTTACCCCTGCCTTGCTTTCCTCGCATGAAGAGGTGCTTTATCACAGCGCACTGGCTGAAATTGATCATTCCGACTGGGTCAACTTGCTTGCGCGTCCCGCAAGCGATCGTCCTGTACTGGACGCCGTACGCAAATTTTCTGGTGGTCTGTTACGGGTCAGTGTGGCATACGACCGTAGCCAGAGCCGCATCAAGCAAGTGTGGTTTTCCGGCGATGTATTCATCAGCCCGAGGCGCACGCTTGCTGATCTGGAGGCGGTGCTACGCGATACGCGGGTTGAACAGCTGGCACTCAACGTGGGGCGGTTTTTTGCCGAGCGCACCGTTGACATGCTGACTTTGACGGCGGATGATTTTGTCAGTGTATTGCAGGAAGCCTTGGCTCAATCAGCAAGCGAGTCGACAGCATGATGCGCGATGTCGATGTGTTGATTATCGGCGTGGGTCCGGCTGGGGCAGCCGCCGCCACTGCTGCAGCACAGGGCGGACTAAGCGTATTGGGTGTGGATCGCCGCCATGAAATTGGGTTGCCCGTGCAGTGCGCAGAATTCATTCCACTGCCGATGGGTAAATATGCCAAGGCAGACGGTGTGCTGTTACAACACATCAACGGGATGAAAAGTTACTTGCCTTCGGGTGCCGTAGTTGCGACAGAGTTTCCCGGTCTGATGATAGACCGTGCCGCATTTGATCAGGTATTGGCTCATGAGGCCATGGCACAGGGCGCCGAATTGACGCTGGATAGTCGGCTGACCAAGCTTGATGTTGAGAAATCTACAGCGCGAATCAAAACGCCGTCTGGCGAAGTTGACATCACTTACAAGCTTTTGATAGCGGCCGATGGCCCACATTCGACCGTTGCGGAGGCGTTGGGACTGCCCGAGATGGAAGTGGTGACCACGCGTCAGTATACCGTCCCACTGAAGCGTGCTTATGTGGAGACCGATATCTGGCTCTCCCCCGATTATCCCGGGGGCTATGCCTGGTTATTCCCCAAGGGTAATCTGGCGAATCTTGGGCTGGGTTTGGATAAACGTTTCGCGGGCGACATGAAAGCACCGCTTGATGCGTTGCATCAGCAATTGATGGCACAAGACTTGGTCGGTGCCGAGATCAGCTACCGGACCGGCGGCGCGATTCCGGTGGGTGGTTTACGCGAGCACCTGGTGGTGGGCAAGGTGTTATTTACCGGCGATGCGGCGGGCCTTACCCATCCGATCACAGGCGCAGGTATTGCAGCGGCGGTGATCTCCGGCGAACGCGCCGGGCAGGCTGCTGTGGCGCTGCTAAAATACAATGACAGTGACGCATTGGAAGATTTTGAAGAAGACGTCCGTGACCAGTTTGAAGTCGCGGTAAATCGCGCGGCGCAACGTCGCCGCTGGCTGGACAAGTTCTGGAACACCGAGGAAGCACATACAGATCCCTTGCATCGCAAGAGCTGGATTGCCTTCCCGGATTATTTCGCTGCTTGAATAATTGCAAACCGTGCTTTTAAGGAGAGTCGCATGAGCGCCGTACTGGATCAACCCCAAGTCGTACAGTTCTACCGCCCCAACTATCATGTCAAAACCCCGGATATGCGTTCGCCCGAGTATGTGCAAATGAGCACTGCAGCCGCGATTACGCTGGGACTTGTGCCGGGTAACATGCACCGCACCGCCTGCACCAACTGCCTCAACCTGCTGGTGACCTATCCGGAAGGCTGTCGCGCCAACTGTACTTATTGTGGTCTGGCAAGGCACCGTGAAGAATCGCGCGATTACGCGGATCGCAACTTCATCCGCGTGGACTGGCCTACCGCCCGTTACGACGAAGTCATCGAGCGCGTCAAAGTGGGTAATGACAAAGGCCAGTTCCAGCGCATGTGCATTTCCATGATTACCCATCCCAATTCCGATGCCGATACTTTCGTGCTGCTGGATAAATGGATGAAAGCACTGCCGCATATCCCGGTTTCCATTTTGTCCAATCCAACTACCATGGAAAAAGACGACTTGGTGCGCTTGCACAAGATGGGTGCTGACATCTTTACCGTGGCGCTGGATGCGGTCACCCCGGCAATTTTCGAACGCACCCGCGGCAAGACCGTGGACAGCCCGCACCGCTTCAGTAAATACTGGCAGGCCATCGAGTGGGCAGCAGAAATATTCGGCCCGGAGAAATTTGGTGCCCATCTGATTTGCGGCATGGGCGAGACCGAGCAGGAGATTCTCGAAGCCTGCCAGAAGATCAAGGACATGGGTGGCCATAACCATATGTTCGCCTTCTACCCCGAGCAGGGCTCAATGATGGAAGACTGGCCCGCTTGTGACAAAGGCCAATGGCGTCGCGTGCAACTGGCGCGTTTCATTATTGACTACGCAGGCGGCCATGTCAGCAAGATGCTGTTCGATGCAGATGGTAAAGTGATTGATTTTGGTGTGGCAGAAGACGAACTGACGGATCTGGTCAATTCCGGCAAGCCATTCCAGACTTCCGGCTGCCCTGGCAAGGATGACGAAGAAGTATCCGCTTGCAACCGTCCGTACGGTGATTCCAGCCCCTCAGACATCCTCTCGTTCCCGTTTGCGCTGGCGCGCAAGGACGTAGAAATCGTCAAGCGCCAGATGGCGGGTGAAGAGATTGGAGCCGGGTTGATTTAAGTTCAGCTCAGCTCAAATTTAAGCCGGGTGTGTTATCACCCGGTTTTTTGTTGCAAAAAAACTACACCGCTCTAAGCTTGTTTCGTATCGGGCTTGTACAGGTCAATGTGACAAGTGTACTATCCCTCAAAATAATAATAAATTTAAGTTAGCGTTGTTCATATTATTAATAATCCTTGGAGACTACTTACATGAAACTCAAAAAATTAATTGGCCTGATGACCGTTGCCGGCTTCGTTTTGCCTGGCGTCGCCATGGCAACCAACGGTTATTTCTCCAGCGGTTACGGCATGAAAGCAAACGGTATGGGCGGCGCAGCGACAGCGATGGCTGATGATGCATTCGGTGGTGCCAATAACCCGGCCAGCATGGTGTTCGCAGGTGATCAGCTTAATCTTGGAATAAGCCTGTTTTCTCCCAGGCGTTCGGCGAGCCGGACGAATACCGGTCCAAATTTTTCTCAAAGTAGCGATAGCAATTACTTCCCTGTACCGGAGTTCGGCTATAACAAAATGCTGAATCCCAATATGTCATTGGGCGTGACCGTATATGGTAACGGTGGCATGAATACGGATTATGCAGGTGGAACAGTCCCGGCAGCTAACTGTGGATCGAGCGGACCAGCTCTCAATGCGCTATGCGGGCAAGGTCGACTTGGCGTTGACCTGATGCAACTGATTGTGGCACCTACGGTTTCGTTCAAGATTGCTCCTAATCACTCCATTGGTATTTCGCCATTGATCGGTTACCAGAGCTTCAAGGCAGATGGCCTGCAGGCTTTTGCAACGTCGACACGCTCCAGCAGCCCCAATAACGTTACCAATAGAGGATATGACCAATCCTACGGGTACGGGCTGCGTGTAGGTTATATGGGTAAAATCACGCCAACGATCACCATTGGTGCTGCGTATGCTACGAAAATGAATATGCAGAAATTCGACAGATATAAGGGATTGTTCGCCGAACAAGGTGCGTTTGATATGCCGGAAAATTACAATCTGGGTATTGCTTACCAGGCTACGCCTGAATTGACTCTGGCACTTGACTATCAGCGTATCAATTACAGCGGCGTGAAATCTATTTCTAATTCGGGTTCCAACCAAGCACAATTAGGTACCAGCGGTGGGCCTGGTTTTGGTTGGCAAGACATCGATGTATGGAAGTTGGGTATGGCCTATCAGTACAACAAGCACTGGACGCTGCGTGCGGGTTACAACCATGGCGACAACCCGATTCAAGCGAAAGACGTGACTTTCAACATCATCGCTCCAGGGGTAGTTAAAGATCACGCTACCTTGGGTGTGACTTACCTCACCTCCGCAGGCAATGAACTGACCGTATCTTACATGCATGCATTTGAGAACTCTGTATCTGGTCAGTCACCTTCGTTTGGTGGCACTGAAACCATCAAAATGTATCAAAATTCGATTGGTGTCGCTTACGCCTGGAAGATGTAATCAAGCCGATCTGAGTTAGTCGGTTTCAAAAAGCAGTACAATCAGGCTGAGGGGTTCGTCCCCTCAGCCTTTTTGCATTTTTAACCTGTCAAACAGCTGTGTGATAGTAATGAAACGTGTATTCGTATTGTTATTGTGTTTGTTATGGTCGCCATGTGTGCTGGCGGTGGCGCCTTATATTTCCGCGGATAGCGTAACGGGCGGCGAGGTATCGCAAGTGCTGGCCGCAGTTGAAAAAAAGACCGAGGCTGCAGGGTTTGCCACGTTGGGCAAATACCGGATACAGAATTTGCCGCAATATGCAGTGCTGGTGGTCAGTGACAAAGGCATACTGGATGCGATCCGCCGTATCGGTGGTAGCAATATTGTCGGTGCTGGTATTAGAATTGGTGTGAAGGCCGATGGTACGGTTTCATACATGAATCCGGATTATTGGTACCGGGCTTTTTTCCGCGACAAATTTCCTCTCGAGCAACCAGTTGTCAAAGCCGTGCAGGCAAAATTGAAGCAGGCGCTGGGTGATGGGGCAGGATTTGGCGGCGATGAGCGAGCCGCGTATTTATCTGAATATCGATATATGCCGGGCATGGAGCGTTTCAATTCAGACAAGAATGAGCTTAATACGCTGCCTGATTTCAATGCGGCCGTGACAACGGTACGCGATAATCTTGCCAGAGGCGTGAATCATACAGGCGAGGTGTATGAGGTGGTTATGCCGGACAAAAAAATCGCCGTATTCGGCGTTGCCATGAATGACGCCAAAATGGGTGATGGTCGCTGGGTATACACTGTAGGCGGTACAGATTACATCGCTGGTCTGCCCTATGAAATCTATATCGTCGGTAACAAGGTATATTCTCTCTATGCGCGTTATCGTATCGCACTTGGCTGGCCGAATCTGAGTATGGGGCATTTCACGCGGATTATCGAAATTCCGGATGAAATCCGCGACACCATGAGCAAGGTGGCGGGTGCAACGACAGAATAAAAAAAGAAATTCGGTCATGGCCCCGCTGCGGCGGGGCTTTTTGTTGCAGGCTTACGTTAAATTCGTCACACTCTAAAGTTCGAAAATCAGGAAAGATCAGTTATGAAATCAATTAAAGTCACCGATGTGGGTTCGTTAAAAAATGAACTGAACAAATACAAGAAAGGCAAGAAGCTCGATATCCGTTATTTCAACCAGGCGGCGCGTATGGCGTGGCTGGGTAAAATCAGCATGAGTCCGGTGGATGCTGAGGACCCGGATTGCAAGTCCTGGTTACTGCATGTGCAGGCACCTGAAGGTTTTGCCGCTCATTTCGTGGATGTGGATGAGGATCTGATCAATGAAATCCATATTCTTGACGCCGAACAGGGACAGTATCTGGTTGAAATCATGCGCGCAGGTTTGACTGCGCGCGCTGAAGAGTTGGAGCAACTGAACCGGCGTGATTTCTATTTCGGCAAGTTTTTCAAGGAAAATACCGACAAGCCTGCTGAGGGAGACGAGCCATCCGCCTCCTGAAGGCGCGCTGGATTGATCTGGGTTGCTGTGATCCGTGGGATTACCATGCCACCTACGCAGGTGTGGCAGAAGCCATGCAACCCGGCGATTTACCCGCTGTGATATGGGGCAGACCACAACCACATGTTTGCCTGGGGCAGCATCAATCCGCGTCCGTTGAGCTCAGTACCGCCTATGCGGATGTGCCGGTAGTACGGCGTCCATTGGGGGGTGGCAGCGTTTGGGTGGATACTGATCAAGCGTGTGTGGTGCTGGTGGCGCCACTGGATTTTTTTCCGTTCCGCACTGTTGATTGGTACGCGCATGCCCTGCAGCCTATTGTTCAGGTTTACCGGGAAGCCGGGCTGCTTGCAGTGCTTGAGGTACAGGATATCTGGCTGCATGGCAGCAAGCTCGCGGGAAGCGGCGCCGCTACCATTGGTCGCGCCGGCGTGGTGGGATCAAGCTTTATGCTGAATTTTCCCATTGAACAGTTTGCCGGGCGCGTGGCTGCTCCTTCTGCTGGTTTTTACCAGTGGCTGCTTGAGGCCTTGCGTGCATCGCTTACCTGCTGGTCGCAACATGCCAATGTGCCCGACTGGGAATGGCTGTCCATGGTGTATCGCCGTGCAGCGAATGCTCAATTTGGTTGGCGCTGGGAACAGTCGTTGTTGCGAGAGGATGAGCGTGCTGCCAGTGACGATTGGCGCGCAGAACTGATCCCTGATCACGAAGCGAGTCAACGCATGATTCCCCACGGCATCAAAATCAATGCAGCGTGCTTTCTGACCGAGCGCCAGTACGGGAATGACTGGGTGCGGGTACTAACCCATGGGCGACAACTCGCGCGAGTGGCACTGTCCGTCGCTCCCGGTTTACCAGAGGTGCATTTGGAAAATGAGCATGATTCAATTATCGTGGCCCTGGCCCGTTATCTGGATAACACTGCATCACGTCTATGGGCGGAGCGCATTATCGAGACCGCTTATTTCAATCCGGAGGCCATATGAGTCAACCCACTATCGAAGCGCGTCTGCAACGCAAATTTATCCTGATGAGCAACGATGCGGATGTGGCGGCGCAACTGCGGTCGCACTTGCCACCAGGCTGGCAGATGGTGGAAACCCTGGATCTCGAGAGTCTGGGTGAGTTTCATGATGTTCTGTTGCATCGCTTCATATTTCTCGATCTGGATACGCTGACAGATGATTTCGATCCGCAGGATGCCATACGCCAGGTGCGTATGGAATGGATGCTTAACGTACCCGTATTCTGTTTCGGTGGCAGCCGCGATGAACGCGATCAGGCCAGGTTGAACCGGGCTGATCGCTTTTTTGAGCGTACCGAAGTGGTGGAGCGCGTAGAGCAGTTCTGCCACCAGTACCGCTGGGGGGAGGAATAATTATCCCATGCCGACCCCGGTCGGCATGGGAGATAACTATGTGTGTGCCGCGAGTCGGATCAACTGGTCTTGCAGTTTGTCCAGAGTGTCCTTGAAATCCATCAGGCGCTGTTTTTCCTGATCGACCACGGCGGCGGGAGCGCGATCCACGAAGCTGGCATTGCCCAGTTTGGCTTCGCATTTGGTGATTTCGCCTTGCAGGCGCGCAAATTCTTTTTCCAGCCGGGCTTTTTCTGCGTCTCGATCGATTTCGATCAGCAGCATCAGCCGGGTGTCGCCGATGATAGCCACAGGCGCATCCCCGGGCGGTAACGCCGAGTCTATTTTGACGTCACTCAATTTTGCCAGCGCCGCCAGATAAGGAGCGAAACCGGCGAGGGTAGCGGCATTGCCGCTAATGGCCATGGGTACTTTCAATGCCGGTGACAGGTTCATTTCGCCGCGCAGACCCCGGGTAGCGTTGATCAGGTCTTTCAGCAGCACGATGCGTTCGCATGCATTGGCATCTATTTTGGTTGTATCGGCTAACGGGTAGGGTTGAGTCATGATGCTCGGCCCCTGCTTGCCTGCCAGTGGTGCCACGGTGTGCCAGAGCTCTTCAGTAATGAAGGGAATAATCGGGTGCGCCAGACGCAGAGCGGCTTCCAGCACGCGCACCAGCGTGCGGCGTGTAGCGCGGGCGGCCGCCTCATCGCCACTGTTGATCTGCACCTTGGCAAGCTCCACATACCAGTCGCAGTATTCATCCCAGACAAATTCGTAAACAGCGCGGGCCGCCATGTCGAAGCGATAGTCTGCGAACGCACTGGCGACTTCGGTTTCGGCCTGCTGCAGGCGGCTGATGATCCAGCGGTCGGCATCGGAGTAGGTAAGCGGCAGGCTGTCGTCCAGTCCCACGTCCTTGCCTTCGCAGTTCATCAGCACGAAGCGCGTGGCATTCCACAGCTTGTTGCAGAAGTTGCGATAGCCGTCGGCGCGTTGCAGGTCGAATTTGATGTCGCGGCCATGGGTGGCGAGGCTGGCGAAAGTGAAACGTATTGCATCGGTGCCGAAGGCCGCGAAGCCATTCGGATAGTCGGTGCGGGTCTGTTTGGCGATGGCCTGCGCCTGCCTGGGGTTCATCATGCCGGTGGTGCGCTTGGCGATCAGGCTGTCGAGGTCGATGCCGTCGATCAGGTCGAGCGGGTCAATCACGTTGCCCTTGGACTTGGACATTTTGTTGCCGTGGGCATCGCGTACCAGGCCGGTCACATACACTTCGCGGAATGGCACTTCGCCGGTGAAATGCAGCGACATCATCACCATGCGCGCGACCCAGAAAAAGATGATGTCAAAGCCGGTGACCAGTACCGAGCCGGGCAGGAAGGCGCCCAGTTCAGGGGTTTTTTGCGGCCAGCCCAGAGTAGAGAACGGCCACAGCGCGGAGGAGAACCAGGTGTCGAGCACGTCCTCGTCGCGGGTCAGCGGGCGGCCGGCGGCGAGTTTGCGCGCTTCGGCTTCGCTGCGCGCGACGTAGTGATTGCCGTCCTCGTCGTACCAGGCGGGGATGCGATGTCCCCACCACAATTGGCGCGAGATGCACCAGTCCTGGATATTTTCCAGCCACTGGTTGTAGGTGGTGGTCCAGTTTTCCGGCACGAATCGGAGCTTGCCGGACTTGACCGCATCGAGGCCGCTCGCGCCCATTTGTTGCATCGCGACAAACCACTGGTCGGTGAGCATGGGTTCGATCACGGCGCCAGTGCGGTCGCCGCGCGGCACCATCAGCTTGTGCGGTTTAGCGGCGACCAGCAGGTCTTTGGCTTGCAGTTCGGCGAGCAGTTTCTCGCGTGCCACGTAGCGATCCAGCCCCTGGTATTCGGTGGGGCAGAGGTCGTTCATTTTGGCGTCGAGCGTCAGCACGCTGATCGGCGGCAGCTTGTGACGTATGCCCACGGCGTAGTCGTTGAAGTCGTGCGCCGGCGTGATTTTGACCACGCCGGTACCGAACGCCGGGTCAACGTAGTCATCGGCAATCACCGGGATGCTGCGCTCGGCAATCGGTAGCCGCACATGGCGGCCGACGAGATGTTTATAACGTTCGTCGTCGGGGTGCACCGCCACCGCGACGTCGCCGAGCAGGGTTTCCGGGCGGGTGGTGGCGACTTCGACAAAGCCGTCCTCGCCTTCGATTGGGTAGCGGATGTGCCAGAGGAAGCCGTCCTCTTCTTCGGATACCACTTCCAGGTCGGACACCGCCGTGCCCAGCACCGGATCCCAGTTGACCAGGCGCTTGCCGCGATAAATCAGCCCTTCGTTATAGAGCTTTACGAATACTTCCGTCACCGCCTCGGACAGGCCTGCGTCCATGGTGAAGCGTTCGCGCGACCAGTCGCACGAGGTGCCCAGACGGCGCATCTGGCGGGTGATGGTGGAGCCGGAGTGCTCCTTCCATTCCCATACTCTTTTCAGGAAAGTTTCGCGCCCGAGCTGATGCCGCGACTCGCCTTTGGCGTCGAGCTGGCGTTCCACCACGATCTGGGTGGCAATGCCGGCGTGATCGGTGCCGGGCTGCCACAGGGTATTGTCGCCCTGCATGCGGTGGTAGCGGATCAGTGCGTCCATCAGCGTATGCTGGAACGCATGACCCATATGCAGCGTGCCGGTGACGTTGGGCGGCGGCAGCATGATGCAGTAGGCGGGGCGGCTGGCGTCCATGCTGGGACGGAAATAGCCGGACTGTTCCCAGTGCTGATACCAGCGTTGCTCGATGTCGCGGGGTTCGAAGCTTTTGGCGAGTTCCATGATGCGTGTTGTTGAGCCTTAAAACACGCGATTATACCGGATTGGGCGGCTTCTCCGCGGGGTTGGCGCGACGAATGCCATGCCGGGCCAGCTCCTCGACCACGGCTTCGCGTACGAGAGATTCCATGTCGAGCGCAAGCTGGGTGAGTAAAGTGGATAAGGCGTCGTCGACAACGCGGCGCAGACGTTGTGCCACCACGGTGTTGACCTCATGCATGAGGTAGCCATCGATCATGCCCAGTACGTGGGTAGCGACCGAAGTGGCAAGCAGCTCGGCCTGCTCAGGGCTGGTGAAAGGCTTGGGGTGCTCCTCGATGGGTGCGGTGAGATGGGTAATTTCTACTGGAGTGAACGGCACATCGACCGGTGGCAGTGGGCTGGATATATCTACGGTAGGCGCAGTTAAATGCGGGTTTTCTTCCGGAGCATCCGCAACATCGGCTGGCAGTCCCTCGGGTTGGGGGAAATCATGGGTGTCCGGGTGTGCTGCTTCAATTGCGGCAGCGCTATCCTCGATGATATCGGGCGCTGTTTGCGTAGCGTCGGTTGCCACGCAGGAGAGCGGATCCTCGTTTCGCCAGACGATATCGGTCAGCACCGGTGGGGCGACAGCAGGATAGGGATCGGTCTGTTCCTCCGGGGTGAATGATTCCGGAATATCCACCATTTCCTCCGTTAAACGGGTGCTGCCTGCATCGGCGAAATCCGGTGCCGGTTGCGTCGTTGAGGAAGGTGCGTCAGCAATGATTTCGCCGCGCCGTACGATGTCAGTTAAAACCGGGAACGGGGTGGCTTCAGACACATTGCCGGTCGATGGTGCGGCGGGTTCTGTCTCGTGCATCACCGGCGCATCGCGATGCTTGCCCATGAGGTTCTGCATCTTATCCAGCAGTTGGTGCATCGGATCAGTCATGTTTGCTTTTCACGCAGGTCATGATTGCGCATCTCGTAGCCGCGCTGTTTGTAAAAACGCCAGCGCAGGCGCGCGGCGTCCTGATCGGCATCGTCCAGCGAAACAATTTCGATCAGGCGTTCAAAACGGCTGAAAAATGTGGGCGTGCTGTCGTGCAGATTGATCAGCACGTTATCGTGCGGCAGGTGATCGGCGCTCTCCCCGAGTATCACCGGCGTGGTACCGGCGTGTGGCGCAGAACACTTGCAGTGCGGCAAAAAACTGTTGGCGGGTGTTTCCCACAGGCGTTTATCCATATCCGCCATCACCCGGCTGTCGGGTGAGTAAAGCATGACTTTTAGTCCCTGCCGATAGGCCTTGCCGGTGAGAATACGCGCCAGATCCAGCTTGTCCGGCGCGTGCGTATAAAAATCCACGCGCGTCATTTGGCCCTGCTGGCACGGTTCATCAGAAAATGTACCAGCAGCGGAACGGGCCGTCCGGTGCTGCCTTTGTCCTTGCCGGATTTCCATGCGGTGCCGGCGATGTCGAGATGCGCCCAGTCGTATTTTTTGGTAAAGCGCGACAGGAAACAGGCAGCAGTGATGGAGCCGCCTGCGCGGCCGCCGATATTCGCGATGTCGGCAAAATTGCTGTCCAGCTGCTGCTGGTAGTCATCCCACAGCGGCAGGCGCCATACGCGATCTTGCGAGGCGGTAGCGGCGTGTTCGATTTCCTGCGCCAGACCGTTGTGATTGCTGAACATGCCGGTAGCATGATGTCCCAAGGCAATGACACAGGCACCGGTGAGTGTGGCGATATCGATTACGGCGGCGGGTTCGAAACGTTCGCTGTAGGTGAGCGCATCGCACAGAATCAGCCGGCCTTCTGCATCGGTGTTGAGGATTTCGATGGTCTGGCCTGACATCGAGGTGACAATATCGCCGGGTTTGTTGGCGTCCCCGTCCGGCAGGTTTTCACAAGTGGGGATAACGCCGATGACATTGAGCGGCAGCTTCATCTCTGCAATAGCGCGCAGTGTACCGAGCACACTGGCGGCACCACACATGTCGTATTTCATTTCATCCATTTCGGCGGCAGGCTTGAGCGAGATGCCGCCGGCGTCGAAAGTGATCCCTTTGCCAACCAATACCACAGGTTTATCGCTTTTTTTGCCGCCGTTATGATGCAACACAACCAGCTTGGGCGGTTGCCGGCTGCCTTTCGCTACCGACAGGAAAGAACCCATGCCGAGTTTTTCGATGCCTTTTTTGTCGAGTACCTCGCATTTGAGCTTGTGCGACTTCGCCAGGGCCTGCGCCTGTCCGGCCAAATAGGTTGGAGTGCAGACGTTGCCGGGCAAGTCGCCCAGCATTTTAGCCAGGCTCATGCCGGCGCCTATCGCCAGGCCTTGGGCCATGGCTGTTTCGGCACTTGCCTGTTGAGCGCGATCACCAATACCTAAAGTCAGTTTGCGTAGTTTGGAAGGTGATTTGTCTTGTTTGCTTTTGAGTTTACCGGGCTGGTACTGGCTGGCTTCGGCGGCGATAACCAGCTGTTCGATATTCCACGCCAGATTGCGGCCCTTGACGCTGGTTTGAATCGTATAGATAACCGCATCGGTTGCGCCACTGGCAGCGAGTGCCTTGAGTGTTGCATGACAGGCATCCAGGTAGGATTTCTCGTTCATGTCACGTTCGCGCCCGAGTCCGACCAGCAATACCCGTTCACAAATCGTGCCCGGTACCTTATGCAATACGCAGGTACTGCCCAGGCGACCATCCATGTCGCCATGGCGCAGGATGTCGGTCAGATAGCCGTCAGCCTGCTGGTCGATTTGCGTGGCTGCAGGCGAGAGTTTGCGCGATTCATGTACACCCACTACGATGCAGGCGGTACGTTGTTTGTCAGGGCTGGTACTTTTTATGCTAAATTCCACCGATGTACTCCTTAATGTTATCCGAGTGATTTCTAAACTGCGACTCGATTGGCCCAGGTACTTCAATGCATTATTTGCAGTGTTGGGGCAAATGTCAAAACAACTACGCCATTATCCTCCGCAAAAATGATTTTTCGACGCGCGCTGCTGCGCGAACTTGTATATAACTGTCTGGCGGTGTCCATGGTGCTCATTACGATCACCCTGAGCACGCTGCTCATTCGGCTGCTTGGCGATGCAGCGCGCGGCAAGCTGGCGCTGGATGCAGTATTGGCGTTTCTCGGATTTGGCCTGCTCGGCTTTATGCCGGTGCTGTTGTCTCTTGCCCTGTTTATTACTGTCATGATGACCGTGTCGCGTGCATATCGTGATAGCGAAATGGTGGTGTGGTTCAGTGCCGGACAGGGCTTGCTCAGCTGGATCAGGCCGATATTGTATTTCGCGCTGCCCGTGGTGTTCGCCATCGCTGCACTTAACCTTGCCGTGATTCCCTGGGCCTTGCAGAAAAAAGATCTGTACCAGGGGATGCTGAATAGCCGTGACGATATGTCGGCCATTTCGCCAGGCATGTTTATCGAATCCAGAAATGCGGACCGGGTCTATTTTGTCGAGAGTCTGTCGCAGCTTGGTACGCGGGTGAAAAACGTATTCATGCAGTCGCTGGACAATCACCAGTTGGGGATTGTCGTTGCCAGAGAGGGTTTTCATACCGAACTGCCCAATGGCGAGCGTTATCTGGTACTGGAAAATGGCCGGCGCTACGAAGGCGTACCAGGGCGCGCTGATTACAAAACCGTCGAGTTCGGCCGCTATTGGGTGCGTATTGAACCAACCCATATTGTCGAGCGATCGACTTTCGAACCTAAAGTGCTGTCCACCAGCAAACTGATGCAGGATCCTACGCCCGCCAATACAGCGGAATTGATATGGCGCTGGAGTTTCCCGATCAGCGCTGCGGTTCTGGCCTTGCTGGCGATCCCGCTGAGCTTTGTCAATCCGCGCGCAGGACGTTCGTTCAAACTGATTTTGGCGCTGCTCATTTACGTTATCTACAATAACCTGCTGGGTATTTCCCAGGCATGGGTGGCACAACAGAAAATCTCGCCATTAGCCGGCATGTGGGCAGTACATCTGCTAATGGCAGGTGTGCTGGTGTGGATGTTCTACCAGCGCATTTCCATGCGTACATGGTGGCGTAGACGCCGATGAAAATCCTGGCTCGCTATCTGGCGAAAGAAATCCTGATCAGTTCGCTGTTTGTGTTTACCGCGCTGATCACGCTGTATGCCTTTTTCGATTTGCTCAACGAGCTAGGTTCCTTGGGGCAGGGCGGTTATGGTTTGCTCAATATCCTGGTTTTCGTGGCTCTGAGTGTGCCGGGGCATGTCTATGAGTTATTACCCGTGGCGGCATTGATTGGTACGCTGTTTGCGCTGGCACGCATGGTGGCCAATTCAGAATTCACCATTATGCTGGTGTCGGGCATGTCGATCCAGCGCGTAGCAGTCTATCTGATGAGCGTCGGATTGCTGTTTACGTTGTTGACATTCGTGTTTGGCGAACTCATCGCGCCTGTTTCCGAGCGTTATGCCCAGCAGGTCAAGCTGACTGCAACGCATACATTGGTGGCGCAGGCTTTCCGTTCCGGGCTGTGGGTGAGGGATGGGCAAAGTTTTATCAATATTCGCGAAGTGACGCCTGGAAACGAGTTGCGTGATGTGAATATATACACATTTGACGATGGCTTTCATTTGCAGAAAATCAGCCATGCCAATCAGGGTGATTATCTGCGTGATAATCGTTGGCGCCTGCAGGATATTACCGAAACCAATTTCAGTGCAAATGGTGCCATTAGCGTCAGCCATACGCCCGAAGAAACCTGGCGTTCGGTGCTGACACCGGGAATCATGAGCGTGCTGCTGGTGGCGCCGGAAAAAATGTCGGCATCCAATTTGTGGTCATACATCCAGCATTTGCGCAAAAACAAACAAAGAACAGAACGCTATGAAATTGCTTTGTGGTCCAAGTTGATTTATCCGCTTTCCGCGCCGGTGATGTTGCTGATCGCCTTGCCGTTTGCGTATCACCGGCCGCGTTCGGGTGCGGTGGGTGCACGCGTGTTCGCCGGGATCATGCTTGGTTTGGGGTACCACTTGCTGAACCGGCTGTTTGCCTACCTGGGGCTGCTCAATGATTGGCCGGCGCTGATCAGTGCCCTATTGCCGACCTTGATCTTCCTGCTTATAGCGATCGCGATGATACGCAAGGTGCAGAAACAATAAGCGCAATGAATCTAAACGTCGGTTCTCACCAGTCTGGTGCCGGCGAGACGGTCATGCAGAAATTGTTTGTCTCGATCAAACAAGGCCCAAATCAGACTGATACCGAATGCCGGAATGAGCAAAAAAGCCAGTGCAAAACGTAATAGCGCTTGTTTTAATGTGATCGGCGCGCCTTCCCGGCTAACGACCCGAATACGCCAGGTTTTCATCGCAAGTGTTTGTCCATGCGTCCAGAACCAAGTGAAATAGGCTACAGTTACGACCATACAATAAATACTAAATGGCGTTTTCATTGCGGGTGAATTGGCGTCTTGGGTGAAACCCAAAAATTTGGTGAGGCCGAAATACAATAAGCCTGCGATAAGCCAAAGTGATACTAACAGTAGCGTCTCATAAATTATTGCCGATATCCGGCGCCATAAACCCGCTATTGGTAACGAAGGAGTTGCACTTTTTTCCATAATCTCTATTCTATTCCAAAAGAAGGCAGTAAGCCGCGTTCGCGGTTTCGTTGCAAGCATAACAATGGAGGAGGGGATATGCATATAGCAAAACAACTCATGGCCATCCCGGGCGTTATTGCAGCCGGAGAATACGCCTACCGGGGTGACCGCTACACATACGAAGGCGGGCTTACCGATGAATATGCCCGCATGGCATCGATTCTGTGCCGCGCCAATACACTCAATGCCAGTATGCAGGCTGAAATGTTCAGTTCTTTCGCCGAACATTGCGGCTGCCGTCCACTGCAAGGCTGGGTGGTGCGTGGAAAACAGGTTAGCGTGTGTGCTGTGGGCAATTTTTTTTGCATGCTGGAAAATCGTCAGGGAGTACTGAACGACGTAATGACGGTGATGCGCGCCAAAGTAGGCGATATCAGCGATAACGTATTGAAAGCCATGTACTCCAAAATCGGCGGTGATGTAACCGAACAGCTGGTTTAATCTAAAAATTCTAAATCGCAACAGGAGGAAAATATGGACCTGGCCAAACTGATGGAAGTCCCCGGCGTAATGGCAGCGTTTACATACACTGATAAAGGTGATCTGACCGGCCAGCTAATCAAGGAAGGGAACGAACTGACCCCGCAGGTACTCGATTTGCTGGCGCATACCTGTGTCGCCAATATGGCGGTTGCTACCATGGAGGCGCGGGGCTGGGAAGCGCTCACCGGACAAAAAGGATTTGAGCCACTGCAGGGGTTTTCCCTGGTTGGGCTTGACTGGTCTGCTGTGGTGAATGGCAATTGTGGCGTTGTGGTCAAAAATCGCGACGCTGATTACGAGGTGGCTTTTGCTGCTATTTCAGCCTGCCAGGCATAAGGGGCGTATATGTCGCTCAAACGAATTTTAGTACTGGATGGCGTCATAGCCGTGTGCCGTTTTCAGGATGATGGCACGATACTTGAGGGTGAAGGCATGATTCCCGCGGACATGCAGGAACGTATGGCGCAGTTTGCACAATGGTACCGGCGCATGGTGTCAGGTAATACGGATCTGTTTTCTTTATTTTCCCAAATGCGCGGCTGGACCCCGGCCAAAGGCTGGATCGTGCACGGTTCTAGCATGACGGTGTGTAATGTAGCCAATCTGGTTGCGATGGTGGATAACCGAGAGGCTGCCATCAATGAGATCATGGTGGCGCTGACGGACGCGTCACACGAATAAATTCATCGCTGTGCCGTTAGCTAAAACGCCGCACTGGCAGCGTTTTAGCTTGTTTGTTACATTAGCTGTTTTTTTAAATTCTTTTTTCCATGCAAAGTGATCTCAAGGCGCTGGAATTCGACGGTATTCGCCGCATTCTTGAGCGCCTGACGTTTTCTCCCTACGGTGCCGATGCAGCGCGCAATCTGGAACCCGCTCCCAATCTCGATATCGCACGCGAAATGCAGCGCGCGGTCAGTGCCGCACGCCAGGTAGTGGATGCCTACAAGTTGCCGCGTTTTAATCAGGTGCCGGATATCCGTCCCGCTTTGCGTCAGGCGGCACAGCCGGGCGCCGCGCTACCTGCCAGCGGGCTGCATAACCTGCGTCAGGTAATGCAGACGGGTTTGAAGTTGTGTGAGCTGGCTGGCGATTTCCCGGAATTGCTCGCACGTATCAACGAGCTCAAGGCACCCGCAGCGCTGGTCGAGGTGCTGGACAAAACCATCAGCCATGCCGGGCGTTTGCGTGAAGATGCTACGCCGGCGCTGGATGCGCTGCACAAACAATATCACCAGATACGCCAGGAACTTGAAGCGCAGCTGAAGGCGCGGATGGCGAGTTCGGATATGGCGGGCATGTTCGATGAAAACAGCCGGGTGCATTGGCACGGTACGCGTGCGGTACTGGCGGTTCGCGCTACCCATGCCGATCAGATGAAGGGGGTGCGGCGTGGTTCGATTGGTGGTGGGCGTGACATTCTGATCGAACCAATTGAAGCGGTCGCACATAACAACCGTCTGGAAACTTTCAATGGCCAGATCGAAGGACAGAATCAAATCGTCCTGCGTGCAGTAACCGATGAGGTACGTATTCATCTCGACGATTTGAGCCGCCTGGTGGATGCGATTACCTGGCTGGACCTGGCGCTTGCCGCCGGGCAGTTTTCCGCAGCGCTCAACGCGAGTGCCCCTGCATTGGTGGATGAGCCGAAAGTGGTGCTTGAGCAGGCCTATCATCCGCAGTTATTGCTGCAATTTCAGCAAAAAAATATCACGCGTCTGGTACCGCTCAGCATCCATCTTGGAGATGGGCAATCGATGATGGTCATTACCGGGCCGAATACAGGTGGCAAGACTGTTGTACTGAAAACAGTCGGGTTGCTGGTCACGATGGCGCATTGCGGGCTGCATTTGCCATCGGAAGGTAATTGCATTATCGGTAACTTCAACCGGGTGATTGTCGATGTGGGTGATAAACAAAGCCTGCACAATCATTTGTCCACGTTCGCGGGGCATGTTGAAGTACTGAAAAGACTGCTGGAGGAAGCCGATCGGCATACCCTGGTGCTGATGGATGAGCTGGGTACCGGCACTGATCCGGAGGAAGGCGCCTCGCTTGCCATGGCAGTACTGGATGAGCTTGCCAACCGTCGTGTACATGGCATTGTGACCACCCACCTGACACCGCTCAAGAGCTTTGCGGATGATCACATTTATCTGTGTAATGCTTCGATGCGTTTCGATCATGCCAGCCTGTCACCGACTTACGAACTGGAGTTCGGCAAGTCCGGATTATCCCTGGGTTTGATCATTGCCGAGAAAAATGGCTTGCCTGGCGAATTGGTGAATCGCGCGCGCAGTTATTTGGCCCATATTCATGCGGTCAAACAAAAGCCGGAATAAGGCTGGAATCGCGTATGGTTTTTTTGACCTGCCAGTCGATAACCATTAGTATTGAAGGTTCTATAAATTAGGCAGATTGGCCATGGTATGGAATTGACGGGCGCCGAAATCACCGTGCGCTGTCTTGCCGAGGAAGGGGTCGAATTTGTATTCGGCTACCCGGGCGGGGCAGTTCTCAATATATACGACGAGATTTTCAAGCAGGATAAATTCAAGCATGTGCTGGTACGCCACGAGCAGGCTGCTGTGCATGGTGCAGATGGCTACGCACGCTCCAGCGGCAAGGTAGGCGTGGCATTGGTCACTTCCGGCCCGGGGCTGACCAACGCGGTGACGGGTATCGCTACCGCCTACATGGATTCCATCCCGCTGGTAATCATTAGCGGCCAGGTGCCGGTTCCTGCCATAGGCATGGATGCCTTTCAGGAAGTGGATACGGTCGGCATCACGCGTCCTTGCGTCAAGCACAATTTCCTGGTGAAAGACATCAAGGACCTGGCGACCACGATCAAGAAGGCGTTCTACATTGCCGCCACCGGACGTCCCGGTCCGGTGCTGGTGGATATCCCCAAGGATATTACCCAGCAAAGCGAGGAATTCGCTTATCCGGAAACGGTGAACATGCGTTCCTATAGTCCGGTAGTCAAGGGCCATTCCGGGCAGGTCAAAAAAGCCGTGCAAATGCTGCTTGAAGCCAAGCGTCCGCTGATCTATGCAGGGGGTGGCGTGGTATTGGGAAATGCTGCGGCCCAACTAACCCAACTTGCCAAACTGCTCGGTTACCCCATTACCAATACGCTAATGGGGTTGGGGGCTTATCCTGCTTCGGATGCCCAGTTTCTCGGAATGCTTGGAATGCATGGTACCTACGAGGCCAACATGACCATGCAGCATTGTGATGTGCTACTGGCGGTAGGTGCGCGTTTCGATGATCGCGTGATCGGTTCACCCGCACATTTTGCCCGGGATGCGCGCCGCATCGTGCATATTGATATCGACCCGTCATCCATTTCCAAGCGCGTCAAGGTGGATGTGCCGATTGTCGGGGATGTGGGCGGTGTGCTGGATGAGATGATCAAGCTACTCAAGGCCAGCAAGGAAAAGGCCGAAGCCAAGGCAATCAAGGCCTGGTGGACGCAGATCGAATTGTGGCGCGCAAAAAATTGCCTCAATTACAATCGTGCCAGCCCCATTATCAAACCCCAGTTCGTGGTGGAAAAGCTGTGGGAAGTGACCGGCGGTGATGCTTTCGTGACCACCGATGTGGGGCAGCATCAGATGTGGGCGGCGCAGTACTATAAATTCGACCAGCCGCGGCGCTGGATTACCTCGGGCGGCCTCGGTACCATGGGTTTTGGGTTGCCTTCTGCGATGGGTGTTCAACTGGCCCATCCGGGTTCCGATGTCGCTTGCGTAACGGGCGAGTCCAGTATCCAGATGTGCATTCAGGAGCTGTCTACCTGCAAGCAGTATCATCTGCCGCTGAAAATCGTGAATCTGAATAATCGCTACATGGGCATGGTGCGTCAATGGCAGGAATTTTTCTATGGGAACCGTTATGCCGAGTCCTACATGGATTCCCTGCCGGATTTTGTTAAACTCGCCGAGGCGTATGGGCACGTTGGCATGAAGATCGAGAAGCCCGCAGATGTGGAGCCCGCGTTGCGCGAAGCATTCGCAATGAAGGAACGACTGGTGTTCATGGATTTCATCACCGACCAGACCGAGAACGTATTTCCGATGGTGCCGGGTGGCAAAGGTATCAGTGAGATGATTCTGGCGGAGGAGTTGTAACATGCGCCATATCATTTCACTGTTGATGGAGAACGAAGCGGGCGCCTTGTCGCGCGTGGCCGGGCTATTTTCCGCGCGAGGGTACAACATTGAATCTCTGACCGTCGCGCCTACCGAGGACGCTACGTTGTCGCGCATGACCATCGTTACACGCGGCTCGGAAGACGTGATCGAACAGATCATCAAGCAGCTCAACAAGCTGATAGACGTGGTGAAAATCCTCGACCTGTCCGACGGCAGTCATATTGAACGCGAACTGATGCTGGTTAAAGTTCGTGCTTTCGGCAAGGACCGCGAAGAAATGAAGCGCATGGCGGAAATTTTCCGCGGGCGCATCATCGATGTAACTGAAAAAACCTACACGATTGAATTGACTGGACCAGGCTCCAAATTGGACGCTTTTATCGAAGCGCTTGACCAGTCAGCTATTCTGGAAACGGTACGTACTGGTGCTTCCGGCATCGGGCGCGGCGATCGCATTCTTAAAGTTTGATTTAATTTAACAAGGAACATGCCATGAAAGTTTATTACGATAAAGACGCCGATCTTTCCCTTATCAAAAAGAAAAAGGTCGCCATCATCGGTTATGGCTCGCAAGGCCACGCACATGCCAACAACCTGCAGGACTCCGGGGTTAAAGTGGTGGTCGGTTTGCGCAAGGACGGCGCTTCCTGGAACAAGGCCAAAAAAGCCGGGCTGGCAGTGAAAGACGTAGCCGAGGCCGTCAAGGGCGCGGATGTAGTGATGGTGCTGGTGCCGGATGAACAACAACCGGAAGTGTATCGCAACGACATTGAACCTAATCTGAAAAAAGGCGCAGTGCTGGCATTCGCCCATGGTTTCAACGTCCATTACGGTCAAATTAGCCCACGCAAGGATGTGGATGTGGTGATGATTGCGCCCAAGGGCCCGGGTCATCTGGTGCGTTCTACCTACACCCAGGGTGGCGGCGTGCCTTCACTCATTGCCGTGCATCAGGATGTGTCGGGCAAGGCGCGCGACTTGGCGCTGTCGTATGCGGCAGCCAACGGCGGTACCAAGGGTGGCGTGATCGAAACTTCGTTCCGTGAAGAAACCGAAACCGATTTGTTCGGCGAGCAGGCCGTGCTGTGTGGCGGTTGCGTGGAACTGGTGAAAGCCGGTTTCGAAACGTTGACTGAAGCCGGTTACGCACCTGAAATGGCCTATTTCGAATGCCTGCACGAGCTCAAGTTGATTGTCGACTTGATGTATGAAGGCGGTATCGCCAACATGAACTACTCCATTTCCAATAATGCCGAATATGGCGAGTACGTGACCGGCCCCAAGGTCATCGGCGATCAGGCACGTGTTGCAATGAAACAGGCGCTGGCCAATATCCAGAATGGCGAATACGCCAAGAGCTTCATTCTGGAAAACAAGGCCGGTGCTGCAGGCATGCATGCCAAACGCCGCCAGAACGCCGAGCATCCGATTGAGATCGTCGGTGCCAAATTGCGCGCCATGATGCCCTGGATTGGCAAAAACAAGTTGGTGGATCAAGCCAAGAACTAAACGGCAAGTCGAACCAGGAGGCACGGAGACGTCAAAATATTGTCGTTCCGTGCCTTTATTCATTGATTAAACATACTCAAAATTGAAAAATTATCCCCATCCCATTATTGCTCGTGAAGGCTGGCCTTTTCTGGCCGCTGCCGCGTTAATTTCCATTGTCGCAAGCGTATTCGCAGGTTGGCTATGGGCATTACCCTTGTGGGTGATCACACTGTTTATACTGCAGTTTTTTCGTGATCCGCCACGCTTTATCCCGCAAGGTGATAATCTGGTGTTGAGCCCGGCAGACGGACGTGTGGTCAAGGTGGAGCGGGTAACCGACCCCTATCTCAAACGCGAGGCATTGATGGTCAGTGTGTTCATGAATGTGTTCAACGTGCACTCGAATCGTAGTCCGGTCGATGGCACCATCAAAAAGGTATGGTACTTTCCGGGTAGTTTCGTGAATGCCGCATTGGACAAAGCATCGGTTTCCAATGAGCGCAATGCCATGTGGATCAAAACGAAATCCGGCCAGGATGTGACTTGCGTGCAAATCGCCGGGTTGGTGGCACGCCGTATCCTGTGTTACGTCAAGGCCAAGGATAAGCTGACCCGTGGGCAGCGCTACGGTTTTATCCGGTTCGGGTCACGTGTGGATGTCTATCTGCCGCTGACCGCGCGGGTCAAAGTGGCGCTGGGCGACAAGGTCAGCGCCAGCAGCGATGTGCTGGCTGAGCTATAAAGCAGACATGGCAGACAATCGTCCTCTCAAATCGATGAGCAATGACCGGGTGCAGCGGCGTGGCATCTATCTGTTACCCAACCTGTTTACTACGGGCGCCTTATTCGCCGGGTTTTACGCCATTGTGCAGGCAATGAATGGTGCTTACGAACTGTCTGCTGTGGCGATTTTTATTGCCATGGTGCTGGATGGTCTGGATGGCCGGGTGGCGCGTCTGACGCATACCCAGAGTACATTTGGCGCAGAGTATGACTCGCTCTCGGATATGGTGTCATTCGGTGTGGCACCTGCCCTTGTGGCCTATGTGTGGGCCCTCAAAGGTTTGGGGAAACTGGGCTGGATTGCCGCCTTTATCTACTGTGTGGGTGCAGCATTGCGTCTGGCGCGTTTCAATACCCAGCTGGAAGTTGCCGACAAACGCTTTTTTCAGGGGCTGCCGAGTCCTGCCGCCGCTGCCCTTATTGCCGGACTGGTATGGGTGATGAACAAATACGGAATTCAGGGCGCGGACGTGCATTGGCTTGCGTTTGTCGTGACCTTGTTCGCCGGGTTGACGATGGTCAGTAATATACCCTACTACAGCGGCAAGGAAATCAACCTGCGTCGCAGCGTACCGTTTATTGTGGTATTCCTGATTGCGATGGCATTTGTGCTGGTTGCCTATAGTCCGCCCGATGTATTGTTTGCAATTGTCGCGTTGTATGCCCTGTCAGGCTATGCAATGTCAGTATGGCAATGGTGGCATCGCAGACGGCACGGCAGAATTTCCGAAGCCGAAAAATAATAGCAAAATATTGTTTTTGTAAGGGATGTATCCATGAGCCAAGACCATTTAATCATTTTCGATACGACCCTGCGCGATGGCGAGCAAAGCCCGGGCGCTTCGATGACGCGCGAGGAAAAAGTACGCATCGCTCGCCAGCTCGAGCGGATGCGCGTGGATGTGATCGAGGCAGGATTCCCTGCTGCCTCCAATGGCGATTTCGAGTCGGTCAAGGCGGTAGCGGATGCCATCAAGGACAGCACGGTATGCGGTCTGGCGCGCGCACTGGAGCGCGATATCGAGCGTGCCGGCGAAGCGCTGCGCGGTGCCAGGTCGGCGCGTATCCATACCTTCATCGCTACCAGTGCGATCCACATGGAAAAAAAACTGCGCATGAGCCCGGATCAGGTGATCGAGCAGGCGGTCAAGGCAGTCAAATGGGCACGGCAATATACGGATAACGTGGAGTTTTCTCCCGAAGATGCGGGACGCTCCGATCCGGATTTCCTGTGCCGGGTGCTGGAGGCGGTCATCGATGCCGGGGCGGGGACATTGAATATCCCGGACACCGTTGGCTATAGCATGCCAGCCCAGTTTGGCGGGTTGATTCACGATCTGCGCAATCGCATTCCGAATGCCGACAAGGCGGTGTTCTCGGTGCATTGCCATAATGACCTAGGTCTGGCAGTCGCCAATTCGTTATCAGCGGTATTGAACGGCGCGCGCCAGGTGGAATGTACGATCAACGGTTTGGGCGAGCGTGCCGGTAACGCCGCACTGGAAGAAATCGTCATGGCGGTACGCACGCGCCAGGATGTATTTGGTTGCGAAACGCGTATCGATGCAACCCAGATCATGCCAGCTTCGCGTCTGGTATCCGGGATCACCGGTTTTGCGGTGCAGCCGAACAAGGCCATTGTCGGCGCCAATGCGTTTTCACATGAATCCGGCATTCATCAGGATGGTGTGCTCAAGCATCGCGAAACTTACGAAATCATGCGAGCTGAAGATGTCGGGTGGAGCGCCAATAAAATGGTGCTGGGCAAGCACTCGGGGCGGAATGCATTTCGTACGCGTCTGACCGAGTTGGGTATCGAGTTGGGTTCAGAAGAAGCGCTCAATGCCGCTTTCGCCCGATTCAAGGAACTTGCCGACAAAAAACACGATATCTTCGATGAAGATCTGCAGGCGCTGGTCAGCGGCGAGGCTGCCGCCAATACGCCGGAATTATTCAAGCTGGTTTCACTCAAGGTTTGTTCGGAAACCGGTGAGATTCCCAGCGCACGTGTGGTGATTGCCGAAAATGGCCAGGAGAAGAACGGGAGTGCCGAAGGCGGTGGCCCCGTGGATGCGACATTCCGGGCACTGGAGTTCATCGTCAATAGCGGAGCAGAATTGCAACTCTATTCCGTGAACAACATCACAACGGGTACCGATGCGCAAGGCGAGGTTACCGTGCGGTTATCCAAGGGTGGGCGGATTGTGAACGGACAGGGCGCTGACACTGACATTGTGGTTGCTTCAGCCAAGGCTTACTTGCATGCGCTGAATAAACTGCTTGGCAAGCTGGAACGTGCACACCCCCAAGTGTAACGGGTTTGCAGGTAAAGGGCCGGTCAGATTGAAGGGCCAAGCTTAACGGGCAATTGGTCCACGCGTTGCAGGCCGCCATGCAGTGTAGCAGCCTTGGAGTGATAGAGTGCGGTGTCAACTTTATCCAGCACGGCTTCCAGGCTGCGCCCATCTCGTGGCGCCTCGCCCATTCCGATAGTCGCGCTGCACTGATAGCCTCGCTCGGTGCACCAGTGCGCGAAAGCTGCCTGAATGCGCCGGGCGATTGGTTCGCTCTGGTCAAGCGGGGTTTCCGGCATCAAAACGATGAATTCGTCGCCACCGTAACGCGCCCTGATATCGCCGGCGCGGGTATTTTCGAACAGGATGTCGGAAAAACGCCGCAATACCTGGTCGCCATGAGCGTGTCCGTGATCATCATTGACGCGTTTGAACTGATCCAGATCCACAAACATCACGCTGGCCATGCCGCCATAGGTTGCGATACGATCAAACAATGATGTGGCGGTTTCCACCAAGCCGCGGCGGTTCATCAATCCGGTCAGCGTGTCCTGTTTACTGCTGCGTTCCAGCAGATGCTGTGCGGTCTCAATCCGGCTCATCAGGACGTAGGCATAAATCAGAATAATGCTGCCGAACAGGTTGAGAAAAACCATCCCGGCCGAGATGCCGTGTGTGCCGTAGGCGAAGCGAAAACTGAGTGCCAGCATGATAGCGAGAAAACTCCCAACCAGTGCTTCACCAAACATGCGCATCCCGTAACGCATGCCATTGCCCAGCACAATCATGATGAATACCACCAGCGATGGCGGAATATCATAGGGGTCATTCACCATGCACGTGGCGACCAGGGCGATGTCCACCCACATCGCCAGCCGGTAACGCGCAGGATGAATAGGGTGGCGCCATGCGTGGTAAAACGCAGCAGTAGTGAAGGCAAAATAACCGGCGAAAATAATATTGAGCGTAGCGAGCGGTATATGCTCACCGGACGTGGTTGCCGGGATATTGAAAAATGCCCATCCCAGCGCGCAAAAAAGATAGCGGGTGAAAAACTGGATACGCTGTTCGCCAAATGTAGGGAACCGCATTGTTGTATGGGAAGGATGTGGGCCGCGTCGCTCCTGCTCACGCCGGTCATCGGGCTCACGGCGGTCACTGGCACGGCGTAGCGGTGGGGGGTGTTCCATCCCGAGTGAACCTGGTGAATTATGATTGCGAAATCATCCCACTAAAGATTCCGATGGGCAAGGCGTCCGAGATCGCGTGCGTAGTAAATGGTGCTGAGGAAAAAAACAATGGAGAGCATGGTTTCACCCCCGGCGAGCCATGCGGACAAGCCATGATCCGACCACGCCCGTACCACACCTTCGGTGAAGTACAGCAGAATCAGCATGGAGGCCCACTGGTAGGTATAGCGCTTGCCGCGCAGGATGCCGAACAGAGGAAATAGCAGAGGCAATACTTTAAGAATCAGCATCGAGCCACCAGGCTTGAGCGGTGCGAGCCAACCTTCCCATGCCACCAGCAGAAATATCAGTGCGATCAGGCTGGCAATGCTGGTGTAATGCAGTATGACAATCCTCTTCATGCGCGACATGCCTCGGCCATGGCAACCAGTGCGCTACGCGCACTTTGTGCATCCAGCACTGGCTGGTTGAAATCGAAGCGCAGTTGCTGTGCGCCGGCACGCACATCGAATCCATCGGTATCGATTCCGAGCATGTGCGCGGAGCTGGTATTGACACCATGAAAATGGCGGCAATATGCCGCCAGGTTGTGCTGATGGTCTGTATTCATATGCGCGATAATTGCGTCCTCCTGAGCCGCCAGCTGGTTCTCTGGTGCTGCAAAACTGCTGACTTCGATCCAGTGGATTGCTCCAAAGCCGCCAATAAAACGGATATGCGCCGGCTCAATCCGGTAAAAGAAAAAGTCATGGGTGGCAAAGTAATCAACCGCACCCGGAAAATAACGCAAATAGCGCGCCCTGAGCGCGGTCTGGTCTTCCATGCGGGTGCAATGGCCAACCACTGTCACCCGCGCGTTGGCTTGTATGTCGGTACTGGAATCGTGTGCCAGCAGGCTGACGCGCGGGTCTGCCGCGATATTCTTGGTATGCTCGGCCAGTGTGCTGATGAGGATGACCGGGCGTGCCTGATGATCCAGTACAAAAGGGGTAACCGAGCCGAACGGGTAGCCATCGAGTTTTTTTGACAGCGTAGACAATACCCCATGTCGTTGCTGACGTAACAGTTGACGTGCCTCGATGGTACTCATGCGGCCAGCTTCAATGCTGTTTGCGCGAGGCGCTTGCCGAGCGCGAATGCAAGTTTGCGTTCATCTTCGCTGATCGGCCGATCGCCTGCCGCTCCGGCTACATGGCTGGCGCCGTAAGGTGTGCCGCCGCCTGCGGTAGCGGTGAGCTCGGGTTCGGTATAGGGAATGCCGAGCACTATCATGCCATGGTGCAGTAGCGGCATCATCATCGACAGCAGCGTGGTCTCCTGCCCGCCGTGCATGCTGGAAGTAGAGGTAAACACTGCCGCCGGTTTGCCCGCCAGCGCCCCTTTCATCCACAGCCCTGCAGTGCCATCCCAGAAATATTTCATGGGCGCTGCCATGTTGCCAAAACGCGTGGGGCTACCGAGCGCCAGGCCGATGCATTGCTGCAGATCTTCCAGTTCAACATAGGGAGCCCCGCTTTCCGGTACCGGCGGGGCTGCGGTTTGAGTGACGGACGCAACCTTGGGTACGGTGCGAATGCGCGCCTGCGCACCGGGCACGGAATCAATGCCGTGCGCGATAATCTGTGCCAGCTGTTTAACTGCGCCGTTCTGGCTGTAATAAAGTACAAGTATGTCTTGCATGGTAAATACCCCTTTTCCATTCTGCATTATATCGTCTGACGCTTGGCTTGATGCCCAGGATAATTTGGGCAACACTCAAAGGAATTCGTTCAGACCGGGTCAGGCGCATGGGCGTCTTCAAATTTACCGATTGTGTGCAGTATTGATGATAGCCGGATGTGTGGGCAGGACTTACCCGGATGTTGAATTTCCACAAACGGCCTAGCTGATTTCCTGGAATTCAAATAAATCGAAATTGTGGGTGTGTTCCAATACTTTGCCGGGCAGTATGCTGCTGTTGGTTGCCGCGCTTAATTCGAGCGGTATACCCGGGACGTAAACACCGCGTGGTACCAAAAGCTGCTGAGGCAATTGCAGTATGGGGTTGGCCGGTAACAGCAAGGCTGGCTGATTGGTGCGGATTCGGCCTATTGCGTTGCGTATCCATACCGGTTGCGGATTGGGTGACAACATTTGCAGGCCGAACTCAATCCGGTCGGCAGGGGAATTACGCAACCAGCGCACCACGCCTATATTCCAGAGCGGTAGCTGGTGTGAGTGTACCGCGACCACCTCACCCACTTTCAGATTGACGCTGGTGCTGTTGCGCTTATGCAGGGCCAGCCCACTGGCACTGTCATTGGTCACGATCCAGTGGGTAGCGATGATATCGGTACGATGGTTGCGGCCACGCGCCGAAATGCTACTGATGTTGATTTCGTCTGGGTCAAACGTGCCTTGTTGGGTGTTATCGGGGGCGGAGTGTGCCGCCAGCAGAAAGCCATGGATTGCCCGGATGCCGGTACAGAGTTCCGCCCCGTCATCGGTTCCACCGCGCCGATTGAAATGCCGGGTTGGTTCGTGTCCCCAATTGCGTATCAGCCGCTGCAATAAACCCTGATATGTCGCTTCATCTGCATAACCTGGCAATCCCAGCTGAACCGCCGATTTGCCTGACTTGAGAAGGTTGAATAACTGGTGGAGTCGACGCGCGAGTTCCAGGGTATTGAACAAATAGTCATGGGCTGGATCAGTGGTGCCGGTATAACGAAATAATGGCAGCGGCGGCTGATCTTTATCCGGACTGATCAAAAACAGGCCATTGGTCTGTAACGGTGATGTCAGGGGCTGGGTTTGCGCAATGTCACCATACAATCTCAGCAGATCGAGCACCTTGCTGACCTCACCCAGAGTCAGGCGGTATGGATCTGCCGTGGCAATCAGTAAGCACAGGCGATAGAGTTGACTGACACTGGCGGGGGGCGTGTCGGTGATGATGTCATCCGGAGCATTCTGGTGAACGGCATAACGGTAAATTTGATGTATTTCTGACCACAGGCCGGTTGGGACATCCGCGTAGCCTTCGTAACACAAGGTCAGCAGGCGCGAATTGGCGGACAAAATGCGCTGCATGGTTTGCGTCTGATCCGGCTTGCTGCGGAAACTGAGAAGACGTCCGCTGCTCGCCTGTAGCACAATCTTGTAACCGTTGGCCAATTCGATCAGGAGTTCGCGCGCCAGTGTTGCGAGCTGGTGCTGTTTTTCTGTCAATGGCAAGGCAGCGTCACTGATTTGCAGTTTAATGGCGCCAGTCAGTGTGTGTACGGTGACGCGGTAAAGTTCCAGCAGTTTCTGGCGGGAGTCATCTGCTATAGCCTGGCGATTTTGTGCTGCGAGAGAGAGCAACAGTGCTTGCGCTGATTCATGCAAATTGGCAACGGGTAAACGTTCCAGCCATGTTTGCAAGTATTTGGGGCGTGTTTCGGCGAGATGACCAAGGCTTGGATCAGGAACAGGAAGCGCAAGATTGAGGTGCATGTGGCGCCGGATATTTGTTTTAGGTGTGGTGAGAAAATTCTAGGGCTTATCCGCCATTTTGTAAAACCGGCGTGTCGTTAAGCGGGAAGTCAGGCAGGTATAATGCCACGGATGAAAAAAACAAAATGCATTGAATGGTCTGTTGGTACGATCGTATGGCTGCTGCTATCGTACGCCATCCACTACTGGTTAGGGTTGCAAATGCTTACTGTCGGCACGCTGCAATGGAGCTATGGGCTGAGTTATGCTGTGTTGGCTGCGCTGGTGCTGGGCTCAGTGGCGCGACTGCGCATAACCGCTCAGGCGCCGGTATGGCGCATGCTGGCATTGCTGGTCTCGACAGCGCTGGCGGCACTGGAAATCAGCCTGCAAGGCCATCCTCGGCAAGATTTTGTGATGTTGCTGGCAGCAGCGGTGGCGGGCGCATCTGCAATAATAATCATTGCCAGATATTTGCCGCGCAAGGTTTTGCACCGTTGGTTTGGCATAGAGGAGCAAGTGTGAAATTCCTGGAATTAATGTTCGAGGCTGCCTTGTGGCGCAGCCGGTATATGGTGGTGCTGGCGGTGGTGGCGAGTATGGCTGCTGCGGTGGCGGTCATGTACGTGGCGACGGTGGATGTGGTGTATCTGGTCGGTCATGTCGCGCATTACGCGGATCCGGGTCTGTCGGCTGATGCGCGCAAGGCAATCCACGACGAGACGATTACCCATGTGGTAGAAGTGGTGGATGGCTATCTGCTCGCCACCTTCATGCTGATTTTTTCACTGGGGCTGTACGAGTTGTTCGTTAGCGATATTGACGAGGCGCACGGCAGCCACGCGTCCGGCAAGATTCTGGTGATCAACAATCTGGATGACTTGAAACAGCGTCTGGCTAAAGTCATCCTGATGATTCTGATTGTGACCCTGTTCGAGAAAGCGCTGCAAATCAGAATGGATAGCCCGCTGGATCTGCTCTATCTGGGTGGTGGTATTGCGCTGATCGGCGTGGCGCTGTACTTCACCCATGCGGCAGAATCTCACGGCAAGGGGAGCGATGAGCCTGATAAAAAGGCTGGCTCCGGACACTGAGTGAGAAGCTAAAGACGGCCAGTGCTTCATCTGGCCGTCTTTATATTTCCTGTGAAACGGACGAGATCAGCCTCCCCCGCCGCCACTCCCCACACCGTGCGCGGCTTGCAACACCAGTGCGTTGAATTCGGCCTCGCTCATCAGTTTATGGGCGGTGACAATCTCGCGTACCGGCTTGCCGGTTTGCTCCGATTCCTTGGCAATTTCTGCTGCCTTCATATAGCCGATGCGGGTATTCAACAGGGTCGCCAGTCCGACGCTGTCGTGGATGAAACGCTCGCAGCGCTCGCGGTTGACCACCAGCCCCTTGAGATTTTTCTCGGTGGTGGCGTTGATCGCGTTGGTGAGCCAGTCCATGGCATCGAACAGGGCTGAGCCGAGGGCCGGCATCATCACATTCAGCTCCAGTTGTCCGGCCTGGGTCATGTAAGCTACGGCGGCGTCCTGCCCCAATACCTGATAGCACACCTGGTTCAACATTTCGAACATTACCGGATTGACCTTGCCGGGCATGATGGAAGAGCCGGGCTGCACCGGCGGCAGGGTGATCTCGCCCAGCCCGGTGCGCGGACCGGAAGCCAGCAGGCGCAGATCGTTGGCGATACGGGTCAGCTCCAGGGCCAGCCCGCGCAGCGCGGCGGACAGCGCCTGCATGTCGAACATGGATTGCATCTGCGCAGCCAGATCGCCCACACCGATGGCTTCCACGGTCAGCGCGGCCAGTTCGGCGGCCACGCGATCCGCGTAGTCGGGCGAGGTATTCAGCCGGGTGCCCGCAGCCGACCCTCCCAAGCCGGTCTGGCACAGTAGCGGGCGTACGGCGGCAAGATTGGTTGCGGCGCGGCGCAGGGTCCAGGCGTAGGCGGCGAACTCGCGGCCGATGGTGGTCGGCACCGCATCCTGTAAATGAGTGCGGCCGCTTTTGACGGTGTCGTGCTCGCGCCCGGCGATCTGTTCAAACGCAGCTGCCATGGACTCGCTGGCCGCCAGCAGGCGTGGCAGCTTGGCCAGCAGCGCCAGTCGGATCGCGGTGGGGATGGTGTCGTTGGTGCTCTGTCCCATGTTGACATGGTCATTGGGGTGGATCGGTGCGTACTGGCCTTTTTCACCGCCCAGCGCTACGTTGGCAAGGTTGGCGATGACTTCGTTGCTGTTCATGTTGTGACTGGTGCCTGCACCCGCCTGAAAGCGGTCCACCACGAACTGATCCAGCAGTTCGCCCGCCAGGATGCGCTCGCATGCGGCTACGATGGCATCGCGCTGGGTGGTAGTGAGCCAGTCCGGCTGGCAGTTGGCGCGCGCGGCGGCGAGCTTGACCTGCACATGGGCACGGATGAAGTCGGTATCCGGCATACGCCCCGAGATGGGAAAATTTTCCACTGCGCGCGCAGTCTGGATGCCATACCAGGTGTTGCGAGGAACTTTAAACTTTCCCAATGAGTCTTGTTCAATGCGGTAGTCAGTCATGGTTTAATGGCGGGCAATTTAAACAAATTTGCAATTATAGGAGTTTATGCATGTTGAAACGAATTTTGCTGTTACTGGCTATGCTGACAGTGACCGCTACTGCCTCGGCATTCAGCCTGACCGACAGCAAGGGCAAGGTGCACACGCTGGACAGCTACAAGGGGAAGTGGGTGCTGGTAAATTTCTGGGCGACCTGGTGCCCGCCTTGCCTGGAAGAGATACCTGCGCTGAATGCATTGCATGACAAATACAAAAATACCAAGCTGGAAGTGATCGGCATCGCCATGGAATACCAGAGCCCTAAACAGGTACTGGATTTTGCCGATAGTATGTTTATCAGCTATCCAATCGTGCTGGGAAGTTCTAAGATTGCGGCACAGTTCGGCCCTGTTCAGGGTTTGCCAACAACTTACCTGTTTAACCCCGCAGGTAAACTGGTTGCCTATCAGGTGGGCGGGATTACCCAGCAGGCTGTAGAGAACTATATTAATAGTAAAAACGCCACACAAAAATAACCACCTGCGAAATGCGGGGGATGAAGGAGACGGCAATGTTACGTATTTTAGGTATCGCCTTGTTGATGTTCGCAACCACGGCGCTGGGCGAGGTGCGCGATGTGCAGACTTATTTTTTCCAGCCCAAGCTGGGCGATTTCAAGAGTGAGTTGCAAACCGCCCGGAAGGAAAACAAGACGGGCGTGCTGATCATGTTTGTCCAGGAAGGTTGCCCGTTCTGCGAGCGCATGAAAACAACCGTATTGAATCAATCCAGCGTGCAGGATTACTATCGCAAACATTTTCTGGTCTTCGAAATGGATGTGAAAGGTGATACCCCCATGGTGGATTTCAAGGGCGCCGATACGACCGAGAAAGACTTTGCGCTTAAAAACCGTGCACGTGCCACACCCACTTTCCTGTTTTTCAATACCAAGGGTGATCTGGTTACCCGTTACATCGGCGTTACCCGGGATGCGGATGAATTTCTGCTGCTGGGGCGTTATGTAGTGGATGGCGTCTATAAGGATAAGCCGTTTGCAGCTTACAAGATGCAAGCGCAGAAATGATTTATCCGCGTTGTTTTTTGTCAGCCATCGTGCTGGCAGGCGCGTTCATGTCGGTATCCGCCCACGCATTGACTTTGGCCGAAGCGCTAGCCACTGTTGATGCGCCCCATCCGGACATACGCAGTGCCGAAGCAGACTTGGCTGTTGCACGTGCTGACCAGCAGGCAGCTGCCGCCAGCCGTGATCTGACGGTCAATTTCGAAGGCATATTGCGCCGTGGGCGTCAGTCCGTCGGAGCAGATGCCTGGAGCGCAGACAATAGCGCGCGTATTGTGGCACGTAAAAATCTGTATGATTTTTCGCGTGGCGAATATGCCATCAGCGCCGCCCGTGATGAGATGAGCGCGCGTGAAGATGCACTGCTGGATACGCGTGATCAGCGCCGTTTAAAGATCATGACGCGATATTTTGATGTGCTGCTCGCCGATGAGCAATATGCGGCCGACAATGAATTCATGACGGTAGCCTATGTGTCCATGGACCATGCGCGCGACCGGGTCAAGGTCGGGCAAATGTCGCGGCCTGATTTTGCTATTCTGGAGGCGCGCTATCAGGACCTGCGTGAAAAACGCAACGCCAGTCAGGCCCAACAGCGTATTACCCGCGCATTGCTTGCGGATGCCCTCAACCGTCCCGGTGAATTGGCCTCGAATCTCGAAGACCCCAAGTTGCCGGATAACAATGTCAAGCTGCCCGAGTATGAAAAATTGTTGCCTTGGGTGCTGGAGCATAACCGCCTGATGCGTGCCCAGTTGCAATTGCTGGCCGCAGCACAGCAGCGCCTGGCCGGGCTGCGCCATGAAAATTCTCCAAGCCTGGATGCGGAAATAGCGGCGGCTGACTACAGTCGCACCTCGATTACACGTGATAGTGTCAGTGCAGGGGTGATTCTGTCCTGGCCACTCTACCAGGGTGGGCGCATAGATGCGCGTATCTCACGCGAGCAAGCGCAATTTCAGAAACTGCAGGCAGGAGCGGACAAGCTCCATATGCAGATCGCGCAAAGCCTGCTGGAAACGCTGCTCGAAATTCAGCAACTGCGGGATAGCAGCCGTCCCGCAGCCCAGGAACAGATTAAATACCGGGATGTTGCGCTGGATCGCAGCCGTGCCGATTATGAACTCGAACTCAAAACGGATTTGGGTGATGGTATGGCACAGACCTTGGCTGCAGCATTACGGGCCCGCCGTGTGGAATTTCGACTGGCGCTGGCGCTGGCCCGCTTGCAGGCTTTGGCCGGCAAGCCGCTGGCTGACATTGTGGCGCTGACCGATAAACAATCAAAAGGATGAGCGTTATGAAAGCTTTGTGGGCACTGGTATTTTTATTCGGCAGCCTGTCTGCCTCGGCGACAGGTGAGGCGACTCGAATACAGAGTGTTCCGCTGACCACCCCTGTGTCGGGCGTGGTCAAAAACGTATTTGTCAGCGTAGGTCAGCAGGTTAAAAAAGGTCAGCCGCTGCTGGCGCTGGATGATGCCATCTATCAGGCGCGCGTCATGGAAGCCGAGGCTGGCGCAGTACGTGCCAAGGAAGAGGATCTGGATGCGGGGCGTAATCTGGCGCGCGCTAAAGAGCTGTATAGCCGTGCAGTGAGTTCAACTACCGAGATGGATGCAGCCAGGTTGCGCAGTGCACAAGCGGATGCGGCTTCAAAAGAAGCGCAGGCGCGTTTGATCATTGCGCGAAAAAATCAGCAATACACGATATTGCGTGCACCCTTTGACGGTGTGGTGAAGGCGCGTCTGGTTGAGCCGGGCATGTATGTGGCGACGACGCTACAGCCGCCCACGCTGATTGTGCTGGAAAAACGCTAATCCCTAACTATTGGGTGGAATAGGATTTTCCGCTGTTTTGGTGAGGGGGCGGAAGGTCCAGTGTTTTTTCCAGGCTGATAACACCATCGCGGGATAGCCCGGCTTACCCAGACTGCCGTTGTATCGACCCAGGGCGCGGTAGATATTGCCTTTTTCGATATTCAGATAGAGCCGCAGGATGTTGCAGCCATAGCGCAGATTGGTGCGTAATTGAAACAGGTCCTGATTGGGTGTGCCGATGGTTTTTACCCAGAACGGCATGACTTGCATGTAACCACGCGCTGAGGCGCTGGAAATGGCATATTTCTTGAAGCCGGATTCTACTTCTATCAGCCCCAGTACCATTTCAGGATCAAGGCCGGCACGGATGGCTTCGTAATAGACGGTATTCAGGAAATCTCTGCGTCGTTCCGGGTCCGGCATGCGTTTGCTGAGACGTTGCGACATTTCGGCCAGCCACGCCTGTCCATGCGGGTTGTCGAGAAAACTGACATTGGTAACAGGCGTATCTGCAACGGATTTGCCGAGCGCGGCGCGTACACTGGCCGACATCGGTTCATAAATCTGACCACCTGCATGCGCTGACAACACCACCAGAAGGGTGCTGGCAGCGATCAGGCTTTTACCAAAAATATTGATATTTTTCAAATTCATTTTGTCAGCAGTTGGGTTAAAAAACCGCCAATTTCGGTGACGGGGATTGTACGGGCAGCATCATCGCGCCTTCCCTGGTATTCAATCAGGCCGTCTTTCAGGCCGCGTTCACCAATCACCACGCGATGGGGAATGCCGATCAATTCCATGTCGGCAAACATTACACCCGGGCGCTCATTACGGTCATCCATTAATACATCAATACCTGCCATCAGCAATTCTCTATAGAGATTATCGGCAGTTTCGCGCACAACTTCACTTTTTTGATAGCCTACAGGCACGATTGCGAGCAAAAACGGTGCCATCGTTTCGGACAGCAGCATGCCACGCGCATCAAAATTTTGCTCGATAGCGGCAGCCACGATACGCGATACGCCGATACCATAGCAGCCCATCTCCACAAGCTGCGGTTTACCAGCCTCATCCAGATAAGTGCATCCCATGGCTTCCGAATATTTGCTGCGGAGCTGGAAAATATGCCCAACCTCGATGCCTCTGCAGATATCGAGTGTGCCTTTGCCGTCCGGACTGGGGTCACCCGCAGCTGCATTGCGGATGTCTGCTACCTCAGGTTCGGGCAGGTCGCGCCCGAAGTTGACCCCGGTCAAATGAAAGCCATCCTCATTGGCCCCGCACACGAAATCAGCCATCGCCAGCACTGAGCGATCGGCAATCACCGGGATATTCAATCCTGACGGACCAATCGAACCCGCGCTACAAGCCGCGACAGCCTGTATCTGGGCTTCGCTTGCGAAACGGATGTCCTGACCGATGAGTTTGGCGGCCTTAACCTCATTCAGTTGATGGTCACCGCGCAAAAGAAGAGCCACAGGGCCTTCCTTACCCTCTACGATGAGGGTTTTTACAGTTTGTGAGGGTGATGTTTTGAGAAAATCCGCGATTTCAGCGATGCTGTGCAGGCCTGGTGTCGGGATTTTTGACAGTGCCTGTGTTGCAGCAGGGCGTGTTATGGCTGGTGCAACTGCCTCGGCCAGTTCGACGTTGGCCGCATAATCCGAGCCCGGGTTATATGCGATGGCATCCTCGCCCGAATCCGCCAGCACATGGAATTCATGCGAGCCGGATCCGCCGATCGCGCCGGTATCGGCGGCCACCGCGCGGAATTTCAATCCGAGTCGGGTAAAAATGCGCGTGTAAGCTTCATGCATGGCCCGGTAAGTCTGTTCCAGGCTGGCAAAATCGGCATGAAAGGAATAGGCATCCTTCATCATGAACTCGCGTGCGCGCATCACACCAAAACGTGGGCGAATCTCGTCGCGGAATTTGGTTTGGATCTGGTAAAAGTTCAGCGGTAACTGTCGATAGCTTTTGATCTCGCGGCGTGCGATATCGGTAATGACTTCTTCGTGGGTAGGTCCAAAACAGAAATCCCGTTCATGCCTATCCCTGATTTTCAGCATCTGGGGGCCAAATACATCCCAGCGTCCGGTTTCCTGCCACAATTCAGCAGGCTGGACCGCTGGCATCAGCAATTCCATCGCCCCTGCCTTGTTCATTTCCTCGCGCACGATGGCCTCCACCTTGCGCAGGACGCGCAGACCCAGTGGCATCCAGGTATATAGCCCGGAGCCCAAGCGCTTGATGAAACCGGCACGCAGCATCAGACGATGGCTGACGAGCTCAGCTTCGGATGGCGCTTCTTTCAGGGTGGAGAGAAAAAATTGTGAGACGCGCATGGTGTAAGCTATCCAGTTGTTCGTAAAATGCTGGCAATTTTAACAGTTACGTCTGCGCTACAGTTTACAAATAGGATTTTCATGCGATTTTTCAAACGACGTATTCACAAGGCGGTATCCGATCTGGATACGGTCGAAATCAGTGAGCAGGATGGCGTGCGTTTTCTGCATCTGGGAAATGATACGGTGCAATCCGCCATGCGCCTGTCCGACCCGAATGGGCTGGAGCTGTCCTATACTCGTGCCATGCTGGGTTTTTTGCTGCTTGTGGCACCACCCGAGAACGTGTTGTTGCTTGGGCTGGGAGGCGGGTCGCTGGCGAAATTCCTGTACCAGCGATTACCTGAAACAAAACTGGTTGCCGTGGAAATCAATTCGCAGGTAATTACCGCTGCAAGAGGGTTTTTTCAGCTACCACCTGATGATGAACGCCTGCATGTGGTACACGGCGATGCATCCAGTTATATCGTTGAACATCTGGGCTGGGACGCTATTCTGCTGGATGGCTTTGATTCCGGCTGTCAGGTCGAATCCCTCGCTACCCAGGACTTCTATGACCACTGCGCGATGGCACTTACCCGGCAGGGTGTGCTGTCCGTTAATTTATGGGGCAGCGACCCCAGCTTCGAGGTTTATCTCAAACGGATCGAAACGGCTTTTGACGGACGTATCCTGTGTCTGCCCGCCGAACGGCGCGGCAATGTCATCGTGTTCGGCTTCGCCAGCAAACCGCGCCATGCCGAATGGGAAATGCTGCGCAATCGTGCTGCCCGGCTGGAAGCGCAGCTGGGGCTGGAATTCCCTGATTTTGTGGATGGATTGCGGATAATGAATGAGCATGACCACAAGGGGCTGGCATGAGCGATATGCACGAAATCAGGCCGGGACAGTCCATCGAACTGCTTAAAGAGCTGCATATCCTTACCCGCGACGGCAAGATGAATCAGGATAGCCGGCGCAAGCTCAAGCAGGTGTATCACTTGTACCAGTTCATCGAACCATTGCTGCAGGCCATCCGGCAAGATTATGCCGATATCCAGCTGGTTGATCATGGTGCCGGCAAGTCCTATCTGGGCTTTATTCTGTACGATCTGTTTTTCAAGACGCTGAATGGCGAATCACATATTTTCGGCATCGAAACCCGTGACGAGCTGGTGAAAAAGTCGCAGGAGCTGGCAACCCGGCTTGGTTTCTCGGGAATGAGCTTTCTCAATTTGTCTGTGGCCGAGTCCATTACCTCAGACTTGTTGCCGGCTAAAGTCGATATTGTAACGGCGCTGCATGCATGTAACACGGCTACCGACGATGCAATTCATTTTGCGTTAAAACGGCAGGCACAATTCATGGTGCTGGTGCCGTGTTGCCAGGCCGAAATCGCTTCGATGTTGAAGAAAAACAAAAGCAGAACACTGGCCAAAAATGTTCTTGCCGAAATTTGGCGACATCCCTTGCATACGCGTGAATTCGGTAGCCAGATCACCAATGTCCTGCGTTGTCTGCAGTTGGAGGCACACGGTTATCAGGTCAGTGTGACTGAGTTGGTGGGGTGGGAACACTCGATGAAAAATGAGCTGATTATAGCCAGCTATAAAGATCTGCCTCGCAAGCGTCCGGCAGAGCGATTGAATGAGGTATTGGAAACGCTGGGGCTGGAGGAAATGCGGGAGCGGTTTTTTACGGGACTCTAGTTTTTAAGCATGGACCAAAACAAAAGGGTGGCTTGCGCCACCCTTTTTTTAAACAGAATCAATATGTAAAACTGAAGGGGGTGATTGACCTCCCCAAGTTCAACCTTAAATACCCAATTCTTTTTTCCAGTAAGCCTCAATCAGGCTAACAGTACGCTTTGGCAACGGTACATAGGCCAGCTTTTCAGCATCTGCCTGGCCATGTTCGAGGAACCATTTGGCGAATTTCACTACTTTCTGATTTTCAGCCTTAGGATAGTCCTTGCGCATCAGGAAGTAGGTAGCGGCAGTAATCGGCCAGCTCGTTGCACCTGGCTGATTGGTCAGGATGAGATAGAAGTCGCTGACCTTGGAGAAGTCGGCATTGCCCGCAGCATCCTGGAAACTTTTCATGCTGGGCTCAACAATCTTGCCGTCAGCATTTTTCATGCGGGTGTAAGTCAGCTTGGTTTCCATGGTGTACGCATATTCCACATAACCAATGGAACCCGGGAGCTGTTTCACAAAACCAGCCACGCCTTCGTTACCTTTGCCGCCTACGCCGCCGGGCCAGGACACGGAGGTGTCGGAACCCACTTTTGCTTTCCACTCAGGGCTGACTTTGGACAGATAGTCGGTAAAGTTGAAGGTAGTGCCGGAACCGTCTGAACGATGCACGGTGGAAATCGCCATGTCAGGCAGTTTCATGCTGGGGTTGAGTGCGTGGATGGCCGGATCGTTCCATTTGGTGATCTTGCCCAGATAAATGTCTGCCAGCACGGAACCATCCAGTACCATCTGGCCGGGTTTCACGCCAGGCAAATTGACCACAGGGGTAATGGCAATAATCACCGCAGGAAATTGCGCCAGGCCGTCTTTGTTCAACTCGTCTGGGGTCAAAGGCTTGTCGCTGTCGGCAAAGGCCACGGTCTTGTTCTTGATTTGCTTGATGCCGCCACCAGACCCAATAGACTGGTAATTAACTTCGGTACCGGTTTCTTTTTTATATGCGGCTGCCCATTTTGACAACACTGGATAGATGGCGGTGCCACCTGCGCCGGTCAGCATGTCAGCTGCCGCAGCGACCTGGCTACCTAGAATCATGCTGGATGCAATAAAACCTATTGCGAGTGGTTGATATAAACGTTTGAGCGCTGCTGCTAGCATCGTGGACTCCTTAAAAATTGAAAACCAGGTAGTTGGAAATACCAAAACCACGATCAGTTTGAGCTATTTGTATGACAGTATTGTGACAATGAATCAGGTAACGCAACCCGCGCTTTGTGATTGATCAACTCACCGAATCATTTAATCAATCTGGTTTGTCCGGGTCTTTGCCGGTATTGCGTGTCCTTCGCGCCTTTGGCGGCAGCACGGGCTACCAACGGATCTTCATCCAGCCGGAGTAATGCGCGTTGTGTCTCGCTGGTGAGCGCATTCCGTGAGATGGCGTGACGTACATTGGGATCGCGATCATTGACACATTTCTCCACCATGGCTGGGGTGAGGTCGGGACGTTTGGCGATGCACAAGCGAATGACGTGATCCTGGTCTTCTATCAGCGCAGCGACTTCGTTCTGGCTCAGATCGGCGCGGCGGGCAAAGTAGCATTTGATGACCATCCACTGCTCATGCACCATGAAGAGACGGTACTGTGCAGGCAGTGATTCGGACAGTGCAAGATCCAGTCTTTCGGCTAACGGAAGTGCTTTGTAATGTTTTTCAAGATCATCCATGTTCGGATATGCGTGATGAATGTGTGGTAAAACCAGTATCGGGCAACTCAGTTAGGCCGTGCGCGGTGCAGCGTGGTTTTGCACAGCAATTCCTGACGCCGTATACACAGCTCCGGAAATAGGCGTTCAAGGGAATATATCTTGGCTTTCCAATGTTTCCGAACTGTGGAAAAATGGGCTCAATTGTAACGGATTAATTTTGGTGGCGGATATGATCGACAAGGAGGGGTATCGCCCCAATGTCGGCATCATTCTATGTAATTCCCGGAATGAGGTGTTTTGGGGCAAACGCATACGGCAACATTCCTGGCAGTTTCCGCAGGGTGGAATCAACCACGGCGAAACTCCGGAACAGGCCATGTACCGGGAACTGATGGAAGAAGTCGGCTTGGCGGCGCAATATGTACGGATCCTTGGGCGCACACGCGATTGGTTACGCTACGACGTGCCGAATCAGTGGGTGCGGCGTGACTGGCGCGGAAATTATCGTGGTCAGAAGCAGATATGGTTTTTGCTGCGCTTGACCGGGCGCGACTGTGATGTGTGCCTGCGCGCCTCCACGCATCCGGAATTCGATGCCTGGCGCTGGAATGATTACTGGACAGCGATGGAATCGGTCGTGGATTTCAAGCGTGAAGTATATCGCTCGGCGCTGACTGAATTGGAGCGTTATCTTGAGCGTGATGTGCCGCACAAACATGGCACGGCCAGGCTTTACGGCCAGATACATCACCACGAATAGGGGGTTGAATGCAAAAACTGTATGAATCTTTTGATCGCAGTGTGTACTACCTGCCGGGCACACACCCGGCAGTTTTTTTTCTGGCGGATAAAGAGGGTGGCGGCATACTCATCAATTCGCCGGTTTTTTCGCCGGAGATGCTGGCGCAGATCAATGCCATCATGCCGCTCAAATTCATTTTTTATCCCAGCCGTTTCGGTGCCAAGGATGTTGAAGCCTGGCGCAGTGCCTCGGCAGCACAAACCATGGCTTACGGTCACGAAGCCCTGCATATTTCAGGCAAGACAGATATCGTGCTGGAACGCGAAAACCGATTCTCGCGCACCATTGATTTTTTGCCCATGTCAGGGCGTACCGAGAGTAGTTGCGCATTGCGATGCAAAAACAAGCCCGGATTGATATTTTTCGGCCCAATATTGTCTCGTGGTGAATCGGGCTGGCCGACCGTGATTGCGCAACCCGATGATTATTCATTCGAAAATCGCCTGTTCGGCGCGCTGGGTTTGCAGGATGTGAAATTCGATTATGCCTTCACCGATGATTTCGATCCGCTGATCAGTCATTTCGGACCCGGGGCAGACACAGCCATTCAGAGCGAAATCGAACATGTATTGGCGGATTGAGGTTTTGCCTGCGAAGGCCTATATTGGTTCAGACCTGTCCGGTATCGACAGGGGATCAGGATAAACACGACAAAATCAGACTAAGGCGACAATACATGAGCGAGCTCTATCACATCCTTCCTTCCGGACATCTTGAGTCCGGCGCAACATTTCACAAGCCCGTGCAGAATCTGCCTGAGCGCGTCACTTTGAACAGCCCTGCGCTGGATGTGATGACCGATTTCAAGATTGTCACGGCATATACGATTTTCCCATTGGAAAGCATAGAAGAGGCGCAGCACAAGATGATTCACCGTGGTGTGCGCTTGCTGCTGGTCGTGGATGCAAAAAATACACTGTTGGGATTGGTAACTTCTACCGACTTGATGGGGGAGAAACCCATGCAGGTGATTCAGAATACCGGCTGTACACATGTGGAGGTGCTGGTACAGGACATCATGACCCCGGGCGACAAACTCGAAGTAATTTGCATGAATGACGTGGAGCGGGCCAGAGCAGGTGATGTGCTGGCAACACTGAAAGCGAGCGGGCGTCAGCATGCATTGGTGGTGGATCGGTCTGCGCCGGGGCTGCCGCAGAAGGTCCGCGGTATCCTGTCGCTGTCACGCCTGACCAGGCAACTGGGTGTTACTGTGCAGACAGCGGAAATAGCACGCACTTTTGCGGAGATTGAAACACATCTGGCGCACTGATGTGAAGTAGCGCTTCTGCACAGCGCGTAAACTTTATCCATGGGGATAAGTTCATGAAACCGGCACGTTTTACAAATCGAGCAGCACTCACTGCGCAAACTGCCAAGCCGGCGTTGCCGATGTGGAAAGTCGTGCCCACACGCGATGAAAATGGCAAAATGCTGACCGATTTCATGATGCTCCTACCCAAGCTTCGGCATCAGCCCAAAGACTATATTGAGCGCACCGTGCTGAGTATCGAGGCGGTGCTGGCTTGTTATCGAGAGGTGGTATTTGCCGATGTGAACTTGTCTATCAACGTGTTATGGGTATCGTTGCGGCATCGTTCCGGGGTAGTGCTGGAAATAGCGGGTGCCATTCGAAACCGTGTGCCTGAAGCTTTACTGGTGGGGCACTATACCGGGCGAGAGGCGTAAATTAGCGCAATGTGTTAATTTGATACTGGCATTCGATACGTCGTGGTGATTAAAAGTTGAATCTGTGACCGTAACCCATAAAAAACATGGTTTGTTGCTGGTCTAAAGTGAATAACCGGGGTTCTCCCCGGTTTTTGTTTTGGCATGCATGGATACAACAGGATAGATTGTTTAAAATTAGATATTTCGTGCACATCGAAGGAGTCAAGAGTAATGCCCATATCCGAGTTGCAAGTCCAGACCGCATTGAAAGAAGTGATCGACCCCAACACGCACAAGGACTTCATCACCAGCAAATCCGCGCGCAATATCAAGGTGGATGGTAGCGACGTGGCTCTGGATGTGGTGCTGGGGTATCCTGCCAAAAGCCAGATGGAAATCATTCGCAAGATGGTGGCTGACAAGCTGGGTACGCTGGCTGGTGCGGGGAAAATTACCGTTAATGTCAGCTACAAGATTGTTTCGCACAGTGTGCAGCGCGGTGTGAAACTCATCCCGGGCGTAAAAAACGTGATTGCCGTGGCCTCGGGAAAAGGCGGTGTGGGCAAATCCACCACAGCGGTTAATCTGGCGCTGGCGCTGGCGGCAGAAGGTGCCAGTGTCGGGATGCTGGATGCCGATATCTATGGGCCATCCCAGCCCACCATGCTGGGCATCGTCGGGCGTCCTGAATCGCGCGACGGCAAGACCCTGGAGCCGATGGAAGGCCACGGCCTGCAAGCCATGTCCATCGGTTTTCTGATTGATGCGGAAACCCCCATGGTATGGCGCGGCCCGATGGTCACCCAGGCGCTGGAACAATTGCTGAACGATACACGCTGGCGCGACCTCGATTATCTGGTGGTGGACTTGCCGCCAGGCACAGGCGATATCCAGCTGACATTAGCACAGCGGGTACCTGTTACCGGTGCAGTGATCGTTACCACGCCACAGGACATTGCCTTGATCGACGCGCGCAAGGGTTTGAAAATGTTTGAGAAAGTCGGTATCCCGATTCTCGGTATCGTGGAAAACATGAGTATTCACATTTGCAGCAATTGCGGACATGAGGAACATGTCTTTGGCGAAGGCGGCGGTGAGCGTATGTCGGCCGACTATGAAATCGAATTCCTCGGCGCGTTGCCGCTCGACATGCGTATTCGCAAAGAGGCGGATTCCGGCACGCCGACAGTGGTTGCCGCACCGGATAGCCGCATTGCCGAAATTTACCGCGACATTGCGCGGCGTGTGGCTGTGAAAGTGGCTGAACAGTCGCAGGATCACAGCAACGCCTTCCCCAAGATTGTCATTCAGAACACCTGAACGCCGGAATATATACAGATGAGCATCAAGTCAGACAAATGGATCCGCCGTATGGCGGAACAGCAGGGGATGATCGCGCCGTTCGAGCCCAATCAGGTACGCGAGGTAAACGGTCAGAAAATCGTTTCCTATGGTACCTCCAGCTATGGTTACGATATTCGCTGCTCGAATGAATTCAAGCTGTTTACCAATATCAATTCGACCATCGTGGATCCGAAGCATTTCGACTCGAATTCTTTCGTGGATGTGGTAGGTGATTCATGCATCATTCCGCCCAATTCATTCGCGCTGGCGCGTACCGTGGAATATTTCCGGATTCCGCGCAATGTGCTGACCATATGTCTGGGTAAATCCACTTATGCGCGTTGCGGCATCATCGTCAACGTCACCCCGTTCGAGCCTGAATGGGAAGGTTATGTCACGCTCGAATTCTCCAACACCACGCCACTGCCGGCGCGGATTTATGCCAATGAGGGCGTGGCGCAAGTGGTGTTCTTCGAGGCAGATGAGGAATGTGAAACCTCGTATCGTGATCGCGGAGGTAAATATCAGGGGCAGAGCGGCGTTACCTTGCCGAAAATATAGATTTGTATCATGTCAGGCGATAACGCCAAACCGTCAGGACAGCCTGTCACCATGCGCTGTGTTGGCGGTTTCATTGTTTATATCCGCGCTGTCCTTGTACAGTCGGCCATGAGGAGCCAGTAATGAAATTCCGTTTTCCCATCGTCATCATCGACGAGGATTTCCGTTCGGAGAACGCCAGCGGGCTGGGTGTGCGGGCGCTGGCCAAGGCGATTGAAGACGAAGGCACTGAAGTGCTGGGTGTTACCAGCTATGGTGATTTGTCCAGCTTTGCCCAGCAGCAGAGCCGTGCATCGTGCTTTATTCTGTCGATCGACGACGAAGAATTTTCTTCGCCCAATGCGGCCGATCAGGCCGTCGCCCAACTGCGAACTTTTGTGGAAGAAATCCGTTTCCGCAACAGTGAAATCCCTATTTTTCTGTATGGTGAAACGCGTACCTCGCGCCATATCCCCAACGACGTATTGAAGGAATTGCATGGTTTCATCCATATGTTCGAGGATACGCCGGAGTTCGTAGCGCGCCATATCCTGCGCGAGGCGAAAACCTATCTCGACGCATTGGCGCCGCCGTTCTTCCGTGCACTCACCCATTACGCTTCGGATGGCTCCTATTCCTGGCACTGCCCTGGTCATTCAGGGGGCGTTGCCTTCCTGAAAAGCCCGGTGGGGCAGATGTTTCACCAATTCTTCGGCGAAAACATGCTGCGCGCCGACGTGTGCAACGCGGTGGATGAACTTGGCCAATTACTGGATCACACTGGTCCGGTCGCGGCCTCAGAGCGCAATGCGGCACGTATTTTCAACGCCGATAACCTGTTTTTCGTGACTAACGGCACCTCCACATCCAACAAGATGGTGTGGCATTCGACCGTGGCGCCAGATGATATCGTGGTGGTGGATCGCAATTGTCATAAATCCATTTTGCACGCCATTACCATGACGGGTGCGATTCCGGTATTCCTGACGCCGACGCGGAATCACTACGGCATTATCGGCCCGATCCCGCTGTCCGAGTTCACGCCCGAAAATATCCAGAAAAAAATCGACGCCAATCCGTTTGCCCGCGCCGCCAAGGGCAAGCCCCGCATCCTTACCATTACCCAGAGCACTTACGATGGCGTGCTCTATAACGTAGAGACGATCAAGGCTTTACTCGACGGTCAGATCGATACGCTGCACTTTGATGAAGCCTGGTTGCCGCACGCTACTTTCCACGATTTTTATCAGGGCATGCACGCCATTGGCAAAGACCGGCCGCGTTGCAAGGAATCCATGATTTTTGCCACGCAATCCACCCACAAGATGCTGGCCGGATTGTCGCAGGCTTCGCAAATCCTGATTCAGGACTCCGAGACGCGTACGCTGGATCGGGATATCTTCAACGAAGCCTATCTGATGCATACATCCACCAGCCCGCAATACGCCATCATTGCCTCCTGCGACGTATCGGCATCAATGATGGAGCCGCCGGGAGGTACTGCGCTGGTGGAGGAATCCATTATGGAAGCGCTGGATTTCCGTCGCGCCATGCGCAAGGTGGCCAACGAATTCGGCGATTCATGGTGGTTCAAAGTATGGGGACCGGAACACCTGGCCGAGGAAGGGATGGGGGAACGCGACGACTGGATTCTGCGTGCCAATGAACGCTGGCATGGCTTTGGCGACCTCGCTTCGGGCTTCAATATGCTTGACCCGATCAAATCCACCATCATCACCCCCGGTCTCGATGTGGACGGCGATTTTGCCGACTCCGGCATGCCTGCCGCCATCGTGACCAAATACCTTGCCGAGCATGGCGTGATCGTGGAAAAAACAGGTCTTTATTCGTTTTTCATCATGTTTACCATCGGCATTACCAAGGGCCGCTGGAATACCATGTTGACTGCTTTGCAGCAGTTCAAGGATGATTACGACCGCAATCAGCCGTTGTGGCGCGTGTTGCCTGAATTCATCGCCAAATATCCGCGTTATGAGCGCATGGGTTTGAAGGATTTATGCGACGCCATTCACGGTATCTATAAGGCCAACGATATCGCTCGTCTCACCACCGAGATGTATCTTTCCAATATGGAACCGGCCATGAAGCCGAGCGACGCATTTGCAAGAATGGCACACCGTGAAATCGACCGGGTGGAAATCGACAAACTCGAAGGCCGCATTACCAGCGTATTGCTGACCCCCTATCCACCGGGTATTCCCTTGCTGATTCCGGGCGAACGCTTCAATGCCACCATCGTGCGCTACCTCAAATTTGCACGCGACTTCAACGAACGCTTCCCGGGTTTCGAGACCGATATTCACGGGCTGGTGAAGGGAGAAACGGACGGCAAGCCGGTTTATTATGTGGATTGTGTGCGCTAGCATCGAGCACAATCGGTGCTGGTGCAATAGAGATTAAATAACACGCATGGAGCGGAAAATCCGGGTATTGGCGTAAAAGCCAGGAAGCTCGCTGGCAGGGGTTACACCAGGAATACCCAGTAGTGGCAATGGTGGAAATTGTGCTGGTGTTTGCGGTGGAGTTGCCAATAGCTGTCGCGCCAGCATGGCGTCCAGTTGCAGGCGTTGCTGTGCGGTATCCCGCGCAAAAAATTCATTCGGAACCAAAATAGGTACGCATTTGCCCGTCATCGACGGATAGGGTGTCAGCGTTTTTTCATGAAGCGCATGGCCGATCAGGTAAAAGCGCATGTTGGCGCGCACGGCTGCACGTTGCCGGACAAACAAGTCGTGCCAGTCTGCATGTGCCAGGCGATTCCACAAAGCGGGTTCGGAATAAGCTACGACCACACCACTTTCGTCGAGCAGGGTAAGGGCATCGCGCGGTCGGCTGCGTATGGATGATCCCCCGGTGCGGATATGCAATGTATTGAGCGCGGCCTTGGTGTTGGGCCAGTTGAGCCATACCAAAGCGTTGAAGAAATCGTGCCAATTGTGACTGCGTGTGGCTACCGTGCCAAGGCTATAAATAGCCGTTTCATAAGCCAGCGCCGGGTTGGTGTGATTGCCGGATTCGAAGTGAATAGCCTGGCCATTGGTGTTGACCACGCCGCGTTCGGCAGCGCAACGGGAGAGTGTGGTGGTATCCGGCCAGCATGACGCCGTAGTCAGTGTGCCTGGCAGCGGCAGCAAAGACTCAAATAGTGGTGAATGCGCTGGCCAGTTGGATAGCCAGGTGTGGGCGTTATTTTCGATAGCGATATTTCAATATCAGGATGACCAGCGCCAGCATCATGGTGACTGCATTGGCCAGCATGACGGGCAGGGATGCGATCTGAATGCCGTATATCATCCATAGGGCTACGCCGACAGTAAAAATCAGGAACATGCTGACGGAAATATCATCGGCTTTTTTGCTGCGCCATATCTTGATCACCTGCGGGATAAAGGCGACCGTGGTGAGCGTCCCTGCCACCAAGCCGATCCAGTCATGCAGGAACATGTTGGTCAGTGAAGTGCGTTGACGAGTTGAGGGCGGTATTGCGTAGTGAGCGGATGCGTGGCACCCAGCATGTCAAACAGGCTGACCAGACCACGGCGACCGATATCCTGACGAAAACCACGGTCACGACGGACGATTTCCAAAAGTTCGGCCATGGCTGAATCCATGTCATCCGCTACCAGAAATACAGCGGCAAGCTGGTAGCGTGCTTCCAGATCGTTGGCGTCCTGCGTTATACGCTGTTTTAGCTCGGCAGGTGGCAATGCGGAATGGGCGGCCAGAATGAAATCGAGATGGGTGATCAAGCGGCTGATTTCCGCATCTTCGCGCAAGGCGGGTGATAGCGCGGTGAGCAGGTCGTGAGCTTGCTGCATTTCGCCGCCGGCCATGAGCAGTTTTGCCAGATCAGCGGGAATGCGCGGGTTTTCGGGATCGGTCAGGGCTGCCTCGACCAGCAATAGGCGTGCCGTTTGGGCATCGCCATGCTGCTGGCTGGTGAGCGCACGTACGTGGAGCGCATCGCTGTCGCGCGCGATGAAACGATCCAGTACCTTGCGGAATTCCGCATCCGGATCGGCACCGTGGATGGTGTGGACAATCTGGCCGTGACGGAAAAATTTCACGGTAGGCACGCTGGTCACGTTGTATTCGCGAGCAATAGGGCCAAGCTCGTCGGTATTGACCATCACCAGCAGGAATTTGCCGTTATATTCGGTGGCAAGCTTGATCAGACGCGGCATCAGCAGCATGCAGGGCCCGGCTTTAGGGGTCCAGAAATGCACCATGACCGGCCCCTTGTCCGAATTTCCCAGCACCAACTGAGGAAAATTATCCCGGCTGGCATCCAATACAAAACGAGAGTCTGCCATCTGCGCCTACACCCGTTTCAACACGACGCCATTATTGAGCCAGTGCGCCCATTGCCCATGGTGGGAAACGTCCACATTTGCTGATTTGGCCATCTGTTGCAGATAGGTTTGCAGCGCCTGCAATAATTCGGAATCCATCAATTGAGGATTGTCGGGCAGTGCAGCGTGCAGCGTGAGATAAACGAGCTTGAGTTCATCGAGGTCGTAGTGATCGAGTGATTTCATGATGGCCGGAAACGAATGAGACGAGAGCAATAGCCTACCACCAGGCAGGGTGGTATGGGTACCTGATTCGCGTCAATATGAGTGCGGCATCTCAAAGCGAATGCGGATTTGATCATCCCTTACAAATTAGGGATGGGGTTGATCCGACTTGTTCAACACAGCCCTATCACGCACACTGGATCATCATTCCATAAGTTTGGATCGCTGCATGATACTGAAGATATGACTGAGGTGGTACGCTATGCACACCGGCATCATGAGGTGATCGCCCGATTTGGACGCTTTCCACATCGCAATGCCATTGTTGGGCCGCTCCAGCAGTGCCGACGAGTTGGTTTTTTTACAGCAGCCAGGATATTCCTTTTGACATTTTATAGTGACATTATCTTCAAACAACATGGTCACAATTGATTATGAGCGACACATCCGTTTCCATCTCATTCCATCCGCGCGAAGAAAACGGCCCGGTTCTCAAACACTGGCAGACCTTTCCCGGTAATTTCAGGGGATTGGTAACAAATGCTACTGAAATGGACTGTGGCGACTACGATCTGGAGGGAGGCGTGGTCGTGGAGCGCAAGTCAGCTACCGATTTCAGCTTGGCAATTATGGATAACCGACTGTTTGGCGAAGTAGGCAAGCTCAAGTCCAGCTTTGATCAACCGATATTTATCATAGAGGGTGATCTGTACGGCGGGCGTTTTCATACCGATCCCCTGGTGATTCGCGAGGCGATTGCCTGGCTCACCGTGGGAGAAGGCGTGCCGCTGGTGCCTAGCCCGGGTGCCGAGTTCAGCGCTGAGCTGATGTATACGATGGCGAGCCAGGCGCAGCACGGTATTGGCCACCCGATTGTAATGCGTAGCGGCAAGCCGTTCGACCCGATGAATGGCCAGCGCTATCTGGTAGAGGGGCTACCGGGTATCAACGAAGGTATGGCGCGCACATTGCTCGATCACTTTGGCAGCGCGGCAGCCGTGTTTGCCGCCAGTGTAGATGACCTGGCCGGGGTGACAGGCATCACGCCGCAGGCGGCCGGGCGGATGCGCAAGGTGCTTGACGCGCGCTGGCCTGGGGGGCGTGCATGAACAATAGTCCATTCCGTTTCGCCCATTCCGGTCTCGGGCAATGGATGGAAGCAGCTGAAGCATGTTTGCGTGGATTGCAGCCGGTGCCGGTAGCTGCCAATCTGGGGTTTGTGTATGTAACTGATTTGTATGCCAATCGGTTGCCGGAGATTGTTGACTACTTGCGAGTACATAGCGGTGTGCCGCATTGGGTGGGATCGGTGGGTGTTGGCGTATGCGCCACCGCACAGGAATATCTGGATGAATCGGCTATTGCGGTAATGCTGGGCGAGTTTCCCGAAGAGGGTTTTCGCGTGTTTGGCAATGTGACTGAACTCGCGCAGCTTGATGGGCAAGCGGGCGGCTTCGAAGTCGGTGGGCGCGCTGCGCATTATGCATTGGTGCATGGTGATGCGCGCAACGCCGAGGTGCCGGATATTATCGAAGCGCTGGCGGCACGGATGCAGAGCGGCTTTGTCACCGGCGGTATTACCAGCTCGCGGTTTCAGTCGCAACAGGTGGCGGATGATGTCGTACATGGCGGTTTGTCGGGCGTGATGTTTGGCGCACAAGTCCCGGTGATGACGCGTCTCACGCAAGGCGTTACGCCGATCGCCGCACCGCATCAGGTGACTGCCAGCCAGGAAAATATACTGATCTCGCTGGATGGCCGTCCGGCGCTGGATGTGCTGAATGAAGATATCGGCGAAATCCTGGCGCGAGACTTGAGCCGTGCAGCCGGTTATATTTTTGCTGCGCTTACGGTTTCCGGCTCGGATACGCGCGATTACCTGGTCCGTAACCTGATTGGCGCCGACACGAATGAGCGTCTTGTTGCGATCAGCGAGGTGGTGCCAGCCCAGGGTGAAGTGGTATTTTGTCGTCGTGACGCCAGCGCGGCACGTGAGGATATGTTGCGCATGCTCGGTGACATTAAGCAGGCATTGACTGCACCACCGCGCGGTGCAGTGTATTATTCCTGTCTGGGGCGGGGTGAAGGTTTGTTCGGTGCTGATTCGGTTGAGTTGAAGCTGATCAGTGAGGTGCTGGGTGAATTCCCCTTGGTGGGGTTTTTCGCCAATGGCGAGATTTCGCATGATCGCCTGTATGGTTATACAGGTGTGCTGACATTATTTTTATAAAGAGGGGATTATATGTTGAACACGCAAAACCATCAGGAAGCTGCCATGATGCGCGATGAGGTGGAAATACTCATGCGCGAGCGCGATTCCCTGCTGCGGGTGACCGGCGCCGCAGCTGTATTCGTAGCCGAGATCGACAGTGCCAGCCTGGCAGCAGAAACCCTGCAAGCGGCTGAAATGCTGGCAGAAAGCCTCAATCTCCTGTCTGAAGATACCTTGCGCGAATCGCTGGAGGCGGTTAAGGCGCATATTGATGCGGTAGCGTAACGGCTTGTATTAGCCAACTGCTACCGTATCGTCGACGCACTATCCATGTACCCGGCTGTGCCCGTTCAGGGCATGTGACAAGACATGCAAAAATTCCGGATACCCTCTGGACTTGTTCCCGATATGCGCTGGTTAGCCGAGCCACTGGCTCTGGCTGGGGCCTATGTTTTAATTGCGCGCTTTGGCCTCTGGATGGCAGCGTACATGCATCCCGGCATCAGCGTAATCTGGCCTGCCAGCGGGTTGGCGTTGGCTGCACTGGCGTTATTTGGCCGGCGTTTATGGCCTGGTATTTTGTTGGGTGCGTTCATCGCCAACTGGATCGATCTGGATTGGCCCGTCGCTCTGTTCATGGCGGCAGGAAGTACCCTGGAAGCCGTTCTGGCAGTTTGGTTGCTCAACCGCTTTGACAAATTCCAATCCAATCTGGAACGCGTGCACGATGTGATCAAACTGGCTTTGTTCGCTGCGCCGATCGCCTCTCTGGTGGGCGCTGCGGCAGGCGTGGCTACGCTCGCCCTGTATGGTCAGTTGCCAGAAGCGCGATTGATGCAGGCTGGATGGAGCTGGTGGCTTGGCGACATTATCGGTTTTCTGTTGTTTGCACCTCCGATCATGGTGGGTTGGCACGCCTGGCATTCGGGTAATCGTTCTGCCCCGGCTCTGGAATTTTGGACTGTACTGGCGTTGATGCTGGTATTGACCAGCTTGCCAATTGTGGGTCTGGATATCCTTCCCGGCCTGAACGGCGGCCACTACCTGCTGTTTGTTTTTGTGATCTGGGCAGCATTGCGCCTGGGGTTGCCTGCTACTACGCTGGTGACGCTGTGTGCGGCTGCACTGGCCATTGTGCCTGCCCTGATGAGCAATGGCGCATTAGTCGACTTCATTGCCTACCCGTTATTAGTGAACCTGCAAGTCATGTTGATCATGATTGTATTGTCCGGCCTGCTGGTGGCGGCGGCAATTGCCGAACGCAAGCTTACCGAGTGGCGCCTGGATCAACTGGCACGCTTCGATCCCTTGACAGGACTCGCCAATCGCGCGGCATTTCAGGAATATCTCGACCGCGTCACGGCCCATGCCCAGCGCCATGGCGGTAATGTGGCGCTGCTTTATCTCGATCTCGACCACTTCAAGAATATTAATGACACGCTCGGCCATCAGACTGGCGACGAGCTGTTACGGATTGTGGCGGCGCGCATCAAGGCTGGCGTGCGTAAAGAGGACTACGTTGCCCGCTTGGGCGGAGACGAGTTCACCGTGCTGGTGGTCGGCAATCAAGCTGCCCGCGCTGCCGCTTCGGTTGCACAAAAAATACTGGAAACGCTGAACGAACCGATCAATCTGCTCGGACGGGATTACATCATGTCTGCCAGCATAGGCATCAGCGCGTTGCGTGGTTCGGTCACCACTACGGGTGGTACGACTGTTCTGGATGATGCTCAGGAGCTAATGCGCCAGGCTGATACTGCCATGTACCGTGCCAAGCGGCAGCATGGCGGGTTTCTGTATTTCAATTCGAGCATGAATGTCGCCGGTAAACGCCAATTGTCGCTGGAAAGCGGTTTGCGTCGCGCGCTGGAGCAAAATGAATTTGAAATGCATTACCAGCCTAAAATTCACCTTGCCAAGGATCATATTACCGGGGTTGAAGCCCTGCTGTGCTGGCGTCATCCGCATAGCGGAATCATCGGGCCGGATCGGTTCATTGCCGATATCGAAGCCACCAATCTGATCGAGCCTGTAGGGGAATGGGCGCTGCGAGAGGCCTGTCAGCAGATGACGGCATGGTGTCGAGCAGGGCTGGACGGACAGCGTGTGGCGGTGAATCTTTCCGCGCGCCAGTTTGCGCAACCTGATCTGTTGCTGGTATTGGATCAGATACTGCAGGAAACCGGTTTGCCGGCCAGTAAACTGGAGCTGGAAATCAGCGAAACCACTGCCATGGGGGATGCCGCGCAGACGCTTAAAGTCCTGACGGCATTGAAACAGCGCGGTGTGTATTTATGTATTGAAAGTTTTGGTACTGGTTATTCCAGCGTGAGCTATCTCAAGCGTTTCCCGATTGACTCGATCAAAATAGACCAGTCCTTTGTTCATGATCTGGAAAGTGATCATGATGCCGCTACCATCGTTTCGGCCATCATCCAACTTGCCCATAGTATGGGCATCAGCGTTATCGCTGAAGGTGTGGAGACGACCGGGCAACGCGATTTTCTGGCGCGGCATGGTTGTGATGAGATTCAGGGATTCTTGTACAGCATGCCGCTGCCTGCCGAGGATTACGCTGAATTATTCGGTCAGCATGCCTAGCTGTAGCTAGCCCCCGAAATTGGTCGTGTCTTTCGCCACTTTCTGACCCGCGTTTATCCAGGCTTCAAACCCGCCAGCCATAGATACCGGGTTGATATAACCCAGGCGCTGCAAGCTGAGCGCGGCAAGCGCGGAGCGGCCGCCGGTTTTGCAATACAACAGGATTTCGGCTTCCTTGTTGGAAAGGGCCGGGTGGTCACCTGTTTTGAATTCCAGTACGCCGCGCGGAATATTCACCGCATTGGGTAAATGCCCGGCATCGAATTCGGCTGGTTCGCGCACGTCGATCACGATAGCACCGGCGCCAATGCGCGTCGCAGCGTTATTGGCGTCGGTTTCCTTGATCTGGGTTTTGGCTTCGGCGACAAGTTGCTGGGGTGTCATGCTCATTCAGTTCTTCCTTTAATAAAAAATTCAGTGTGTATTGCGCATATGGTCAGCGACTTTGGCAAATGCGGCTGATAATTCGCCGCGTAATTGCTGATCCTCAACGACCTCAAGCAGTGCGGTATTCATGCATAGCAGCCACTGGTCGCGTTCGGATGCGCCGATCGAAAAAGGCAAGTGCCGACGGCGCAGCATGGGGTGTCCGTATTCCTGCACATACAATTGCGGCCCATCCATCCAGCCGCACAAAAACTTGAACAGCTTGTCTTCCGAACCTTGCAAATCCTCCGCATGCAGTTTGCGGATGCCATAAGCCTCAGGCAACTCATCCATGACTTGATAGAAGCGCTTGACCAATGCTCGTATCGTGTCTGCGCCGCCAATACGGTCAAAGTGGCTGACGGTCGTCGCGGTTTCAGTTTGCATGGTTCCCCTGTTTGACTCTGCGCCGGTCAATGTTTGTGCGTGGCATCACGCCAACGTGCCGGGCAGGCGATATTATCCTATTTGCGCAGGATGATGGCGAGTGCACATGCTGCAATCTGATGGTTTAAACCGGAACAACCTTGAGTTTTCGGTATTTACTGAGGCACTTCTTCAATTTTCATCCACACGCCGCCCTGGGCTGCACTGGTGCTGCCGGTAACGCCCAGCAACGCTCTGTTTTGATGGTCCCCTTGCGTGTCAGTTCCGCCGATTTGCGTCCATTCCCCCAGGCGGGTGGTGATGGTCGTGTAAAGTCGTTGCTGTTCGACAGCCCCATTTGCTGACAGCTTATCCTGTTGCGGACTGATTTCCAGCGTTACATGTTGACCGTTGACGTGGGGTTTGGCATAAAAGCCGCTACCGATATCGCGATAGACACGGCTATCTGAAATGATGGCTCCGCCGGGGGACAGATAAACCTGATGCATCTGTATGGGAATGGACACCCCGGTTTGGATATAGGCGCTACCGCCGTCGACCACGCGTAACATCTGGTTGGTGTGCTGATCTGTGCTGCGCTGGGTATTGCCCAGGCGTATGCCGGCATTGACGTCGCCATTGCGGATGCCGGTGGTAACCTGGCCATCAGGGCTGGTACCCGATTGACGTCGCGGCGACATGGTATTTCTGCCGAGATTTACATGTCCTGACAATTCGTTCTGTTCGTTGTTTTGCTGATGATTCTGGCTGACATAAATCAGCAATTGACGTGCCGGTATGTCTATTTTGGCAAGCGCAGCCTTGATTTGTGCGCGATTGGCGCTGGATGCGCGCAGGATAATCTGGTCGTTGATCCCTGTCATTACTCCGCCGGGTTCCAGTAGCGGGCGCAAAACCGGCAGTACCCCGCTGACACTGCGATTCTGCAGGGTGAGGACTTCCATCCCGCTAGCCAGCGCCAGGGTGGGCAACAGGCACATCAAGACGATGACCCGATACAACGCGCGCACGTTATTTCTCCAGTGATTCTTTTTCCATCAATATATAGGTATTGTAGGCATTGGGACGATTAGCTTGCGGGAACGCCGGCAATTTGGCGTATTTTGACCAGTCGGTGTGTGCGTAGGCTTCGTCGAAAGGCACCAGATTACTCACAGCCTTGCCCATTTCTGTGCGTACGTAAGTGAGATAGTCACGAGTCAGAGTCAGGTCAGAGAGCGGTGTATCGGAAACCGCACCATGTCCTGGTACCAGGACGCGTGGTTTCAATGCGATGAGTTTGTTGAGTGCTGCGAGCCAGGCTTTGCTGTCGGCATCGCCGATGAAGGGCACGCGACCCTTGAAGACCAGATCGCCTGCATATAGTACGCCGTCTTCCTTCACCAGCATGGCCATGTCCTCGGCAGAATGCGCCGGTCCGACAAAGCGCAAGGCAAAATGGACGCCGCCCATCTCGAAATCGGTATCGCCATCCAGCCATTTGTCAGCCGGTGTTAGGTGGGTGTTTTGGTCTACCCATGGGAATAGCGTTTCCTTACGCTGTGCCAGGCGAGCAGCCGCAGCATCAGTACGGATCGCGCCCTGGCCATTTTTATGGGCCCAGATTTCCGCACCCAGCTCTTTAAATACCTGCGTGCCGTAATAGTGATCGGCATGGTAGTGACTGATAATGACGATCTTGATCGGTTGCTGGGTGATTTTGCGGATTTGCTTGACCAGTTCCGCTGCCAGTGACGGGGTGCCCAGTGTGTCAAACACCACGACCCCGGCCGGTGTGATGACAAACCCGGCGTTGGACATATAGCCTTCGTTGGCGGAGGAGGCTGCACCGGATAAGCCTTGCACGTAATAACTATGGGTACCCACTTTAATCGGAGTGACCTTGACGCCGACAGCGGCATATTGCGCGCCATGTGCAAACGTAACGATGCAGAACAGGAATAGCGCGGTGAGTATTTTCATGGGAAACCTCCTTTATTATCGTATTTCCTGGCATTGTACGCGCGACAGTGGTTGTTGCGGTATGGTATCTTCCCACCGTGTAAAACAGCTTCCCTGAGGATAAGTTTTGATCAAGAGAAATTGGTTTCCTTTTCTGCTGGCTTTTGTGTTGCCGATTGTGCTGGTGTTCTGGTGGTGGGGTGGATTTAATCGTGCAACGATAGTGCAGACCGTGGCGGGCCCCTATCATTATGTGTATGCCGAACACATTGGTGATTATGGCAAAATCCCTGACATACAGGTGAAGGTGGCCGACGCGCTGCGCGCCCAGGGCATTGCGCCGGGTGCGCCGGTTGCTATCCTCTATAATGATCCGCGTACTACACCGAAAAGCAGCCAGCGTGCACACGTTGGCTATTTGCTGGCTCCCGGCGTGGTCATCAAAGCGCCGTTGCAGGTAGGGGATATTCCGGCACGGCCAGTGCTGGAAGCCCGTGTGCAGGCCAGCATGCTGCTGGCACCGAGCACTGCCTATCAGGCATTGCACGATTACCTCAAATCCAGCGGACAGGATATCCGCATGCCTACGGTAGAAATTTACGTGCCAGGAAAATCCATCAACCAGATGGGTGTGCTGACCGTGGAAATGCCGATTTGACCGGCTGACGGCGCGATGACCTTCTTCTCACTGCTCGCCGCCTTTCTGCTTGAATACTTCCGGCCATTGGGCTATCCATTACCGCACTATCGGGCGTTTTGGCGCTACGCGCAATACATCGAACGTTATCTCAATACAGGGTCATATCAATATGGCGTTTTTGCATGGCTGGTAGCGGTATTGCCCGTTCTGATGGCGGTGAGCGTCATATATTTCCTGCTGGAGAACGTGAGCCCCTTGCTGGCCTGGATATGGAGCGCATTCGTTCTGTATGCGACGCTAGGCTTTAGGTATTTCAGCAAGACAGGCGAACGCATCGCGCGAGCCCTGGAGGTGGATGAACTGGATGCCGCGCGCAAAGTCCTGGCTGAATGGCGCGGACTGGATGCCAGCACATTGAACGCCAGTGATATTGCACGACTTGCCACGGAGCGTACCTTGGAGAGTGCACATCGACAGATGTTCGGGGTCATTGTGTGTTTCGTGTTGTTGTCGCCATTGGGGCCGGTGGGTGCAGTTCTGTATCGTCTGGCGTCGATTCTCGGACGCAAATGGCTCAGCACAACCGGAGGAGGGCAATTTGGTGAATTTGCCGCGCGCGCCTATTACTGGATCAACTGGATTCCGGTCCGATTGACTGCGCTCAGCTTTGCAGTGGCGGGTGATTTCGAGGATGCCATCTATTGTTGGCGCACACAGGCGCAAGATTGGCCGGATGCGGCTGAGGGGATCGTGCTGGCAAGTGGTGCAGGGGCGCTCGGGGTACGGCTCGGGTTGCCGATTAGCGATGCTGATGGAGAAATATATCGGCCCGAACTCGGTCTGGGAGACAGTGCCGATGCCCAATATCTGGATAGCGCGGTGAGTTTGTGCTGGCGGGTACTTGGATTGTGGCTGCTGGTTTTATTGCTGATTGCACTGGCCAAACTGGCGGGATAAATTTTGCTCAACGCAATCTGGATCGGTTTTTTTCTCATTGCGTTTGTCTTTGCTGCTGTCAATTTGATATTTTTTGGTCAGATCGACAGTTTTGCGCTGGTCATGAAAGCCGCTTTCGACGCTGCAAAAAACGGCTTTGAAATCGCCCTGGGCCTGACCGGTGTCATGGCGCTATGGCTGGGTGTGATGCGCGTGGGCGAACGTGCCGGATTTTTGCAGGGGCTGACCTGGTTACTGGCGCCCTTGTTTCAGCGCCTGTTCCCCGATGTGCCGCGCAACCATCCTGCCCTGGGCGCCATTACCATGAACATGGCAGCGAATATGCTGGGGCTGGACAATGCCGCTACGCCGATCGGCATCAAGGCCATGCAGGAATTGCAGACGCTCAACCCGGACAAAGAAACGGCTTCGAATGCGCAAATTCTGTTTCTGGTGATCAATGCTTCTTCGGTCACATTGCTTCCGGTGACTATTTTCACCTACCGTGCCCAGGCGGGCGCACACGATCCCACCGATGTGTTCATTCCCATACTGATTGCCACTTATTGCTCCACCATGGCGGGCTTGTTGGCGACAGCTTTTTATCAGCGCATCAACTTGCTTGATCGAGTCATACTGGCTTATCTTGCCGCGATCAGTGCTGCGGTATTCGGCCTGGTAGCCTATTTTGCACAATTGCCTGCGGCAGAGATGTTGCGTCAATCGGCGCTGGTGAGTAACGTGTTACTGTTTGGTCTGGTTACCTTGTTTATTGGCGGCGCGGCAGTGCGTCGCGTCAATGCCTACGAAGCCTTTATCGAAGGCGCCAAGGACGGTTTTCATACTGCTGTTACCATTATTCCGTACCTTGTTGCCATGCTCGTCGCGATTGCGGTTTTCCGTGCCAGTGGCGCGCTGGATTTGCTGCTCCACGGCATTCGCAACGGCGTGGTCATGATGGGCTGGGACACCCGCTTCGTGGATGCGTTACCGACTGCCCTGATGAAGCCGTTGTCGGGGAGCGGGGCGCGCGCAATGATGATCGATACCATGCATACTTTTGGCGCGGATTCTTTTGCCGGACGGCTGGCTTCGGTAGTGCAGGGTAGTACTGAAACCACTTTTTATGTGCTTGCCGTGTATTTTGGCGCAGTCGGTATCCGGCGCGTACGTCATGCGGTGATTTGCGGTTTGCTGGCGGACCTGGGCGGCTTGGCCGCTGCAATTGCAGTGACCTATATGTTTTTCGGATAATGCATGGGCGCAAAAAAATTGATGCTTTTCTTTGCGGGCTCAATGACGATTTTTGGAATTAATTAATGCGGTGACATGAGCGAATATTCAATTCTGGCAGCAGTAGATCTGGGGTCCAACAGTTTCAAGCTGCAGGTGGCGCGGGTAGTGGATGACCAGATTTATCCGCTGGATGCACTCAAGGAGCCTGTACGGCTCGCAGCAGGGGTGGATGCGGACAAACATCTCGACGCGGATTCACAGCAACGTGCACTCGATTGCCTGAAACGCTTTGGCGAGCGCCTGCGGGAGTTGCCATCGGGTGCAGTACGTTGTGTGGGCACGAGCGCGCTGCGCGTTGCGGAAAATGCCGAGGAATTTCTGGAAAAAGCGGAGGCGGCGCTGGGCTGTCCGATCGAAGTGATTGCCGGGCGTGAAGAAGCCCGGCTGGTTTACATCGGCGTCGCTCACAGCCTGCCAGCCACCCAACAGGCACGGCTGGTAGTGGATATCGGTGGCGGCTCGACAGAATGTATCGTGGGCGAGGGTTATACTCCGCGCCTGATGGAAAGCCTGCATATGGGCTGCGTCAATTTTAGCCAGCGCTTTTTCCCCGATGGCCGCATAGACAAGCATGCGATGAAGCAGGCTGAGCTCGCTGCCCGTGCCGAGGTGCAGACCATTGCTGCCAGCTATGCCGGGCAATGGCAGGAAGCGATCGGTTCCAGCGGTTCGGCACGTGCACTGGCCGATGTGCTGATGCAGAACGGCTGGGCCGAATCAGGCATTACCGCGGCAGGGTTGGCGGAGTTGCGCACCCAGCTGATTCGCGCCGGCAGTCTCGACAAGCTTGACTTGCCGGGTTTGAAATCAGATCGCAAACCGGTAATTGCCGGCGGCTTCGCCATCATGAGCGGTGTATTTGCAGAATTTGGCATTGAACACATGATCGCCGCCGACGGTGCGTTACGCGAGGGTGTTCTGTACGATTTGATGGGGCGTTTCCATCATCGTGACATGCGTGTCGCTACCGTGGAACAGTTTATGAGCCGCTACCATGTGGATACGCCACAGGCTGAACGCGTGGCAGTATTGGCTGGCCGGTTGTTTGACCAGATGCAGGCGGACGCAACAGCAGATACTGCCGCCGTTCGCATTTTTTTGCAGTGGGCGGCACAGTTGCATGAAATCGGTATTTCGATCGCCCACTCCGGTTACCATAAACACGGTGCGTACATCCTTGCAAATGCCGACATGCCTGGTTTTTCCCGTATGGATCAGACGCTGTTGGGGCGGTTGGTGCGTGCGCAACGTGGTGGGCTGAACAAGTTGCCTGAGTTTCAGCACGATAACGCTGAGCCAGTCGAGTATATTACCCGTCTTGCGGTATTGGCATTGCGCCTGGCCGTGCTGTTTTACCGTAGCCGTGCGGATGTGGTGCTGCCAGAGCTGAGATTGGCATGTCAGGGTTCAAACTACCGGCTTTCATTATCTGAAGAATGGCTGGCGGATAACCTGCTGACGGCAACGGCGCTGGAAGAAGAGAAAGCCGATTTGAAAGCAGTTGGAATCAAATTGGTTTATCCCGACTGAAACGGGTCAAGTCACGGGTTTTGCCAGCAGATACAACAGGGCCTGCTGTGCGCTGAATGGCTGCGCCCGGCGTCGGGTACGGTGGCGATAGGTGCCTTGATGGTCCATCTCCCACGCTTGCTGGTTATCCCTGAGATAAGGTTTCAGACCTTCAGCGATGACGCGTTTTTTCAGGCGCGGCTCAAGTATCGGAAAACACGCTTCTATGCGGCGGAAGAAATTACGATCCATCCAGTCTGCGCTGGATAGATAAACGTGATCTATGCCATTGTCCCGGAAATAAAAAATACGTGTGTGCTCGAGAAATCTGCCAATAATGGAGCGCACACGAATATTTTCGGAAAGGCCGGGAATACCCGGTTTCAATGCGCATACGCCACGCACGATCAGATCTATTTTCACGCCCGCCTGAGATGCTTCATACAACGTGCGGATGATTTCCGGTTCAAGCAGCGCATTCATTTTTGCAATAATGGCAGCAGGTAGTCCATTGCGCGCGTGTTCGGTTTCACGCTTGATGGCAGCGATCACCTGGCTGTGCAGCGTAAATGGAGATTGCCACAAGTGTTTGAGGCGTGACGCCTTACCCAGCCCGGTGAGTTGGGTGAAGATCTCATTCACATCGGCGCAGATCGCTTCGTTACAGGTTAGCAGGCCAAAATCCGTGTACAGACGCGCGGTACGGGCATGGTAGTTGCCGGTGCCGAGATGCGCGTAACGCCGCAATATGCCCTCCTCGCGGCGTACCACCAGCGCCATCTTGGCATGCGTCTTGTGGGCTACCACGCCATACACGACATGAGCACCTGCTTCTTCCAGTTTGGCTGCCCAATTGATGTTGGCTTCCTCGTCAAAGCGTGCCATCAGCTCGACGACCACGGTTACTTCCTTGCCGCTCAGTGCTGCTGCTATCAATGCCTGCATCAACATTGAGTCGGTGCCGGTGCGATACACCGTTTGACGGATAGCCAGCACCTGGGGATCGTCGGCTGCCTGGCGAATAAAATCAATGACCGGCTGGAATGACTGGAACGGGTGGTGCAGCAGAATATCGCCGCGCCGCACGATACTGAATATGTCTCCGGGCTTGGTCAATGGATTGGGCAGGCCGGGAATGAATGACGGAAATTTCAGGTCGGGCCGGTCTACCTGATCGGGTATTTGCATCAGCCGCACCAGATTGACCAATCCACTTACCTGATAAAAATCTTCACGCTGCAGATTGAATTGCGCAAGCAGGAAATCCGCCATTTCAGGCGAGCAGTTATCGGCTACTTCCAGCCTGACTGCATTGCCGTAATGCCGATGCGGCAGCTCTCCCTGCAGCGCCTCGCGCAGGTTTTTGGTTTCCTCTTCATCGACGAACAGATCGGAATTGCGCGTGACGCGGAACTGGTAACAGCCTTGCACCGTCATGCCGGCGAATAATTCATTGACGTGCGCATGCAGGATGGACGACAAAAACACAAAACCATATTCGCACCCGGCAATTTCCTCCGGCATGCGGATCACGCGCGGCAATGAACGCGGTGCCTGTACCACGGCAGCGCCGGAATTGCGACCGAAAGCATCGCGCCCGGATAATTCCACCGCAAAATTCAAACTTTTATTGAGCACGCGCGGGAACGGATGCGCCGGGTCCAGCCCGATCGGCGTCAGTACCGGCATCAGTTCACGGAAAAAGTAGGCGCGGATCCATGCGGTCTGTTCCTCGTTCCAGTGAGTTCGTCGCAAAAAACGAATACCCTGATCGGCCAGTTGCGGCAGGATGGATTGATTCAGGGTTTCGTACTGCCTTTCTACCAGGGTATGCGCACGCGGGACAGCATCGCGAAAAGTCTGTCTGGCACTTAGTCCATCCGAGCTTACTGCAGAAGAATTCAGCGCAATGTGCTCCTTCAGTTCAGCCACACGGACTTCGAAAAATTCATCCAGGTTGCTGCTGACGATGCAGATGAATTTCAGCCGTTCCAGGAGCGGTACACTGTCGTCCTCAGCTTGAGACAGTACGCGTTCATTGAAAGCCAATAGACTGAGCTCACGGTTGAGGAAATTTTCAGGATTGGTTGCGGTCATGCCAGCATGGTATCAAAGTAAGGCTAATATCGTTGTAAATGGCAGGCAAAGTTTGCCATAAGTTGTTTATATGATTTTTTTGTGACAAAACAATGACAGTAGTAATTGAACTCAAACCAGGCGGGTGTACTTCAACCTGTCCGTATTGGAGAAGGCTGGTTTAAGAATATGGGGATGCCGGTTTTAATCCCGTAACAATGGAGCGCTAGCATGTACGATTTTATGGAAGCAGACATGGATTTGATTCTGTGGCGTCATGCCGATGCGGTAGATGGCTCGCCGGATATGGGACGTGAACTCACTACCAAAGGGCACAAACAGGCTGCACAAGTCGCAGCATGGTTGAATGCACGCTTACCCAAAAACGCGGTGATCCTGGTTAGTCCGGCGCAGCGTGCACAGCAGACTGCCAAGGCATTGGGGCGGCCTTTCGAAACAATCAAAAAGATCGCCCCGGGTGCCGATGCCATGAATGTCGTTCTTGCAGCAGGCTGGCCGGATGCGGGGGGGTGTGTCGTGATTGTCGGCCACCAGCCCAGCCTGGGGCAGACGGCGGCATTGTTATTGTGTGGGGCTGAATCGGATTTTTCGATCAAGAAAGGCGGCTTGTGGTGGCTTACCAATCGTGTTCGGCAAGCCACGCAACAAACCATGGTGCGCGCAGTGATGACACCGGAATTAGCCTAGATTCCAGGCAGTATCCGTATCAAGGTAGTGCGAGTGCGTCGCCAGTGAAGGGTTTGCAATATAGCCAATGGCACCGGCATTGCGGGCTTCAGCGATGTTCTCAGGCAGCGCTTCGGCGGTGATCAGCAATACCGGGTCACGACGAATCTCACGCAACAATTCGATCCCGCTCCTATTGGGCATGCTCCAGTCAGTAATGACCACATCGAAATGCCTGGTACGCAGTTTTCCAGCGCTGCCACACCATCTCCCGCTTCTTCGCACTGGATGTGGGCGACATCTTTCAGCAGGTGGCGCAGCATACGGCGCATGCTGGAAAAATCGTCCACCAGCAGCAGAAATTTAAGCGGTTTATCCATCATGCGCTTCCCTTTTTAGATGTTTTAGCTACTCCGATCGTGAATAGTACGTGCTTCTCAAGCTGGTTTCCGGGGGCGAGGTTATCGGGTAAACTGGCCGGATTTAAATTCAAGCGGATGACGGCATGTTAAAAGGCAGTTTGGTCGCCATTGTGACGCCCATGCAGGACGATGGCAGCCTTGATCTGGTGCGCTTGCGCGCGCTGGTGGATTGGCATGCTGCGCAGGGCACGGACGGTATCGTTGTGGTCGGTACGACAGGCGAGTCGCCAACGGTGAGCTATGAAGAGCATTGCGCGCTGATTCGAGCGGTGGTTGAACAAACTGCCGGGCGTATGGCGGTGATCGCGGGTACCGGGGCGAACTCTACGTCGGAAGCCATCGAATTGACGCAGTGCGCCAAATCCGCCGGTGCCGATTATGCGTTGTCGGTGGCACCGTATTACAACAAACCGACGCAAGAGGGTTTGTATCAACATTTCAGAGCGATTGCCGAAGCCGAGGATTTGCCGCTGATACTCTACAATGTACCGGGGCGCACAGTCAGTGATATCAGCAACGACACGACGTTGCGCCTGGCCGAGGTGCCCGGTATTGTCGGCATCAAGGATGCAACCGGCAGTATTGAGCGCGCCACCGATCTTATCCTGCGCGCCCCGGCTGATTTCGCTTTATATACCGGCGATGATGCGACGGGACTGGCTTTCATGCTGATGGGCGGGCATGGTGTGATTTCTGTCACAGCCAATATCGCGCCTCGTGCCATGCATGAAATGTGCGTCGCAGCCTTCAACGGGGAACTGCCGCGCGCGCGCGAACTCAATCAGAAACTGTTCGGCCTGCACCAGAAATTGTTCGTCGAGGCCAATCCGATCCCGGTTAAATGGGCATTGGCCGAGATGGAGCTGATTGGTGCCGGAATACGTTTGCCGATGACGCCGTTGTCTGCAGAGCACCACGATACATTGCGCCGGGCCATGCGCCGGGCCAATGCCATGTAATAGTATTTTAAGGATTGGTAACCATGAAACGTAGCAAATTGTGGATGACGCTGGTGAGCGCGATGGTGACATTGAGCGTTGCCGGCTGTGGCAGCATGGATATACTGAAATCCAAAAAGATCGATTACAAATCCGCGGGTACAGTGCCCACGCTGGAAGTACCCCCCGACCTGACTGCGCCCACCGCTGATAGCCGCTACCAGGTGCCGGATCTGAATCCGCGCGGCAGTGCAACATATTCTGCATACCATGCGGAACGTAGCGAAAATGCGGGTAGCGGGAAAAGCGATATTTTGCCTACCGAGAGTAACGTACGCATCGAGCGGGCCGGTAGCGAGCGCTGGATGATTGTCAATATGCCGCCTGAAAAGGTCTGGCCGATCGTCAAGGATTTCTGGCAGGAAAATGGCTTTGTGATCAATGTCGAGGATCCACAAGCCGGCATTATGGAAACCGACTGGGCAGAAAACCGCGCCAAAATCCCCCAGGACATGATCCGCAACTTGTTGGGCAAAGTAGTGGATAACCTTTATTCCACTCCTCAGCGCGATAAATTTCGTACCCGTCTTGAACGTACCACCAATCCGCCGGGCGGAACCGAAATTTATATCAGTCATCGCGGCATGGTTGAAGTGTATACCGGCAATAGCTTCGAGGATAAAAGCACTGTCTGGCAGCCGCGCCCGGCTGATCCGGGACTTGAAGCTGAAATGTTAAGCCGTCTGATGGAACGTTTTGGCGTAGCGAAAGCGCAGGCCAAGGCGATGCTGGCCGAGCAGAATCAGCCAGATCGTGCCAAACTCGCCAAGGCCGGAGACGGCTCTCCGATGCTGGCGCTTACCGATCCATTTGATCGCGCCTGGCGACGCGTGGGGCTGGCGCTGGATCGTATCAACTTCACGGTGGAAGATCGTAACCGCGCCAAGGGAATTTATTACGTGCGTTATATCGATCCTCAGGACGATGTTGAAACCAAACAAAGCACTGGTTTCCTGAGCAAACTGGCGTTCTGGCGTAGCTCGAAGAAAACCGCCGCACACGGTGATCGCTATCAGATTGAAGTTTCTGAAAATCAGGCGGCCAATGGTTCCGATGTGCGCGTATTGACCGATCAGGGCACGCAGGCAAAACCGGAAACAGCGAACAAGATATTCAAGCTATTGCTCGAACAGCTCAAGTAATGCGTTTTGCGTCACTCGGCAGCGGCAGCGAGGGTAATGCCCTGGTTGTCGAGGTGGGGCGTACGCGCATCATGCTCGACTGTGGTTTCGGTCTGCGGGATACGGTACGTCGCCTGGCGGCCAAGGCGCTTCTGCCCGAAGACGTCGATGCCATTGTCATTACCCATGAGCACAGCGATCACATCGGTGGTGCGGCGCGATTTTCCCGTAAATACGGCATCCCGGTGTGGATGACACGCGGCACGCTGGCCGTGTTTTGCAATCAGTGCGCACATTTACCCGAGATTAACGAACTCGATAGTCATACGGCTTTCGCCATCGGCGATATCGAAATTCATCCTTTTCCGGTTCCTCACGATGCGCGTGAACCGGTGCAGTTCGTGTTTGGCGATGGTGTCTACCGGCTGGGCGTGCTTACCGATGTGGGTGCCTCGACTGCGCATATTGAAGCCATGTTATCGGGTTGCGATGCGCTGGTGCTGGAGTGTAATCACGACCGTGATCTGCTCGATAAAAGCGCATATCCATCTGGCCTTAAACGCCGTATTTCTGGACGTTTTGGCCATCTTGACAACCAGGCTGCCGCGGCGCTGCTGTCCAAACTGGATAACACACGGCTGCAACATCTGGTGGCTGCCCATCTGTCCAAACACAACAATACGCCACAGTTGGCATTGCAGGCACTGGCAGGAGTGTTGGGCTGCACACCGGACTGGTTCAGTCATGCGAGCCAGGACGACGGTTTTGACTGGCGCGAGTTGCGTACGGCGTGATTCGTTAGAGGGATGCAAACTTCACCGCCGATTTCCCCGCGACTGGTTGGCCTGCTGGCTATAGCGGCCGGTGCAACCGTGGCCAATCTGTATTACAGCCAGCCCCTCCTGGTCGAAATTGCGACTGAGTTTAAAGTGCAACCGGCAGCGGTGAGTGTGGTGCCGACAGCCACCCAGCTTGGTTATGCAGCCGGTTTGCTGCTGCTGGTTCCGCTTGGTGACAGCATGGAACGCCGCCGCCTGATTGTGGCAACGACGCTATGCTCAGTGTTGATGATGTTTGGCGTCGCGTTCGCGCCTACGCTGGGCTGGTTGACCTTGGCCAGTTTCCTGCTGGGGGCGGTGAGTGTGGTACCGCAGCTGGCAGTGCCCTTTGCAGCACATCTGGCAGCACCCGAGCAGCGTGGACGGATTGTCGGCATTGTGATGAGCGGACTGCTGGTCGGCATCCTGCTATCGCGTACCCTGAGTGGTTGGATCGGGGCTTATACAGGCAACTGGCGCGATATATATCTGCTGGCGATTGGGGTGATGTTGATGCTGGCTGTATTGCTGCAACGCACGCTACCACGTTTGCCACCGAGTCGGCCGATTCCCTACACGGCATTGCTGGCTTCGCTGATTCATCTAGTGCGGAGCGAGCCGGTGTTGCGCCGCCATGCGCTGGTGGGCGGGTGTGGATTTGCTGCGTTCAGCGTGTTCTGGACCACCCTGGCGTTTCATTTGCATCAGCTGTCCCCCGGCTATGGCAGCGAGGTGGCAGGAATGTTTGGCCTGATCGGCGTGACTGGCGCCCTGGTTGCGCCATTGGCCGGGCGTCTTGCTGACCGTGTGGCAGCGCCCGTCTTGAATGGCGGAGCTTTGCTCCTGATATTGCTGGCGTTCCTGCTGATGGGATTGACCGGCGCTACCCTGCCTGGACTGGCGCTCGGCGTGGTGCTGCTGGATGCCGGTGTACAGGCCAGTCATCTGTCCAATCAGACGCGTATTTATGCGCTTCACCCGGATTTGCGCAACCGCCTCAATGCCATCTATATGGTGACGTATTTTCTGGGCGGTGCGGCAGGTTCGGCATTGGGCGGATACGCCTGGCAGCATGATGGATGGCTTGCGGTATGCGCTGTGGGTGCCGGGTTTGCGGTGGCCGGCATGTTTGCATTGTTTGCAATCGGGCGTGTCAATCCGTTGCCGAACTGACAGATAGCATGCGTATGCTGTACAATAAGCGCTTGATTTATCAGGAGCAATACGCATGGCTTTTTCCGATCTCGGCCTGGTGCCAGAGATACTCCGCGCTGTAGAAGAGTGCGGCTATACCGAACCCACGCCGGTTCAGGCGCAAGTGATACCGGTGGCACTGACTGGTTGCGATGTGATGGCCGGCGCGCAGACAGGCACCGGAAAGACCGCCGGATTTACCCTGCCGTTGTTGAGTCGTCTGGCGCCTTATGCCAGTTCCAGCCCATCGCCAGCACGCCATCCAATCCGCGCACTGATTCTCACCCCGACACGTGAACTGGCGATGCAGGTGGAAGAGAGCGTTCACCGTTACGGAAAATACCTGCCAGTGCGTATCAGCGTGGTGTACGGTGGCGTGAACATTAATCCGCAGATTGATGCGTTGCGCAGCGGTGTGGATATTCTGGTTGCCACGCCTGGGCGCCTGCTTGATCACGTGCAAAACAAAACGCTCAATCTTTCACAAGTGCAAATGCTGGTGCTGGACGAAGCCGATCGCATGCTGGACATGGGTTTCATGCCCGACTTGCGCCGCATCATCGCGTTGCTGCCGGCCGCGCGCCAGAACATGATGTTCTCCGCCACCTTCTCGGGCGAGATCAAGAAGCTCGCCGACAGCATGATGAACAACCCGCAACTGATCGAGGTGGCAGGGCGCAATACCGCCGCCGAGACGGTCACGCAAAGCGTGTTGCCGGTGCACAAGGAACGCAAGCATGCGCTATTGGCGCACCTGATCAAAACCCGCGAACTACGTCAGGTGCTGGTGTTCTGCGGCACCAAGATCGGCGCCAACCGGCTGGCGCAGCATTTGTGCCGGGACGGTATTCCGGCCAACGCCATTCATGGCGACAAAACCCAACAGGCACGGGTGGAAGCGCTGGATCAGTTCAAGCAAGGTGCGATTCAGGTGCTGGTAGCGACCGATGTCGCCGCGCGCGGGCTGGATATTGATCAGCTGCCGTGTGTAGTGAATTATGACCTTCCTCATGCCGCAGAGGACTACGTGCATCGTATTGGCCGTACCGGTCGCGCGGGTGCCAGCGGTATTGCACTGTCGCTGGTGGCGGAAGACGAGTTGCGTTATCTGGCGGATATAGAACGACTGCTTAACACAAAAATCACCTCCGAAATCATCCCCGGTTTTGAGCCTGAGCTGGGCGCCATGCCCGAGTCGACGCGCGCGCCGCGCGCGCGTAGCGAACGCCCTGCGGCACCGCTACGCGAGCCACTGGCAGGCACGCCGCCAGTGCGACGCGAGCGTGTAGACATCGAGGTGCCGGATACGCCACCCAGTGTGCGTGCCCAGGAATCCGCAGGAAGCGCGTGCAAACAGATTGCCGCGTTATTCCGGCCCCCTGTGAATTCGACTCGCTAATAACCTGCCTGACATGATCGAGCTGGTTGTTGTGGCCGTGCTGGGCGCACTTGCCTGGTTTTGGCTGGACAGCCTGAAAACGCGTGAAATTGCCATCGCTGCTGCGAAGCGTGCATGTGACACGGATGCGGTGCAGCTGCTTGATGATACCGTGGCAATGGCCTCGATACGCCTGGCTCGCAATCCCAATGGGCAGGTGAGCCTGCGTCGTTTCTACCGCTTTGAATTCAGTGATACCGGAGATAACCGTCGCGGTGGCATGGTCCTGATGCTGGGCAGTGCGGTGGAGAATGTCCGGCTGGAAAACATGTGGATGGTTTAGGAACTGCATCCGTGTAGCTCGTCAATACCCTGTGCCGTGTTATCACTTGCCGGATCAGCCAGAGACAACACGGCGGCATCGGAAATCAGAATTCGTATTCCACCTGCATTCTGAAGGTATTGTGGGGCGTCGTTTGCGTTGTGCCAATCAGCCATGCGGCGTTGTATTTGATCGCCTCACGCACGCCTTGTCGCAACGGGATTTTGCCGAAAATGGCAGGGCCGAGTTTATGGTCCTGTTCACTGGAAGGCGACCACTTGTTCCATACGCCCATTTCACCAAAACCCTGCAGGCCGAACTCGAGTTGCTGTTTCCAGCGATATTTAGCCTGCCATTGATACTGGAATACTGTGGTAGTCGCTGCATTGCTGCCGCCGAATTTGCTTTGCAACAACAGATTGCCATTGAGTTGCAGTTTGTCGATTTGCGTCTGAAACAGGGGGCCTATCCTGAATTCGGATGGTTCCCCGTGAAGATTGAGCGGATATTCAAGTTCGGTAATCAAGCCGACGTCCACTGGGTATTTCCCGGTTTCGGTCAGCTGAAATTTATTTTCCCATTCCAGAATATTCAATCTCGGGTTCGCACCTGATTGTTCGGTTTTCAAATACACCTCGGTGAACCAGTAAGGTGTGGCGCCATATCCAAAGCCAAGAGAGCCTACCGTGGTCGTGTCTCCGGATGGTTGCCTGGCAGAACCGAATTTGAAGTCAATTTCCCTTTCGCCATGCTCGACCATAGGGGTATAAACATAATCAGCAGGTCCGGCGAAGACGGGTGCTGAAATTAAGGTGCAGAGGAAGAGTGCCAGACTGCCGTGTTTCATTTACCGATTCCTTTTTGTAGATTGAAGCTGGTGCGAGGCCCATTTCATGCCCAGCGCAATAGAAACAAGGGTAAAAACATAAAAAATCAGTTGCATACCTGCGGGCCTCGGGTCGTAACCGATCAGGCTATGGAGCAACATGCCCGGTATGGTATTCATGGGCAGCATTGCAGACGTGTCCCAGATTGGCGCGGCAAGGCTGGGTAGCAAGTCGGCCTGGATCAGGAAATGCGCTGCCTGGGAAGCCATGCCGGCAGCCAGGAGCAGTACCAGCACCCCCGTTGCGGTAAAAAACCAGCGCATTGGTATACGTAGCAGACCAGCATATAGTGCATAGCCGACGGTGATTCCTGCCAGGGCACCTGCTAATCCACCCAGTAATAGAGTGGATGCGCCCGCGCCCTGGGACGTCGAGATGCCGTACAGGAATAGCACGGTTTCAGAACCCTCGCGCAATACAGCCAATCCGACTACCACGAGCAAAATCGAGAGTTCCTGCTGGCCATCGCGAATAGCCTTGCCCACATTTTTCGCTTCTGCAGCCAGAGCCGCGCCGTGCGAAGACATCCAGATGTTGTGCCAGGCGAGCATCAGTACCGCAATACCCAATACCGATGCATTGAACAGCTCTTGCCCGATGCCGTTGACCATGCTCGCGATCACATCGGTGGATGCGGCAACCAGCGCGGATCCGGCCAAACCAGCCAGAATACCGGCACCTAGCCAGCGGTTACGGCCGGATATCGAGCGCGTTGCTGCTGCAATAATGCCGATAAGAATTGCCGCCTCAAGCACTTCACGAAACACAATAATGGCAGTTGCGAACATTGTGGTTTTCCTTGGGTTACTTGGCGACAATTACGCCTTGGGCAGTTTTTGGATTGAACTCGCCAAAAAAGCGGTAACGGCCCGGTGTGAGTGGGCCTACGTAAATTGTGGTAGTGGATTTACCGGCAATGATTTTTTCGCGGTTGAGGTCGTAGCTTTCAAATTCCTCTGGTGTGCTGTCGCGATTTTCGACCGTAAGCTTGATTTTTTGTCCTGCCGGCACGGCCAGTTCTGCCGGTTGAAAGCGATGATCCTGAATCACCAGGGTGTAGGCGCTATCTGCTGCCAAGGCTGCCTGGGCAGAAATCATGGCGGCTGTGAGGATGACAAGGGCACTGGCTTTCGAAGTGAGATCAAGTATGTTTTGTATGGCATTCATGGAGGCTCCTTATTCAGGATGGTATTTCCGTAAAATTAATGATAACCGTTCTCATTATAGTTAATAATGCTTATCAATTGCAATATATATTTCAAAGAGGCGTAAAGATGATGTCGATGCCGGCCGGCGTCGATAATGTGGAAAGCTGCGAGACGAGGTCTGGAGAGAAGCGCCAGGAGATATTTTGACGGTCACCCCTCGCGCTCATGCGCGGGGGAGAATGAGAAAGTCCTGCTCAGCGGGTCTACTGAAGATCGTCAGTTTCCCGAAGGGTCAAAACAGAAGATGTACTTAAATTGCAAATCATCGATTAATTGGTTATAAGGCTTCGATTTCGAGCACTGCCAGGCTGATATGTTTGCCTAGTTGCTCATTGAATCCTGCCCAGTTTTTGTACGCGCCGAGTTTGGCAGCCACGGCATCTTTCATCTCATAGTCACTTTTTCCTGTGTCGTACTGGCGTTTTACTTCGGTGGTAAGTGCAATCATGTAATCGCGATAGCTTTTCACCATTTTGGCGTCGGCAGTTTTGCCGTGGCCTGGCACATAATGTCTGGCTTTGACCGCCAGGGCACGATCACAGGCAACAATACTGCCTTTAAAAGTACCGTCATCCAGACGGGCAATGCGCGCATTCAGCACGTTGTCGCCGGTGAATACGACGGCATCCTGTTCCACTTCAATCATGATATCGGTTTTGCTATGCGCGTTTTCCGGGGCCAGTACATGGAATGTCAGCCCGCCGGTAGTGAAACGCTGATTTTCTGTCACGGGAACAACGGGGATCACCGCGCGCGTGCCCTTGCTGTAACCCTGAGTGAGGCGATCCATTAAGCCTATCCATGCTTCGGCCTCTCCAGCCTGGGCTTTGCGGATCATTTCCGGGTGCGCCATGAACTGGGCTTTGGGATAGGCTTCAAGAAAGGCTTGATTACCCAGCCAGTGATCACCGTGTATGTGCGTATTTAGCACATGCGTAACCGGTTTGCTGGTGAGTTTGCGTATTTGACGCAACACCATGCGCCCCGTCTCCAGGCTGGAGCCCGGATCGATCACCACCACGCCACTATCGGTGATCACAAAACCGGGGTTGTTCATGAAGCCCTGGTTGGCCACGGATGGTTCGCCCAGTGGTCCGTGGATGACATAGGTGTGTGCTGCAATCTTGTCGGCAGGATAGTCGCGCACCGGATTTTCCATTGCATCGGCTGCGGAAAATGGCAGAAAAAGCAGAGGTACGCATACTCGACACAGGGCTTGAACTATTTTCATGACGATCTCCTCGGGCAGTTGTCAGTACAAAACTTGTACTGCAATGCCATCTATTGAATCAATATAGTAATAGTACGCGCTACCACCACTTTTCGAAAATGATACGGCTGGCCGGTACGGCGAGGCCTTCCAGTACGCCGCTTACATCCTCCACCATGCCAGGTGGCCCGCACAAATAGTAAAGCGTATCGTCACTCATGCCGGCGTTTTTGAGTAGCTCGGCATCGGTGCGACCGGTGCGCCCCTGCCATGAACTGTCAGGCTGTGTAATGGTGACCAGGCTGTGCAGATTGGTGTGATGCCGGGTAATTTCTTCAATTTCGCTACGGAACAGGAATTCGTCCGGGCTAGGGATGCTATATACCAGCGTGGCCTGGGTATCGGGTACCGCATCGGCAATGTAGCGAAATATGCTGATAAGCGGCGTGACACCCACGCCAGCGCCAACCAGTACCAAGCGCTGACTCATTTCGGGCTGGTACAGGAACACGCCCTGTCCTCCGGAAATACGAACGCTATCACCAACTTCAGCCTGTTCGTGCAGCCAGCGTGTGACAGGATGGCGAGTACTGGATTTGATGGCGAGTTCGAGGCTGTGGGTGTGTACGGGCGACGATGTCATGGAATAACCGCCGACTTGGCTAACGCCTTCAATATCGACGTACAGGTCTATCCATTGGCCGGCGAAGAAGTGAAATGACGGCTTATCCACGCCAAGACGGAACGATTTAACGCTCGGAGTTTCCTGCTGAATGTGAGTAATGATTGCGTTAAACAAGGTTGTCCCCGACTGGCTATTTTGATTATGGTCGCATAGTTTGCTGTGTTCATCGTCACTTCTTCGCCTCGAAATCAAGCGAAGCTGAATTGATGCAGTAACGCAATCCGGTCGGCTGTGGGCCATCTTCAAATATGTGCCCCAAGTGGCTGCCACAATGGCGGCAGTGCACTTCGGTGCGTGCCATCAGCAGGCTGTTATCCTGGCTGCTTTCCACCGCGGAGGCGAGGTGTGGTTGCCAGAAACTCGGCCAGCCAGTGCCGGAATCGAATTTCGTATCCGCGTCGAATAAAGCCTCGCCGCAGCACGCACAACGGTAGACCCCCGGGTCTTTGAGATTCCAGTATTTTCCAGTGAAGGCCCGCTCTGTGCCATGCTCGCGGCAGATGTGGTACTGCTCGGGTGTGAGCTTTTCACGCAAAGCCTGTTCATCCAGTATTAATTTATCAGTCATGGTCATTTCCTTGGCAGTACGGAATTATGACTGTATATGAGGGACTAAACACAGGAAATCAAATTTCACGATTTTGACATTGACATCGTAGCCCATTGTGATCTATATTCTGTTTACAGTTTAGATTTAGTCTAATCTGTTGGATGCTTGTATATTGTATCGCTTCGCGTTATCTGTTCGTTACATGAGGAGAATTACCATGCAACTCAAAGGTTCAAAAACTGAAACAAGTCTGAAAGAGGCGTTTGCCGGTGAATCTCAAGCCAACCGTCGTTACTTGTATTTCGCAGCAAAAGCAGACGTGGAAGGCCAAAACGACGTGGCTGCAGTGTTCCGTTCTACTGCTGAGGGTGAAACAGGCCACGCGCACGGCCATCTGGAGTACCTGGAGGCCTGCGGTGACCCGGCTACCGGACTGCCTATCGGCGCTAGCCGCGACAATCTGAAAGCATCTGTCGCCGGTGAAACACACGAATACACAGATATGTATCCAGGCATGGCGAAAACCGCGCGTGAAGAAGGTTTTGATGAAATTGCTGACTGGTTTGAAACACTGGCCAAAGCCGAGCGTTCGCATGCCGGCCGTTTCCAGAAAGCGCTGGACGCACTTGTAGACTAAAAGTCTGACCATTGCGAATTAGCGCAATTGTACTGCGGGTTGTGGTGGCTGCATGCTCACCGCGACTCGCAGGTTTAAATCCCATTTTGCATTCAGAGAACAAAAATGACCGTGCGAGAAGGCAATCTACAAGCTCCTACCCGGCATCCGCTGGATTGGCAAAACCCCGAATTTTATAATGAAGCGGCACTGTTCCACGAAATGGAACGCGTATTCGATTTGTGCCATGGCTGCCGCCGCTGCGTGTCGTTGTGTACAGCCTTCCCGACGCTATTTGATCTGGTGGATGAATCGTCCACGCTGGAAGTGGATGGTGTTAACAAACAGGATTACTGGAAGGTGGTCGATCAATGCTACCTGTGTGATCTGTGTTACATGACCAAATGCCCCTATGTGCCACCGCATCCATGGAACCTGGATTTCCCCCACACCATGTTGCGAGCCAAGGCGGTCAAGTTCAAGCAAGGTGAAACAAAATTCCGCGACAAGCTGCTCTCCAGCACGGATGCCATGGGAAAGCTGGCTTCCATCCCGGTGGTAGTGCAGGTTGTCAATGCGGTGATGAACAACACTACCGCACGCAAACTCATGGATGCCCAGTTGGGCATCCACAGAGATCAGGTATTGCCGAAATACGACAGCGCCAAATTTCGCAGTACCGCGCATCCCAACAATAGTTTTACCAGCCGTGAGGGCGCTCAGACGCCAGGCAAAGTAGCCATATACGCCACCTGTTATGTGAACTATAACGAACCAGGTATCGGTCATGATTTGTTGAAAATTCTGGCGCATAACGAAATTCCCAGCGTGCTGGTAGAAAAAGAATCCTGCTGCGGGATGCCTAAACTGGAACTGGGTGATCTGGAAACCGTGGAAAAGCACAAGAATGTGAATATTCCGCACTTGGCCAAACTGGCGCGCGCGGGCTATGCCATTCTCACCGCCGTCCCGTCATGCACGCTGATGTATAAACAGGAACTGCCGCTGATGTTCCCCGATGACGCAGATGTGCAGGCGGTGAAGGCGGCGATGTGGGATCCGTTCGAGTACTTGATGGCACGCCAGGCAGATGGTTTGCTCAAGACCGATTTCGTCAAGCCGCTGGGCAAGGTTGCCTACCATGTGCCTTGCCACCAACGCGTGCAGAATATCGGCAATAAGACCCGCGACAGTCTGAAACTGGCGGGTGCTGAAGTTACCATGGTGGAGCGCTGCTCCGGCCATGATGGTACATGGGGGGTGAAAACAGAATTTTATCCGAATGCAGCGAAAATTGGCCGCCCGGTATTCAAGCAGATGGCAGCTGCCGATCCGGACTACATCAGTTCGGATTGCGCCATTGCCGCAAGCCATATTCAGCACGGCATGGGTGAGAGCCGCGCACAGAAGGCACACCCCATCACCTTGATGCGTATCGCCTACGGACTATAAGGAGCACAGTACATGAGCAGTGAAGGTTACCATGAGCCAATCGACAAACTGTCCTCTGCGACTCAGGATATGCATCGCGCCATCGTCTCGCTGATGGAGGAGCTGGAGGCGGTCGACTGGTACAACCAGCGCGTTGATGCCTGCACCGACCCTGAACTCAAGGCTATCCTCGAACATAACCGGGACGAGGAAAAAGAGCACGCGGTGATGGTGCTGGAATGGATACGCCGACAAGACCCTGTACTTGATCATGAGTTGAGCAAAACTTTATTCAAAAAAGGCCGTATCGCCGGCCAGCATGCACACGAGGAAAAATGAAATGGGACAGATTACCCGAGACAGCTTGATGACGCTGGAAGCCTACGCCAAAGCACGCCCCGCACTGCGAGCGCAGACCATCGAGCACAAAAAAAATCGCCGGGTTCAACTGGGCGAAAATGTGGCGTTGATGTTCGAGGATGAACTCACTCTGCGGTACCAGATTCAGGAAATGTTGCGGGTGGAAAAAACCTTTCTAGAGGAAGGTATTCAGGATGAGCTCAATGCCTATACTCCGCTGGTGCCGGACGGCAACAACTGGAAAGCGACGATGCTCATCGAATACCCCGATGTGGATGAGCGCCGCGTGATGCTCGCCAGGCTCAAAGGGGTAGAAGACAAGGTCTATGTTCAGGTAGCAGGTCACGCTCGCGTTTACGCTATTGCTGATGAAGATATGGAGCGTGAAAACGAGGAAAAAACCTCCTCGGTGCATTTTTTGCGATTTGATCTGCAATCCGGGATGGCCGTATCGCTCAAGGCCGGTGCAACACTGGCGATGGGTGTAGACCATCCCGCCTATGCTGCACATATGGATGCGGTGCCCGAGGCGACGCGCACATCTCTGATAAAGGATTTGGCTATTTAGTTTTCGGGGCGGGCTTAAAGCCAAAATACTGCAGGCTTGATTGAAGATGAGGAGAATATCGTGCTCGACAACATGATGATCAATCGTTTTAAATCCGGCTTGGGTGGTCAACCTTTACCTTTATCTATCCGCTTCTGGAATGGCGAAATCTTGCGCTTAGGGGAGCGCGATAGTGTTCGATTATCGCTAAACTCCTCCCGCGCAGCAGCCTCATTATCCCAGCCTACACTGGGCAAGTTCGCACGTTGTTATGTCGAAGGCGAAATTGATCTGGAAGGTGATATCCACGAAATCCTCAATCTGGGTGAAAGACTCTGTGCTGAGGGTGAATGCCTGGCGCAGGACAAGAAAGGCAGTCATGCATGGAAATGGTGGCGCCATACCCATACGCGAGACCGCAAGAACATCAGCTATCACTACGACGTTTCCAACGATTTCTATGCGCTGTGGCTGGATCAGAAACGCGTCTATTCCTGCGCCTATTTTCGCCATCCAGACGATACCCTTGAAGCCGCCCAGGAAGCCAAGCTCGACCATATCTGCAAAAAACTGATGCTGCAGCCTGGCGACAGCCTGCTCGATATTGGCTGTGGCTGGGGCGGCCTGGTGTTGTGGGCGGCGCAACATTATGGAGTTCACGCGGTCGGCATTACGCTTTCCCAGAATCAGCATGATTACGTACAAGAGCAAATCAAGGCATATGGTCTGGAAGGCAAAGTGGAAGTGCGTCTGATGGATTATCGCGATGTACCACCGGACACGCAATTCGACAAGATTGCCAGCGTGGGGATGTTTGAACACGTGGGGCGCGGTAATCTGGATACTTATTTCCACAAGATATTCAGCCTGCTCAAACCCGGCGGTTTGGTGATGAATCATGGCATTACTGCAGCGGGTCTGGATACCAGCGGACTGAGTAACGGCATCTCTGAATTCATTGACGATTATGTGTTTCCCGGCGGTGAGCTGGTGCATGCCGCGCGGGTCATAGAGTCGCTGGCGCGCAGCGGCCTGGAATGCCTGGATGCGGAAAACTTGCGCCCCCACTATGCGCGTACGCTATGGCAATGGGTGCACCGGCTTGAGCAATGCAGTGGCGAGGCACGGCGCCTGATCGGCGAGCGGAAATATCGTATCTGGCGGATCTACATGGCGGGTTCGGCACACGCTTTTGATCGGGGCTGGATGGCACTGTTTCAGGTGCTTGCTGGTAAACCCCTTGCCAATGGCGGCTTGTCGTATCCGTTTACACGTGACCACGTTTACGCATGATGCATCTTGAATGAGACAACCTGGCTCTGCGGTGTATCATGCGACTTTTTGTGATGGATAATCATGCGTCAACTTGTATCGCTTGTATTGCTTGGAATGCTCATTGCACCCACATTGGGGCATGCGTGGGGGCTGGACTTTGACAGGGATTTTGATGAGCAGAAAAAGCCGTGGGAAGAAGTGAAAGCCCAGTTGCCTCCCTACCCTAAAGACGAAAACCTGCAGGAGTTCTATGTAAGCGGCATCGCCGGGAATCATTATTTTGTGGACAAGACCACGCTGGAGACGGACAAAGACGGCGTGGTGCGGTATGTATTGGTCATCAAGACGCGAGGTGGTGCGACCAACGTAAGTTTCGAGGGGATTCGCTGTGCCAACCGTGAACGAAAAATATACGCGATTGGTCACTCGAATGGCATCTGGTCTCGTGCCCGTGATAGCACATGGCAAACAATCGCCTCAGCTTCCTTGCTGTCTTATCACCGCGCGCTTGCCGATGAATACCTGTGTCCACAAGGCGAGATGGTGGATAGTGCCAAAGAAGCACTCAGGAAAATGCAGCAGCCTGCTTAGTAATGAATCTCATGACGGTTTCTTAAGCAGGACCAGATTGTCGCGATGAATGAGTTCAGGTTCGTCAATGTAGCCTAGCACCGCTTCAATTTGGGTACTCGGCAAGTGCAGAATCTTGCGTGCTTCACTGGCAGCGTAATTTGCCAGGCCGCGCGCGATTTGCTCGCCCTCCGGCGACATGCAGGCGACGACTTCGCCACGCGCGAAGTCACCCTCGACGTGAATCACGCCAATCGGCAGCAGGCTTTTTCCATCCTGTATTAATGCCTTGACTGCGCCTGCATCCAGGGTCAGTTTGCCGCGTACCAGAAGGTGGTCGGCAAGCCAGGTTTTTCTCGATGACAATGGGGTCTGGGTGGCTACCAGTTGCGTGCCGATTGCTTCGCCGTTTGCCAAGCGCACCAATACATCCGTTTCGCGTCCGCTGGCAATAATCGTGTGCGCACCACTGTGGGCAGCACGTTTGGCGGCCAGGATTTTGGTCAGCATTCCACCGCGGCTGATGGCGCTGCCGGCACCGCCCGCCATTTTTTCCAGTGCCGGATCGCCAGCGTGTGCCTCGCCGACCAGTGTGGCATCCGGATTGTTGCGCGGATCGGCGGTGTACAGACCTGCCTGATCAGTCAGAATGACCAGCACATCCGCTTCTATCAAATTGGCTACCAGTGCGGCCAGGGTGTCGTTGTCGCCAAAGCGGATTTCGTCGGTGGCAACTGTATCGTTTTCATTGATGATCGGGATAACCTTCAATGCCAACAGGGTACGCAAGGTGGAGAGCGCATTCAGATAGCGGGTACGGTCGGCCAGGTCGTCATGGGTAAGCAGAATCTGTGCGGTATGCAAAGCGTGACTGCGAAAGCTGCTTTCATAGGCTTGTACCAATCCCATTTGCCCTACTGCCGCCGCCGCCTGCAACTCGTGAACGGCGCTGGGGCGGGCTTTCCATCCCAGGCGCTGCATGCCTTCCGCGACTGCGCCGCTCGACACCAGCACCACTTCCTTGCCCATCTTGGTAAGTTGCGCAATCTGTGCCGACCAGTTGGCCAGCGCGGCATGGTCGAGTCCGCGTCCGTCGTTGGTGACCAGTGCGCTGCCGACCTTGACGACCAGACGGCGGGCGGATTGCAGTACCGGTTTCATGATGTCGGGTCGTAAGTCTGCGGAGCGGGTTCGGTGGCCTGGTGTGCGGTCGCTTCTTCAGCTTCGCGGGCGGCAATGAGATGGGCCATGATGGCGTAGGTGAGGGCCTTGCAACCGTCTCCAGTAAGCGCTGAAATGCTGAACACTTCGCCTTCCCAACCATAATCCCGGACGAAATCCGCGATCTTGCTCGCGCGTTCGGTTTCATCGAGCATGTCGGTTTTGTTGAGTACCAGCCAACGCGGCTTGTCATAGAGCGACTCGTCATATTTGCGCAGTTCGCCCACAATGGCGCGGGCTTCGTAAACGGGGTCGGTACCCGCATCCATGGGGGCGATATCCACCAGATGCAGCAATAAACGGGTGCGTGCAAGGTGGCGCAAAAAGCGATGACCCAGCCCGGCGCCATCGGCGGCGCCTTCGATCAGGCCCGGAATGTCGGCGATAACAAAACTTTTGTCGATGTCTACACGGACTACACCCAGATTGGGCGCCAGCGTGGTGAAGGGATAGTCGGCGACTTTCGGACGTGCAGCGGAAACGGCGCGAATAAAGGTCGATTTTCCTGCATTGGGCATGCCCAGCAGGCCAACGTCGGCCAATACTTTCAGCTCCAGTTTGAGTTCATGCTCTTCGCCCTGCTCGCCACGAGTGAATTGGCGCGGCGCGCGGTTGGTGCTGGTTTTGAAGTGTAGGTTGCCGAGGCCGCCTTTGCCGCCTTTGGCGATGACGGCACGCTGACCATCGTGAGCCAGATCCACCAGCACTTCGTTGGTGGCCAGGTTGGTAATCACGGTGCCCACCGGCATGCGCAGGATAATATCGTCGGAGCCTTTGCCATTGCAATCTGCGCCCCGTCCGCCTTCACCCGGACGGGCTCGAAAGGCGCGCGTATAACGAAAATCCACCAGCGTATTGATGTTGCGATCGGCGACCGCGATGATGCTGCCTCCGCGACCACCGTCGCCGCCATCCGGGCCGCCGCGCGGTATGAATTTTTCGCGCCGGAACGAGGCCGAGCCGTTCCCGCCGTTGCCGGCGAAGACTTCGATTTTTGCCTCGTCTATGAATTTCATCTACACATACCAAAAGTAAAAAAGCCCTATCCGCAGATAGGGCTTAAAGTATCGCCAGGGTAAGCTTATGCCGCTGGGACGATGTTAACCATCCTGCGTTTAAGCGCGCCCTTGATGACAAATTGAACCACGCCATTCGTTGTTGCAAACAGGGTGTGGTCCTTGCCCATACCCACGTTTTCGCCAGCATGAAACTGCGTGCCGCGCTGGCGCACAATGATATTGCCAGCCAAAACTTCCTGGCCGCCGTAAAGTTTCACACCCAGGCGTTTGGAATGTGAGTCGCGGCCGTTACGGGAACTACCGCCTGCTTTTTTGTGTGCCATGGTTTATCTCCTTATGCCGAAATGCCACTGATCTGGATTTCAGTGTAATTTTGGCGATGACCTTGATGCTTTTGGTAATGCTTGCGGCGACGCATCTTGAAAATGCGGATTTTCTCGCCGCGGCCATGCGAAATAATGGTCGCAGTGACCTTGGCACCGTCAACCAACGGCGCGCCGACTTTGATGTTGTCGCCTTCGGCAACCATAAACACCTGATCCAGCACGATTTCGCTGCCAACGTCCGCGGTGATCTGTTCTACTTTAAGTTTTTCGCCGGCGACGACACGATACTGCTTGCCGCCGGTTTTTATGACCGCATACATGGTGAGCTCCAAACATCTAAACTAGAGGAAGCGCGGAATTATATAGAAATCAACAGACAAGGTCAAACCGTCCTTGACACAACTATGCGTGTCTCCCTACCATTCAACTCTTTTTTGCGATTCTTTAAACCATGCAGGCAATTCAAGCGTTTTTGGCAGATGATATGCGTAGCGTGGATGCGGTGATCCGCGCACGCCTGCATTCTGAAGTGGTGCTGGTCAGTCAGGTCAGTGAATATATCATCAATAGCGGTGGCAAGCGCCTGCGTCCGGCACTTGTATTGCTCTCCGCTGGTGCGTTTGATTATCGGGGCACGCATCAGCACGAACTCGCAGCAGTGGTCGAATTCATCCACACTGCAACCTTGCTGCACGATGATGTGGTGGACGAATCGACTCTGCGGCGCGGACGGGAGACTGCCAATACCCTGTTTGGTAACGCAGCGAGCGTACTGGTAGGGGATTTTCTCTATTCGCGCGCATTCCAGATGATGGTGACGGTGAATAACATGCGGATCATGGAAGTGTTATCCGATGCCACCAATATCATTGCTGAGGGTGAGGTATTGCAACTGATGAACTGCAATGACGCGGATATCCACGAAGACGATTATTTGCGGATAATTCGTTACAAAACGGCGAAGCTGTTTGAAGCGGCAGCCCGCCTGGGCGCAATTATTGGCGGTGCTGAACGCGCTGCCGAGGATGCCATGGCTGCCTACGGAATGCATCTTGGTACGGCTTTTCAACTGATTGATGACGTGCTTGATTATTCGGGAAATCATGCAGAAATAGGCAAGAATATCGGCGATGATCTGGCCGAAGGCAAGCCTACCCTGCCTTTGCTGTATCTGATGAGACACGGCACACCCGAACAGGCAAGTATGGTGCGCCGTGCCATTGAGGAAGGTGGTCGAGCCGAATTCCAAACCATATTGGCAGCGATTGGCAGCAGTGGTGCGCTCGATTACACGCGCCGTCAGGCAACGCGCGAAGCCGAGATTGCGTGCGCGGCCATTTCCGGTTTGCCGGATTCTCAATACAAATCGAGTCTGTTAAAATTGGTCGACTTTGCTGTCAACCGTGATTATTGAATTTGCCCGGTTGAGTTTTTTACACCGCAAGTCAATTCGGGGTGTAGCTTAGCCTGGTAGAGCGCTACGTTCGGGACGTAGAGGCCGGAGGTTCGAATCCTCTCACCCCGACCAGTTAAGCTGAGTACCCTATCCTCTGCCAAGTATGCAGCCAGCATGGAAGTGCTGGATTTTCTGGAGATCGCGTTGGCAAAAGTACTGTTGTTGTTGATTATCGGTGGCGTGATTTACTGGGTGATCAAATCCTCCGCCCGGAGCAACAGCCTGAAAGATATCCCTCCCAGAAACAAACCACCTGAAGATATGGTACGTTGCGTGCATTGCGGCGTGAACTTGCCGCGGAGTGAGGCAGTGCTATCGCGTGGTGAGTTTTTTTGCGGAAATGAACATCGTCAGCTGCATCAATCCTGAGTGAATCAATACGCGAGCAACCCATTGGGGCCGATTGCTGACAGCGTAACCTCTTCTCCGGTCGTCCAGCCGGACAGCTACTGGCGCACGCTGCATTATCTGAATTTGTACCGGCTGACACTCGGTGGCGTGTTCCTGGTCGTGAGTCTGCTGTCTTCCGAGCAGCCGCTGCTTGGCCAGGAGAATCCTGCATTATTTTTTCTCTATAACATTATCTATCTTGGCTTGGCTGCACTTGCCATCGTTACCATCAGCTTGCGTAAACCGCGTTTCGAGTGGCAGGTCAGTTTTCAGATATTGACCGATATCACGCTGATCGTCCTGATGATGTCAGTGAGTGGCGGTGTGCGCAGTGGTTTGGGTCTGCTGCTGATGGTATCGCTGGTATCCAGCGGTCTGATCAGTCGCGGCAGGCTGGTCTTGTTGCATGCCGCACTGGCAACCGTGGCGGTATTGGTTGCCCATACCTTCGGCGTGCTGGATTACCATCAGGCTGTTGGGGACTATTCCCAGGCCGGCTTGCTCGGCGTGGCATTTTTCACTACAGCCTGGGTTGCACATGTACTGACCAAACGCAGCCATGTCAGCGAGCAACTGGCGGCCGAGCGTGCGGAAGACCTGGAAAACATGGCGCAGATCAACCAGCTGGTGATCGAAGATATGCAGGACGGCGTCATCGTGCTCGACGGTGAGGGCAATATACGCCAGGCTAACCGTCAAGCGGTGCGCATACTCGATCTGGCAGGCGCACCTGGCGAAGGTGTGGGGCAGCCGTTGGTCAGTGTGGTGCCCGCATTGGTGGACTGCCTGGAACAGTGGCGTAAAAATTCGCAGGCAAGCTTTGCCGCCTTGACCGTCGGGTCCAGCAGTGCGGAGTGCCAGCCACGTTTCATTGCGGTAGGTGACAAGCGTGTGATGGGCGCAGTATTGGTGCTGGAAGATCTGAGCAGGGTGCATCAACAGGCCCAGCAGATCAAGCTGGCTGCCTTGGGCCGGCTCACCGCGAATATTGCACACGAGATACGCAACCCGTTGTCTTCGATCAGCCATGCTGCGCAGATTCTGCAGGAGGATGCGAGTGAAGACAAAACCCATATACGACTGCTAGAGATCATCCATGACAATACCCGGCGTATCGACCGCCTGGTTGGTGACGTGCTGGCGCTTAACCGGCGTGACCGTGTGCAACCGGAGACGATTATTCTGGACAGTTATCTGTCTATTTTTGTGGAGGAATTCAGTCTGGCCGAAAATATCCCGCCGGGCAGCATTCGCCTGAATGTCGATCAGGGTGGCCGCGCGTGTTTTGATCGCGGCCATCTCAATCAGGTGTTGTGGAATCTGTGCCGCAACGGCTGGCGGTATTCGCGCAAACAGGCGGGTAGCATTGAGTTGTGGGTAGACGTGTTGAATACACGGGTGGACTTGCATATCGTCGATGATGGTGCAGGCATTCCTGCGGAAAACATGAGCAAGCTATTCGAGCCATTTTTTACGACGGACAGCCTGGGCACCGGATTGGGGCTGTATATTTCGCGTGAACTGTGCGAAGCAAATCGCGCCAGCCTGAATTATGTTGCGGACAAGGCAGGCGGACATTTCAAGATCAGCTGCAGGGAGGGGACGTGATTAAGAATAAAGATAATGCGGGACGGACTGGGCAGGCAAGCGTACTGATTGTAGATGATGAGGCGGATATTCTTGAATTGCTGGAATTGACGTTGCTGCGCATGGGGCTGGATGTAGAGCGTGCAATGTGTGTGCAGGAAGCAATCGCAAAGCTCAAGCAGGGCGATTTCAGCTTGTGTCTGACCGACATGCGCCTGCCCGATGGCGAGGGCTTGGAAGTGGTGCGCTATATCGGTGAGCAGCGGCCGGAAATTCCGGTTGCCGTGATTACGGCGCACGGCAATACGGAAAACGCGGTGGCAGCACTCAAGGCAGGCGCATTCGACTACATCAATAAACCGGTGACGCTGGAACAATTGCGCGCGCTGGTCAAATCAGCCCTCAAGCTACCCGAACGTCATGCAGCGCCGCCAGCTTCGGAACGTGCGTTGATCGGGACTTCTCACGCCATGCAGCAGGCGCGCGAACTGATCGAAAAGCTGGCGCGCACCCAGGCGCCGGTGTATATCACCGGCGAATCCGGTAGTGGCAAGGAACTCGCCGCACGGCTCATCCACGAACAGGGTGTGCGGGCGGACAAGGCATTCGTGCCGGTCAACTGCGGTGCGATTCCCGAGAATCTGATGGAATCGGAATTTTTCGGTTACAAAAAAGGCGCTTTTACCGGAGCGGAAGCGGATCGCGACGGTTTTTTTCAGGCTGCCAATGGGGGGACTCTGTTTCTCGACGAAGTGGCCGATTTGCCATTGCAAATGCAGGTCAAATTGCTGCGCGTGATCCAGGAAAAAAAAGTGCGCAAGGTCGGCAGCACATTGGAAGAGCCTGTGGATGTGCGCGTCATCAGCGCCACCCACCAGAGTCTTGCGCGCTGTGTGGAGGAAGGCCGTTTCCGCCAGGATTTGTACTATCGGTTGAATGTGATCGAGCTGAAAATGCCGCCGTTACGTGAAATGCGTGAAGATGTGGCGGAAATCGCCGGCACCTTGCTGGCACGCCTGGCGCAGGCGGCTGACATGGCTGTACCTGCGCTCGATAAAGAAGCCGGCAAAGCGCTGTCGCAATACGATTTCCCGGGCAACGTGCGGGAACTGGAGAACATTCTGGAGCGTGCGCTGGCGCTGTCTGGTGGCGGCAGGATTGATGCAATGGATTTGCAACTTACCCCCGCACAGGAGGAGGGAGCGCAGGAGGCATTGCAGGCAGGCGCGAAATGGCCGTTGCAGGATTACCTGGACAAACTGGAGCGCGAAGCCATTCAGGAGGCACTGGAAAAAACCCGTTATAACAAGACCGCTGCCGCCAAGCTGCTGGGGATCACATTCCGCGCTTTGCGTTACCGGCTGGAACGGCTGGGGATAGAATAGTCCGGTATATTTGGGGCCTGTTTATCCCAATGCGATCGCAAGATAAGTTGCGTACAGCGCGCCGTTTACCAATAAATGCCAGACCCGTAGCTGGCCTCGAGCGATCATCAGGCGCAGCCAGGCAGCAGCAATCAACGTGATGATGACGCCGGCAAGCACTTCTTTTTGAGGTATCCATGGGGTCAATGCAATGCCGATGGCGGGCAGCAATGTACCCTGGAATACCATTGCACCGGTTACGTTCCCGAAGGCAAGGGTATCCTTGTGTTTGCGAATCCACAGTATGCTGTTGACCTTTTCCGGCAATTCGGTGGCCAGTGGTACGATCATCAGCGATAGTAACAGGGCGGAGATACCCAGTATCGGTGCAGCGATTTCGATGCCGTGGATAAAGCCTTCTGCGCCTGCCACCAGCAGTCCCAGGCCAAGCGCCAGTTGAATCAGGATGGTGAGCAGGGTGGTGGGGATGCCGAGCTTCGACAGGAACATGGGCTTACCTGCTTCGGTGACGTGACCATCCTGCACCAACGCAGCCGAGGCGCGCAAGGTCATCATCACGTAAACAAAATAGATCAATACCATGATGACGGAGAACAGGAAACGAATTTGGCCCGAGTCATGCGGGATGAACAGCGCCACGCAGGACAGCCCGAATGCGCCCAGGAAAAAATTCATGTCGCGTTTGAGTCCGCTGCGTTCCGGCGTGAAATGCCCCCGCAAGCCGCGTTTTTTGATTACTGCCAGGCTAATCAGAAACATGGTCAGGGTAGACAGCATGAGCGGTGCACCGAGAATCGCGCCGACGCCGATTTCCTGGTTGATCTGGACATTCTGTGTGCCGGCGAAAATCGCCAGCAACGGCACCATGGTTTCCGGCAACGCTGTGCCTACTGCGGCAAATATCGAGCCGGTAACACCCTCGGAGATTTTCAGTTTTTCGCCCAGGTGTTCAAGCGCGTTCACGAAAACTTCCGCAGCGATCAGAATGAGGAGCAGGAAACCCAATAATTCCAGCCAAAGCATGTCAATAATCCAGGACAGCAAAAAATGAGATATTAACAGGCTTGCGGCGGTAAAGCCTTATCCCGTAAAGTTGGCCTCTTTTGAGCACGAACGGATTATTTTGATGGGTTTGCTGGATTTACTCGGTTTTAACAAATTGCCGGCGGGCCTGGCGGGCAGCACACTGGTGATCGCGGATGGGGCCACGCTGGCACGCGCAGGCGGATTTCTTGATGCATTACAGGTCCGGTTTGGTAACGTCGCCCTGGCACTGCCCAACACGACTGACTACGCCGGCAATTTACCTTGTCTGGTGCTTCCCGCAGCAGCCGATCAAGTGCGATCCAGACTGGAAAAAATTCGTCCACAGCGCTTGATCCTGCTCGGACTGGATGGCAGTCGTGCTGGTCTGGTGCAGGCGGCAGATTGCCCGGCGTGGTGGATTAATGCCCGCGATGCCCAGGCTACGCAAGCAGGCTGCCGGATGGTGACAGTTTCTCACGATGGCATGGCGGTGCCGGGTGCGCTGATTACCGGCGATCCCCTCGCCGGTGTCGAACAGTTACCGAAAATCGTCATGGATACAGGGCTATGCGAACGCCTGAAGGAACAACGAGAAGGAGGGCGTTGGGTAGGCTACTTCGCAGGTACGGGTGAGGATGAAGAAGACCTCGCATATGCCATTTTCAGTCGCCTGATGCGCCACAAGATGGGCCTGATGATCCTGGCGCCGCGTGATCTGGCACGTTGCGAGCCGGTATATCGGGAGTCGATCAAATACCGTCTGCAGACCATACGACATGCGCGCCTGTCCACCTCTTTCATACCGATCAAGACACGGGTTTACTATGTCGAAGATACACACCCGCTGGGAGCACTGTATGCCTGTGTGGATTTCGTGGTCGTTGGCGCAACGCTGCATTCCCATGCCCGCCATGCGCCTGATATTGCCTCCCCCATCCTGCATGGCAAGCCGGTGATTGTCGGGCCGGCGCATCGCGATCAGCCACTGCTGGCCGCCGCCCTGGAAGCTGGGGTAGTCCTTGCGGGTGATGATAATGAACAGATTTTTGCCCACGCCAGAACCTTGATCGACGATCCGGTATACAGTCAGCAGCTTGCTGCGCAGGCCAAAGTCTGGCTGGAAACCCAGGCCGGTGCATTGGAACGGGTTGTCGAGTTGATTGAATAAATGAATCTGCTTGAGCTTACCGAATTCGATTTTTATCCGCGCCTTGCCCGGAGTAATGGGGTAAGTCTGGTGATGTTTAGCGGTCCGGATTGCGGCAGTTGCCGGCGTCTGGAAAAATTATTGCCCCAGCTTGTGGCCGGACAGGTAGCCCATTTGTACAAGGTAGATGTGCAGACAAGCACCGCGCTGGCGCGGGAGTACGAGGTATTTCATCTGCCCAGCTTGTTCCTGTTTGTGGACGGACGGTTTCATGCACCGCTGCATGCCGAGCCGGTGGCAGAGAAATTCGGCATTGCGATCGATTTGGCGTTGGATCAGTCCGCGCACGAGGAGCCATGATGAAGCTGCAATCAAATGGTGTGGTCTCCGGGGTGCGTTTCATCGCCTCCCCCAACTGCGATTGGCGCGTCAATCCTGCCGATATCCGCTTATTGGTGGTGCACAATATTTCGCTGCCACCGGGTGAATTCGGCGGTGACGGCGTCATCGCACTCTTCACCCACAGCCTTGATCCGGCCGCGCATCCTTACTATGCCCGTATTCATTCATTGCGCGTATCTGCGCATTTTTTCATCCGCCGTGACGGGGAGATCATCCAGTTTGTCCCCAGTGTCAAACGCGCCTGGCATGCCGGGGCATCTAGCTGGCGCGGCTGGGAGAAATGCAATGATTTCTCCGTGGGTGTAGAACTGGAGGGGGATGACAATACACCTTTTACCGATGCCCAGTATGTCCAGCTTGACGCGCTCATTGCGCTCTTCAAAACCGCCTGTCCCGGTATCGAAATTGCGGGGCATTCCGACATTGCACCGGGGCGCAAGACGGACCCCGGCCCCGGTTTTGAGTGGCACCGGCTGACCAACGGCCCCGCTTACAAATAAGAATCGTTCTCAAAATTACTTGCGTATGCCGGCAATATATGCGATATTGCGAATCATTCTTATTAACAATATTGATGCGAATTAATCATGAAGCAGAATCAATCTGTCCCAGCCCGGGAAGACTCGGCCACCGGTCTTGCCAGACGTTATCTGGTTGTCGATCGGACGCTGCCGCTACGTAGCGAATCCCTGTTCACGCAGAACAATGAGGTGCTCATCAAGCATCAGGGCGAGCACTATCGTCTGCGCCGTACCCGCAATGGCAAACTGATTCTGACCAAATAGGCAAAAGGGCATTCACCATGTATATCTGTATATGCAAGGCTGTGACCGACAGCGCAATCCGCGAGGCTGTATGCCAGGGTGCCTGCCGGATGCGGGATCTGAAAGAAGGGCTGGGCGTGAGCGCGCAATGCGGTAAATGTGCCTGCCACGCCAAAGCCGTGCTGGAAGAAGCCTTATCGAAACAGAGCGTGATGCAATCCATTCCACTTGAACCCGGCCGTCTGTACGAGGCAACTGCCTGAGGAGGCAAACATGAAAGGTAATGCAGACATCATCCAGTGGTTGAACCGCCAGTTGCAGCACGAGCTGACCGCCATCAACCAGTATTTCCTGCATGCGCGCATGTACAAGAACTGGGGCTTCGGCAGCCTCGGCAAGCACGAGTACGAAGAATCCATCGAGGAAATGAAGCACGCCGACATGCTGATCGAGCGCATTCTGTTTCTGGAGGGCTTGCCCAACCTGCAGGAGCTCGGCAAGCTCATGATCGGCGAGAAAATCGAGGAATGCATTGCCTGTGATCTCAAGCTGGAACTGGGCTCGCGCGAAACGCTGGTGGCGGCGATTGCCGCCTGCGAGAGCGCGCAGGATTACGTCTCGCGGGAATTGTTCGAACATATTCTGGAAGACACCGAAGAGCACATCGACTGGCTGGAAACCCAGCTCGATGTGATGCAGAAAGTCGGCATCCAGAACTGGCTGCAAAGCCAGATGTAAGTTATTGGCGCTGGCGATGGTCGCCAGCGCAGTTTCGCCAGCCAGCCCGATCCCGGGCAAGCCAGCCAGATTTTTAATTGTCTTGCCAGGGGATCTACCATGAAAAATTTAATGACCACAGGGTTGGGTGGCGCGGCTGCGCTGTGTTTATTTTCTGGAGCGGTGCTTGCCGATGAAAGCCTGTTCGGCTATCTCAGGGGCGCGGAGACGCTGCCCAAGGGCGCTACGGAGCTGGTGCAGACGGTGACGCGGCGCTGGGACAAGGGCGCCGGCAGCTATACCGCGTATGACAGCAAGACCGAGCTTGAGCACGGCGTAACCGACCGGTTCACCGGCGCGGTTTATCTGCTCGGGCAGTCAGTCAATACCCAGGGCTTGCTGATCGACGGTTACATCCCCAGGGATGAAAACTCGGGACTCAGGCTGTCGGGTATGGAGGTGTCGGCCAAATATAATTTTCTGAGCCCGGCCAAGGATGATTTCGGCCTGGCGGCTTATGTGTCCGGCGCTTACAGCACGCTGGATCCGTATTCCGGGCAGAAAAAAGACAAATACACGGTCGAGACCTGGCTACTGGCGCAAAAGAACTTCCTTGACGATCAACTCGTCTGGGTGGGCAATCTGGGCCTGGAAGCCACCTATGCCAAGCGCAAGCCGATCGATGGGCTGCCGGCCGGCTTCGACTGGCCCACCGGGCCGGAAATGGAAATCGGCGTCCTGGCGGGAACCGGCGTCTCGTATCGCATCGCGCCCAGGTGGTTCATCGGTGCGGAGGCGCTGTACGACACTGAATTTGAAACCGAAGTGGGGCAGGAACGCTGGTCGGTACAGGCCGGACCGAATATTCACTACGGCGACAAAAACTGGTGGTTTACCTTGAGCTGGCTACCCCAGTTGCGCGGCGGCGGGGAGAAATTTGTCGCGCAGAACGACACCAGTCTGCACCTGATAGAAAAGACCAAACAGGAAGTCCGCGTCAAGCTTGGTTTCAATTTTTAAGGAATGAGCATGAGCAATCTCGACCGCTGGCTGATGATCCCGGCGCTGATTCTGCCCGCCGCTGCGTCTGCCCCTGCATTTGCGGTGCAGTATCTGAGCGTGGAGCAGGCGCAGAAGGTATTGTTTCCCGGCGCCGACCAGTTTGAGGCCAGACCCGTCACGCTCAGCGCCGCCCAGCGCAGTGCGGTCGAATCCGCCTCGGGTGTGCGCGTGCGCTCGGTGGAGGTCAACGCCTGGCACGCCAAACAGGGCGGCAAGGCAACAGGCTGGTTCATGCTGGATGAAGTCTACGGCAAGCACGAATTCATTACCTACGCGGTGGCCGTCGGTCTGGATGGCGCGGTGAAGGGTGTGGAAATCCTCGATTACCGCGAAACCCACGGCGGCGAGGTGAAAAATCCGAAATGGCGTGCCCAGTTCACCGGCAAGAAGGCCGACGATACGCTGAAGCTGGATGAGGACATCAAGAATATCAGCGGCGCCACGCTGTCGTGCAAACATCTGACCGACGGGGTCAAGCGGCTGCTGGCGACCTATGAGGCGGCATTGAAGTGAATGCCCCGGTTGAAGCAGCCCTGCTGCAACCGCAGCCCGGCGTCGAACATCTGCGCGCGCGGCCGCTGCTCGGCACCCTGGTGGAAATCGCTGCAACCGGCGCGAACGCTGAGCGGGTACAGGCCGGGATCGAGCGTGCTTTCCAGGCGGTGGAAATGGTGCACACGCTGATGAGTTACCACGCTGCGGATTCCGACGTGTCGCGCATCAATCGCTACGCATTCGAGCGCCCGGTGCCGGTGTATGGACACACCTGGCGGGTGCTGGCGGCGGCCCGGGAAATGGCTGAAGCGAGTAACGGCCTGTTCGACATCAGCATTGCACCGGCGCTGACGCAACTGGGATTTCTGCCGCGTCACGCCGATTTTCCGCGCGTTTCCGGCCAGGGCAACTGGCGCCATGTGGTGTTGCTGCCGGACAACCGGGTGCGCCTGATGCGGCGTCTGCGCATCGATTTATCCGGCATTGCCAAGGGCTATGCAGTCGATCTGGCCATTAAGGCGCTGGGGGATTCAGGCATGAGCGCAGGGCGGGTCAACGCCGGCGGCGATTTGCGCCTGTTCGGCGCCACCGCGCAGACCCTGCATGTACGCCACCCGGGCGCGCCCACCAGCATCGTGCCGCTGGTTGAATTGCGTGCAGGCGCCGCCGCCAGCTCAGCCGGTTACTACACCCAGCGCCGCCATCGCGGGCGCATGATCACGCCGCTGATTCACCCGCACACGCGCGCAGCCTGCGGTGTGGAACGCAGCGTCACCGTATTGGCGCAAGACTGCATGAGCGCCGATGCGCTGACCAAGGTCGTGCACGCCGACCCCGCCCAGGCAGGGGCTGTGCTGGCACGCTTCAACGCGCGTGCACTGATGCTGGAACACGACCCGGTGAGCGGCGGCTGCCGCCTCTTCGATAGCGCCGCAACTGGCCAGTCCGGCTGGCGCGCGCGCTGGGGTATCGCCAATGACAGCGAACAGGTACGCCATGTATAACTTGCCGTTGCCGATCCGCTTTGCCAAGCCGCACAAGCGCGTGTTGTATGGCGTGTTCGCGCTGTTGTGGTTGTCCGGCGCGCTGTGGCTGGGGTTTCATTATTTTCTGCGCGTGCCGGGTGAATTCGGTGCAACGGCGCACCCATTGGAAATCTGGTGGCTGCGCCTGCATGGGCTGATGGGGTTCGCCATACTCGTTGTTGTTGGCTCCGTACTCCCTGTCCACACCCGCCGCGCCTGGCATTTGCACAAAAACCGCAGTACCGGTTTTTTAATGCAAAGCGTATTGCTGTGGCTGTCACTGACCGGCTATGCGCTGTATTACTTCGCCACCGATGCCAACGCCGCCTGGCTGCCCCTGCTGCACTGGGTGGCCGGGCTGGCGTTGCCGTTGATGCTGGTGCTGCACATCCAGCGTGGCCGCGCCCGCTCGAAAACTGTTTTTAAACCCGTATCTGCTCTGGATACCCATCTCAACCCGCCAGCCAGCCACACGCCTTTCAGCGTCGCCAGCCAGCCGAACACCGCTTGCTCTGCCGAAAGGAAAAACCATGTATCACCCCAAACTGAAACCGGCGCTTCTGGCGACGCTGATCACGCTCTCGTTCAGCGTCCACGCTGAGTCGTCCACCAGCACCCTGGAACAAAAACTCGATCAGCTGCAGCAGGAAATGACGGCGCTCAAGCAGCAGCTGGCCGACGAAAAAGCCGCGCGTGAAAAGCAGGTCGACAACGCCGTCAAGGTCGCAGTTGCCAGTGCCGCGCCGGCGCGTGCGGATGACACCAGCATTGGTGGCTATGGTGAAGCCGTGTATAACAATTATCGCGACGGATCGGTCAAGGATCAAGCCGACCTGCGGCGTTTCGTGCTGTTCTTCGGCCACCGCTTCAACGACAGGCTGCGCCTGTATTCCGAGCTGGAAGTCGAACACGCGCTGGTGGAATCCGGGCAGGGCGAACTGGCCATGGAACAGGCCTATCTGGAATACGGGCTGACCCCTTCCACCAACCTGCGCGCCGGCCTGATGCTGATGCCGCTGGGCTTTCTGAACGAAACTCACGAACCCCCCACTTTCTATGGGGTCGAGCGTAACGAAGTGGAATCGCGCATTATTCCTTCCACCTGGCGCGAGCTGGGGTTTGGTTTGCAGGGCCGCGTTCTGGATGATGCGCTGGAATACAATGCGGGTATCGCCACCAGTCTGGATGCCAGCAAGTACTCCAGCGCGGGCAGCGGCGTGCGCGGCATGCGCTCGGAGGGCTTCAAGGCGGCCGCCAACGACCTCGCGCTGTATGCGGGCCTCAACTACCGCCAGCCCGGCTGGAGTATCGGTACCGGCCTGTTCAGCGGCAATACCGCCCAGAATGGCGTAGGCGATACGTCCAGCTCATTCCTGGCAGGCAAGGATGCGCGCATGACCCTGTGGGATATCCACGGCAAATACAGCGTGGGCGACCTCGAGCTGCAGGCGCTGTATGCGCGCGGCACGCTGGGGGATACCCTGGCCATCAACACTGCCGCGGGCATTGCGCCCGGCTCCGGCAATGCCGCGCCCAAGTCCTTCTATGGCTGGTACGGCCAGGCGGCCTACCATGTATGGAAAAAGGGTGACATGCGCTTGAGTCCGTTTGTGCGCTACGAGCGCTACAATACCCAGGACAGCGTGGATGCGGGCTATACGGCCAATCCGCTGAATGACGAGACGGTGGTGACTGCCGGCGCCAACTTCAACCTGAGCCGTGAAGTGGTGCTGAAAGCCGACTGGCAGAACTACAAGACCGACAACAAGAAAGACCGCTTCAACCTGGGTGTGGGCTATATGTTCTAAAGTATAAGGTGAAGTCCGGGAAGCCCGCCTCCGTTTTTCTGGGTGCAGGCATGGCCAATCAGGGCTTCCCGTCCCGCCGGGTGACCGGCGTTTCACCAAGGAGAAAATCATGCAAACCCAGGACAAGCAGCAAGCCATTGCACTGTTGAACCGCATCATGGAACTGGAGCTCGCCGGCGTGGTGCGCTACACCCATTACGCGCTGATGATCTACGGCTATAACCGCATCCCGATTGTGAGCTGGCTGACCGAACAGGGCGATGAAGGCCTGCTGCACGCGCGCCGCGCGGGTGAGCTGATCACCCATTTCGGCGGCCATCCCTCGCTGGGTATCGGCCCGCTGCTGGAGACCCACCAGCACGACATCGGCGCCATCCTGCGCGAATCGCTGGAACATGAGCAGGCCGCGCTGGCCACTTACTACGAGTTGCTCGAACTGGCGCAGGGAAAATCGGTATTGCTGGAGGAATACGCGCGCGAACTCATCGCTGCGGAGGAGTTGCATGCCGGAGAAGTCAACAAGATGCTGCGCAAGCCCGGCGATATTGCCGAATTTGACGGTTAATTTGCCATGGGATGCTGCGAAGACAGCGCCTGTGCGGTTGGTCAGCTCCAGGCGCGCCAGTCGCGCACGCTGAAGTGGGTGTTGGCGATCAACAGCGTCATGTTCGGCGTCGAGTTCGGCGCCGGACTGGCGGCCGGTTCCGTTGCGCTGATGGCGGATTCCCTCGACATGCTGGGCGATGCACTGGTGTATGCACTGAGCCTGTATGCGGTGACGCGCGGACTGCGCTGGAAGGCGGGCGCTGCACTGGCCAAGGGCCTGGTGATGGCGGGTTTCGGCTTGTTCGTGCTGGGGCAGGTGGCTTATCGGATGTTCAATGCTGTTCCACCCGAGGCCGCCACCATGGGCGCGGTGGGTTTGCTGGCGCTGGCCGCCAACCTGGTGTGCCTGCGTCTGCTCACCCGGCACCGCGACGAGGACATCAATATGCGCTCGGTGTGGTTGTGCTCGCGCAACGACATCGTCGCGAATGTCTCCGTATTGGCAGCAGCCGGACTGGTAGCCGTTGTTCATCAACCCTGGCCGGACTGGGTGGTGGGCCTGGGTATCGCCGCCTTGTTTCTGCACTCGGCACGGCGGGTGCTGGGGCAGTCCTGGCGCGAGTTCAGGCCCTCTCTGAATTAAGCATCCATGCCTGTTGTTTTGTTTTCTGAATGAGTTCCAGGCTATTTTATGGGCGGTGCTGCGCATTACTTCACATTAAGGGATACTGCGTGAGAGTTCTGTACGGTGATGCACACCAGGAAGTGCGGGACCGGCCGCCCCGGTGAATACGCAATCCGCAGTGTTCACCCGTATACCCAGCGACAAGCATAAACAGGCATTAGGGAGGAACGTATCGATGATCGCGAGAAGACCTGATCTATCCCTCGGTGCCAGCTTAAAAATCGGCTTCACCCTCCTCTTGCTTCTGCTGATCGGCTTGACCGTGACCGGGCTCGTGGCAATGACGTCGATCAATCAAAGCATGGAGCGGGTCGTCAAGGAAAACAACGTCAAAATCGATCTGGCGCATGACATGCGGTATGCTCTGAGCAATCGGGCGATCATCATGCATTCGATGCCCGAGATAACCGATGCCTTCGACCAGCAGGATGCATTCGATCGTTTCAATCAGGACGCCGCCATCTTCATCAAGGCGCGTAACCAGATCATGAAATTGAAACTGAACGCGGCAGAGGAGAATATCCTTGCGAGCATACGGCAGATCACGATCAAGACCCAGCCGCTTGTGGTCCATGCGATAAGTCAGGCCATGAATGGCGAGAACGCCGAGGCGCGCACGCTCATCGCGGACCAAATCGTTCCGCTGCAGCAACAACTTTCCTTCCGCATCGACGAACTGGTTGAGCTACAGAAACAGGAGGCCGCGCTGGCCGCCCAGAAGATGGCGGATACTTACGCGAATACGCGCCTGCTGCTGCTCCTGTTCGGCGGCGGGGCAGCGCTCCTGGGCCTGCTTATCGCCGTGGTCGTGATCCGTCATACGAGCCGGCAGGCAGCCCAGCTGCAGCATCAGGCCATGTACGACAGCCTGACCAAACTGCCGAACCGGGTGCTGTTTGCTGACCGCTTGCAGCAGGCGATCCTGATCGGGCGGCGCGAAAAACAGCCGTTCGCGCTGATCGCCATGGACCTCGACCGCTTCAAGGAAATCAACGATACCTTGGGCCATCATGCCGGCGACCAGGTATTGCAGCATGTGGCGGCTTGCATACGGAACTGCCTGCGCGAATCCGATACCGTAGCGCGTATGGGGGGAGACGAGTTCGCCATTCTGCTCGCGCCCGTCAGCGATCTCGACGGCGCCTTGGCCACAGCCAGGAAAATCCTGAAGGCGCTCGAGAAACCGGCTTATATCGCGGGACAACAGATCGAGATCGGCGCCAGCTTTGGCATAGCTCTATTCCCGGAGCATGGGGAAGATGCCGAGGGCCTGATGCGCGAAGCCGATACCGCGATGTATCTGGCCAAGCAGGCACATAGCGGTTATCAGGTGTACAGCAAGGACACGAGTCAGGAGACGGATGACCACCTGGCGTTGCAGGGCGAGTTGCGCCATGCCATCGCCCACAACGAACTGGTGCTGCACTTTCAGCCCAAGATAGATTTTTCGTCCGGCCGCATCAGCGGCGTGGAAGCGCTGGTACGCTGGCAACATCCGCAACATGGCCTGCTGGCGCCGGACCATTTTATTCCGATGGCGGAACAGACCGGCCTGATCAAACCGCTGACCTGCCATGTGCTGCGCAGCGCGTTGCGCCAATGCGAGGAATGGCAACGCGCCGGACTGGACTTGTCGATGTCGGTCAACATTTCCGCCATCAATATCCAGGATCCGGAATTCCCCGAGCAGGTCGCCAAATTATTAAAGGAATTCACCGTGCCGCCTGCGCGCCTGGAGCTGGATGTGGCCGAGACCGCGCTGATGTCCGAACCGGTGCGCGCCATGGATTGCATCAAGAAACTCAGCGCCCTGGGCCTGCAAATCGCGATCGATGATTTTGGTACCGGCTATGCCTCCCTGTCCTATCTGAAGGAAATGCTGGTCGCCAAGATCAAGATCGATAAATCCTTTGTGAAGAACATGGTGGTCAACCACAACGATGCCGTGATCGTACGTTCCACCGTCGAGCTGGGCCACAATCTGGGTCTGAAGGTCGTGGCCGAGGGCGTTGAGAGCCAGGCGGTCTGGGATAGCCTGAAAGCACTGGGTTGCGATGACGCGCAAGGCTATCATATGGGCCGCCCATTGCCGGCGGACGAATTTTCCGAATGGCTGCGGCAATCGCCCTGGGGGCTTAAGGCGAGCAAATGAAACGAGGTGGAATTCAGGCCCGCTCCTTTATTTTCGATTCTCGGGTAACTCCATAGGTTGAGGACCGGAACACTTGCGGGGCTGAATTGGCCACGTTGCGCGTCACGATGGTCTGCCGTGCAGACGCCCCGGCATGGGGCTAAACCGCAGCGCGCATTTGCCGCGCGGCTTGCACCATATTCGCCAGCGCCGCTTCGGTCTCCGGCCAGGCGCGGGTTTTCAGGCCGCAATCGGGGTTGACCCAGAGGTTTTCCGGGGGCACCACTTCAGCGGCTTTTTTCAGCAGGCGCGACATTTCTTCGGTGGACGGCACGCGCGGGCTGTGGATGTCATACACGCCGGGGCCGATTTCGTTGGGGTATTTGAATTCGCCGAAGCCGCGCAGCAGTTCCATGTCGGAGCGCGAGGTCTCGATGGTGATGACGTCGGCATCCAGTGCGGCGATGGCGGGCAGGATGTCGTTGAACTCGGAATAGCACATGTGGGTGTGGATCTGCGTCTCGTCATGCACGCCCGAGGCGGAGATGCGGAATGCGCGCCCGGCCCAGTCCAGGTACGCCGGCCAGTCGCCGCGGCGCAGCGGCAGGCCTTCGCGGATGGCCGGTTCGTCGATCTGGATAATGCCGATGCCAGCGGTTTCCAGGTCGACCACTTCATCGCGGATCGCCAGCGCGATTTGCAGGGCGGTGTCGCTGCGCGGCTGGTCGTCACGCACGAACGACCATTGCAGGATGGTGACCGGGCCGGTGAGCATGCCCTTCATCGGCAGGCTGGTCAGACTCTGCGCGTAGGCGGTCCATTCCACGGTCATCGGCGTGGGGCGCGACACGTCGCCGTAAATCACTGGCGGCTTCACGCAGCGTGAACCATAGCTCTGTACCCAGCCGTTCCGGGTGAAGGCAAAGCCGGCCAGCTGCTCGCCGAAATATTCCACCATGTCGTTGCGCTCGGCCTCGCCGTGCACCAGCACGTCCAGCCCGAGGCTGACCTGCTTGTCCACTGCCAGTTTGATTTCACGCTGCATCGCTGCGGTGTATTCCGCTGCGGTTAACTCGCCGCGCTTGAAGGCGGCGCGCGCAGCGCGGATTTCCCCGGTCTGCGGAAAAGAACCGATGGTGGTGGTGGGGAAGGCGGGCAGCTTGAAGCGTGCGCGCTGTTTGGCCTGGCGCACCTTGAACGGCGTGGCGCGCCGGTCGGCATCGTGCGGCAACGCAGCCAGGCGTGCAGCCACCGCCGGGTTGTGCACGCGCGGGCTGGCGCGGCGCGTGGCGGCGGCAGCGCGGGACGCGGCAAACGCCGCTGTAGCCGGGTCGATACCCAGCTCCAGCGCGTTTTTCAGTGCCGCCAGCTCGTCCAGTTTCTGCACCGCAAACGCCAGCCAGCTGCGCAGTTCGGCATCAAGCTTGTCTTCGCCTGCCAGATCCACCGGTACGTGCTGCAAGGAGCATGACGGCGCCAGCCACAGGCGCTCGCCCAGTTTGGCGTGGGCGGTCTGGATAAACGCCAGGGTCTGGTCCAGATCGGCACGCCAGATGTTGCGGCCGTCGATGGCGCCCAGCGACAGCACCTTGTAGTGCGGCAGGCGATCAAGCACGGTAGTCAACTGGTGCGGCGCGCGCACCGCATCGATATGCAGGCCAGCCACCGGCAGCGTGCAGGCCAGCACGGCGTTGTCGCCGAGCGCACCGAAATAGGTGGCGAGCAGGATTTTTACCCCGGCGGCGTTGAGCCGGTTATAGGCGGGTTCGAATGCCAATTTCCAGGGCAGCGGCAAGTCCAGGCACAGGATGGGCTCGTCCAGCTGTACCCATTCCACACCCAGAGTTTTCAGACGCAGCAGGATTTCACCGTACACCGACAGCAGTTTGTCGAGCAGCGCCAGGCGCTCGAAGCCGGCAGATTTTTCCTTGCCGAGGAACAGGAAAGTCAGCGGACCGACCAGCGTAACCTTGACCTTGTATCCCAGCGCCTGCGCTTCAGACACTTCGCTGAACAGGCGTTCCGACGCCAGCCTGAAAATCGTATCCGCAGTGAATTCCGGCACCAGATAGTGGTAATTGGTATCGAACCACTTGGTCATTTCCAGCGCCCAGGTGCCCTGGTCGCCGGCTTCGGCATGGCCGCCGCAGCAGGATTTGGCTTCGCTCGCCACGCCACGCGCCTGGGTGAAATAACGCGCCAGCTCGGTTTCCTGCCCGCTAAAGCCGAAGCGCGCCGGTTCGCAGCCCAGCATTTGGATGTGATTGAGCACCTGGTCGTAGTAGGCGAAATCCCCCACGGCAACGAAGTCCAGTCCGGCATCGGCTTGCAGCTGCCAGTGGCGCGCGCGCAGCTCGCGCCCGGTGGTTTCCAATGTGTCGGCATCAATCTCGCCGCGCCAGAATTTCTCCAGCGCGAATTTCAGTTCGCGATTTTTGCCGATGCGGGGAAAGCCCAGGGTATGGATGGTAGTCATGATGGTCGGTCCGAATTTGGAAGTGTGATGCATGATGCGACAAGATGATTTATGATACAAACGAGTAATTTTCCTGTTTTGTATGAATTAAATTAATACATGCTCACACTCAAACATCTGCGCGTGATCGAGGTGCTCAATGAAACCGGCAGCCTGACCCGTGCCGCTACCCGGCTACACCTGACCCAGTCGGCGTTGTCGCACCAGCTTGTCGCGCTGGAGAGCCACTACGGGGTCACGCTGTTCGAGCGCAGCCGGCCATTGCGCGCCACCCCCGCCGGAGTGCGCTTGTTGCAACTGGCGCAGGAGGTACTGCCGAAAATGGAGGGCGCGCGGCGCGATCTGGCGCGACTGGCGGAAGACAAACAGCCGGGGCGCCTGCGCATCGCAGTGGAATGCCACACCTGTTACGACTGGCTGATGCCGGGCATGGACGCCTACCGCGCGCACTGGCCGGAGGTGGAAATGGATCTGGTGGGCGGATTTCACACCGACCCGCTGGCGTTGCTGGCGGAGGACAAGGCCGATCTGGTGATCGTGTCGGAAACGCCGCATCACAAGGGCGTGCTTTTCAGCCCCCTGTTCCGTTACGAGATGCTGGCGTTGATGGCGGCTGGCCATCCGCTGTCGGCCAAGGCGTATTTAACCGCGAAGGATTTCGCGCACGACCCGCTGGTGACTTATCCGGCGCCGGACCGTCTGCTCGATGTCGTGCGGCGCGTTTTAAAACCGGCTGGCGTGGTGCCGGAACGGCGCCTGGCCGAACTCACCATTGCCATCGTGCAGCTGGTGGCCAGCCGCAAGGGACTGGCGGCATTGCCCGCCTGGGCGGTGCAGCCATATCTTGAGCGCGGTTACGTGGTGGCGCGCCCGATCACCAGGAAAGGCTTGTGGAGCGGGCTCTACACGGCCTCGCGCAACAGCGATGCGACGCGGGCGTTCCATCGGGATTTCGTCGATACCCTGCGTGAGCAGGCATTCATGACGTTGCCGGGGATAGAGCCGCTCGCGTAGCGGCTGGTGTGCGTGGCTCAGTTTGTCACGGGCACACCATACGTTTCCACGATGCCCTTGTCCTGATCCAGCGCCGAGAATTGCTCCCACTCGATCCCATTGACATCGACCGTTCTGGAGAACCCCCGCGCCGTATCGTCCTCAAAGCCGATATGCCGCAATTCGCCAGTGCGCTCCGGCATTTCGTTGATGGAGAAGTTGAGCAGATCGGTACGCCACATTGCATATTTACCGGCAACCACGGCGTTGGGCTGCTGGCCCAGGCGCATGCTGTAATCCGCAATGGAGGCCTGAAGATTATGCACAGCAAGGGAGATATGGAAGCGTTTCATCCGATGACCTTTCTTATTTCAGCACTATGTCGAAAGCAACTCAGCACGGCTTTGAGCGACGCGCTGACGGTGTCGTGGTCGAACGCGGCGCCGGCCACGCGCTGACCATCGATGTTGAGCTGGACGTAGGCGACGGCTTCGGCATCGGTGCCGCTGCCGATGGCGTGCTCACTGTAATCCACCACGCTGATGTGTTGTCCGCTGTGGCGCATCCAGCCCTGGATGAAGGCGGACAGGGCGCCTTCTCCGTGTCCCTGGATTAGCTGTATCTGCCCGTTGGCCATGACTTGCGCCGCGAGCGTGTCAAGGCCGTTCGCGCGATCCAGGCGATAGCCTTTCAGGCTGGCGTGCGCGGCATTCACAAAGGTCTGCATGAACAATTCATGGATGCGGGCGCTGCCCACTTCGCCGCCGTCGGCTTCGCTGGTGCGCTGCACCGTCTGCGCCAGTTCCACTTGCATCCAGCGTGGCAGACTGAGGCCGTAATCGCGTTCCATCACAAACGCCACGCCGCCCTTGCCGGACTGGCTGTTGACGCGGATCACCGCCTGATAGTCGCGTCCGATGTCGAGCGGGTCGATGGGCAGATAAGCGACTTGCCAGGGCTCGCCGGCCTGCTGGCGTTGCAGGCATTTGCGGATGGCATCCTGATGGCTGCCGGAGAACGCGGTGTACACCAGTTCGCCGACCCACGGATGGCGCGGATGTACCGGCAGCGCGGTGCACTCGGTGGCGACCTGAATGATCTCGTCGGGGTTGGACAGGTCGAGTCCGGGATCGATGCCCTGGCTGTACAGATTCATCGCCATGGTGACGATGTCCATGTTGCCGGTGCGCTCGCCGTTGCCGAGCAGGGTACCCTCGATGCGATCGGCGCCGGCCAGCACGCCCAGCTCGGCCGCCGCCACCGCGCAGCCGCGATCGTTGTGGGTATGCAGCGAGAGAATGATGCTGTTGCGGCGGCTGATGTGGGTGGCAAAATATTCCACCTGGTCGGCGAACAGATTCGGCGTGCTGCTCTCCACGGTGGACGGCAGGTTGATGATGCACGGCTGCGCGGGCGTGGGTTGCCACACGTCCAGCACCGCCTCGCAGATTTCCACCGCGTAATCCATTTCGGTGTTGGAAAAGCTCTCCGGCGAATACTGGAACGTCCATGCGGTGGCCGGGTATTTCTGCGCTTCGCGCCTGACCCACTCGGCACCCTGGCGCGCAATCGCAATGACGCCGTCGCGATCCAGCCCGAACACGCGCTCGCGCTGCGCCGGCGAGGTGGAATTGTAAACGTGGACAATCGCGCGTTTTGCCCCTTTGAGGGCTTCGAAGGTGCGCACGATCAGGGCCTCACGCGCCTGCACCAGGACCTGGATGGTGACGTCATCGGGAATCGCGTGCGCTTCGATCAGCCAGCGCACAAAGTCGAAATCGGGCTGGCTGGCCGCCGGAAAGCCGACTTCGATTTCCTTGAAGCCGAGCTTGACCAGGAGTGCCCACATGCGTTGCTTTTGCACCACGTTCATCGGCTCCAGCAGCGCCTGGTTGCCGTCGCGCAAATCCACGCTGCACCAGCGCGGCGCGGCGGCAATGGTGCGGCTCGGCCACTGGCGGGTGGGTATCTGCGGTCCTGCGACGGGGCGGTATTTGCGATGATCGAAAGCGTGCATGGTGTTCTCCTGGTCATGGTGCGGGCTCGTTTCGCTGCGCTTGTGGCGCTGCGTGCTGCAATGTGTCCACGGGTAAGCAGACAGGAAAAATATTAAGCCAAAGCGCTTGGCATGTGCTTGCGTTGTATGGCAGTTATTCGGTTTATATGGCAATATAATTGCTGTTTAATTATTTAAATGGTTAATATATTGTTGTGTTAACGCGTAAAGGGCAATGTAATGGAACTTGACCGCTATGACCGCAAGCTGCTGACGGTCTTGCAGCAGGATGGCCGCATCAGCAATCAGGATCTGGCCGAGCGTATCGGCTTGTCGCCCTCGCCGTGCCTGCGGCGGGTGCGCGCGCTTGAGGAATCCGGCCTGATCAGCGGCTACCATGCGCTGCTCGATGCCAAAAAACTCGGGCTGAGTTTGATGGCGCTGATCCACATTTCAATGGATCGCCACACCCCGGAGCGTTTTGCCAATTTCGAGACACAGGTGAGTGCCTTGCCCGAAGTCCTCGAATGTTTGCTGATTACCGGCCAGGACGCTGACTACCAGCTCAAGGTCATCGTGCGCGACATGGACGCCTATCAGGAACTGTTGCTTGAGCGCATTACCCGCATCGAAGGCGTCACCGGCGTGCATTCCAGTTTCGTATTGCGCCGCATCGTGGATAAAACCGCATTGCCGGTTAATATCGTCTGATCCGGCCGCCCGTGCTTGAACCCGGCCCGATGTGTCACCATCTATGAACAAGTGATAAAAGTTAGAAGGGAAGTGCGACATGGATGAAACAACGCAGGCAGCCAGCCCGGAAACGCTGGACAGCATCCATCACCTTGCCATAGAGGTGCAGGACGTGGCGGCGTCAGTGGCCTGGTATCAGGCCCATTTCAAGTGTGCGATCACCTATCAGGATGCCACCTGGGCGTTACTCAAATTCGCCAATACCAGCATGGCGCTGGTCATCCCCGCGCAGCACCCGCCGCATATCGGTTTTGTGGTGGACGACGCGACACGCTTTGGCAACCTGACGACCCACCGCGATGGTACGCGCTCGGTGTATGTGAATGACCCGGATGGCAATGCGCTGGAAATGATGGCGCGGGAGAATACGCGGGTGGGTTGATGGTATTGTGAAATCGGGTGATCGATGTTTTGGGTTGAATGGCTGAGATCGACCCGTTTCTGCCATTGGCGCCAGCGAAGAGCCGAAGTCAGCTCTGTGGCCCATAGCAGGTGGATACTGAAATCAGTTGTGGAGCAGCTGATCGGACTTAACGGACGGTCTCAAGTCTGGAAACCGTGGTCTCCTGTCTCCAGTTTTTGCGCCGCCGCGAACCTCGCATTGGCACAAACCAATCTCACCGGAAAAACCTTCAGAAAAATTTACAGTCCACCGATATTTTCTAACTGTTTGTATTTAAATAAGTAAGTATTTTTTCATGGGTGTTTCTTAAAACTCAACGATACATTGCCCCTACGGCTGTGTCGGTTATTCTTACACTGCCGTTCACTTCGTGGCCGTCTGGTATCCAGAGAAGTCCGCAACCAGCTGATTACATGCAATTATCAATATTTGGATCGATTTATGCTTCGGGATATAAAGTGTAAGCGTAGATGGAATTCTTAATAAGACTTAAAGGAAGAAATGACGATGAAAACTAAATTAGCATTCTGGGCTGGCGCAGTGCTGCTTGCGCTCACTTGCCTGGCAGGAGTTACGAGCGCCAATGCGACGATGCTCGTTGACCGCGGGCTCCCCACTACCAACCTTAACAACATTGCAGGCTCAAACCGCTCCAATGTTGCATGGCTGTTTGGTGGGTCTTCGGCGGACTACTGGATAGTTGGGGACACTTTCACCAACACAGGTTCACAAACATGGGCTATTGACACAATTCGGCTGTGGTCTGTGGGCGCAACCGGCACCGCAGCGCTTTGGGGTGGAATTGACGGATCAACCATTGGCCTCGTGTCCGGCTCAGGCACCATATCGGGCGCTACTTACGCGGATTCAAGCTTGTACCAAGGGTCTTCTGGCAGGTTCATAGACATGCACCAGATTGATTTTGCCGTCAGTATCCTGTTAGCGCCCGGGCAGACTTATGATTTCTTCCATGACGGGACCGGCAATGGTAATTATGTCATTCCTTTTGTTCATGCATCCAATGCGCCATTGAGCGGCTCTCCCCAGGATGGGGCGAATGGCTTGATGCTTTATGCAAACGTCGTTGGTGGGGTCTTTGATCCATTAAGTGTAGGGACTTGGAATTCATTAGGCGATGGCTGGGACAAGCCTTCTGACGTGAATGTGCAGGCATTCGGAACGACCACAGTCCCGGAACCCGCGACCCTCGCGCTTTTCGGCCTCGGCTTGGTCGGACTCGGATTCAGCCGTCGCAGGAAGCAAGTCTAAGTAATTCACAGCATCGTGCATGAGAGACCCCGCTTCGGCGGGGTTTTTGTTTTGTGCGCTTCATGGGCCGTGAGTGCCACCATGCACAGATGGAAGTGACCGTCCGATTTTCGCTGTCATGGAATGCTTTACAGAATGGCCGACTGCGGAAACTCTGATTTTTTGGAAGCGGGCGCTTAACGAGGGTTTTGATTGGCCGCATTTAACGTAAAGCGAACAACTGCAATGGCCGAGTTTCTGTCGATGAGTCACTACCATTGAATGGCGGCTTCTATCAATAGCAGACGCTCATCGGCTGTGATTTTTTACCCCGCCGATGACTCTTTATGGCACAACTGAGACTGTCATCGCCCGGTTCTGCAATAGCGCAACCATGCGCAGTGCCGTGATTTCGAACCAGCTCTGATACTTCGAACTCATCTATTTACCTACCGGCCTCAATCAAACACCACTGTCTTGTTCGCATACAGCAGCACGCGGTTTTCGATGTGCCAGCGCACCGCGCGCGACAGCACGATTTTTTCCAGGTCGGCGCCGCGCCGGATCAGGTCTTCGAGCGAGTCTCGATGCGAGATGCGCGCAACGTCCTGTTCGATGATGGGGCCGTCGTCGAGCACTTCGGTCACGTAATGGCTGGTCGCGCCGATCAGCTTGACGCCGCGCTCGAATGCCCGGTGATAGGGCCGCGCGCCGTGAAACGCCGGCAGGAACGAGTGGTGGATGTTGATGATGCGGCTCGGGTAGTGGCGGATGAAATCCGCCGACAGCACCTGCATGTAGCGCGCCAGCACGATGAAATCGACATGGTGGTGGCGTAGCAGCGCCAGTTGGGTTTTCTCTGCATCCACCTTGTCTTCGGCGCTTACGCTAATGTGCTGAAACGGCACCCGATAGGCTTCCGCCAGCCATTGCGTGTCGAGATGGTTGCTCAGAATCAGCGGGATTTCGCAATTGAGTTCGCCGGCCTGATAGCGGTACAGCAGGTCGGCCAGGCAATGGTCGTAGCGCGATACGAAAATCGCCAGTTTGGGGCGATAGGCCGAGTGCGCCAGCCGCCATTGCATCCGGAAGCGCTCGGCGAGTGGCGCAAATTGCAGCTCGAAATCATTCGGTGCCAGGTCGAATCCGGCCAGTTCCCACTCCACCCGCATCAGGAACAATTTCAGTTCCGCGTCCTGATGCTGGTCGGCGTGCAGGATATTGGCGTTGTGCTGATACAAAAAATCCGCAATGGCGGCAACCAGGCCTTTCTGGTCGGGACAGCTGATCAGCAGGATGGCAGTATTTTTAGTCGTCATGATGAGCCCCTTTTGTGCATCATAGCCAGACTCGACAGTCCCCGGCAATCGGATAGAAAAATTAGTGATGGCGAAGGGGCTTGATTCCAAAGCAATTCCCCGAAAACCAACAAAAAAAGTGCAAATTTGTCCTTGCGATATGCCGTCAGGATTACTACAATTTGTTGCGGTGATACCTGCGACACACTATATATTGTGTGTAACCCTCTGCAGAAGCTGTGTATAACCTGTTCGTAACTAAAACCAATTCCAAGGAGACGCCCCATGCAACTTGCCACTCCCATTTCTTCCGATAGCCCGGTGCGCAAACCTTCTGAAGGTAGCGCTGCGCCTACGCAGCCCGCAGCCTACGGCGACTATAAAATCATTCGGCGCAATGGTGCGGTGGTGAGTTTTGAGCCTTCCAAGATCGCTGTAGCGATGACCAAGGCGTTTATTGCCGTGCACGGCGGCCAGGCTGCGGCCTCGGCGCGCATCCGCGACATGGTCGATGGCCTGACCAATGCCGTGGTGCAGGCGCTGGTACGGCGCCAGCCGCACGGCGGCACTTTCCATATCGAAGACATCCAGGATCAGGTTGAATTATCCCTGATGCGTTCCGGCGAGCACGAAGTGGCGCGCGCCTACGTGCTGTACCGCGAAAAGCGCAATCAGGAACGCGCCGCGCACCGCGCCGAAAACGCGCAACAGCCCACCATGAGCGTCACCGAAGACGGCGTGCGCAAGCCGCTCGACATGGCCGCGCTCAATGCGCTGGTCGCCACCGCCTGCGAAGGCCTGGGTGCCGAAATCAATCCCACCGCGATCCTGAAAACCGTGTTGCGCGACCTGTACGACGGCGTGCCCATGGCCGAGGTCGAAAAAGCCCTGGTGCTGGCGGCGCGCGCCGGCATCGAGCAAGACCCCGGTTATTCGTTTGTCAGCGCGCGGCTGCTGCTCAATTCCATCCGCCACGAAGTGCTGGGGCGTACCGTGCTGCAAGCCGACATGGCCAGCGTGTATGCGGAATATTTCACCGGCTATATCAAGCAGGGCATCGCTGCCGAGCTGCTGGATGTCCGTCTTGCCCAGTATGATCTGGCTCGCCTGAGTCAGGCGCTGGATGCCTCGCGCGACCTCAAATTCGGCTACCTTGGCCTGCAAACCCTGTACGACCGCTACTTCCTGCATATCGAAGAGCGCCGCATCGAACTGCCGCAGGCATTCTTCATGCGCGTGGCGATGGGGCTGGCGCTGAACGAGATCGACCGCGAAGCGCGCGCCATCGAGTTCTATCAGGTGCTGTCCAATTTCGACTTCATGTCCAGCACGCCCACGCTGTTCAACGCCGGTACCCAGCACAGCCAGCTGTCATCGTGCTATCTCACGACAGTGACAGACGACCTCGACGGCATCTATCAGGCGATCAAGGAAAACGCCATGCTGCAGAAGTACGCAGGCGGTCTGGGCAACGACTGGACGCCGGTGCGCGCGCTGGGCAGCCGCATCAAGGGCACCAACGGCAAATCGCAGGGCGTGGTGCCGTTCCTGAAAGTGGTCAACGACACCGCCGTGGCCGTCAACCAGGGCGGCAAGCGCAAGGGCGCGGTGTGCGCCTATCTGGAAACCTGGCACCTCGACATCGAGGAATTCCTCGAGTTGCGCAAGAACACCGGCGACGACCGCCGCCGCACCCACGACATGAACACCGCCAACTGGATTCCCGACCTGTTCATGAAGCGCGTCATGGAAAACGGTGACTGGACCCTGTTCAGCCCGTCCGACGTGCCCGATCTGCACGACAAATACGGCCGCGCGTTCGAAGAGGCCTACACCGCCCATGAAGCCAGAACCGTCAGCGGCGACATCAAGTATTTCAAGCGTGTGCCTGCCACCCAGCTGTGGCGCAAGATGCTGTCCATGCTGTTCGAAACCGGCCATCCGTGGATCACCTTCAAGGACCCGTGCAACATCCGCAGCCCGCAAAACCACGTCGGCGTGGTGCACAGTTCCAATCTGTGCACCGAGATCACGCTGAATACCTCCGACACCGAAATCGCCGTGTGCAACCTCGGTTCGGTCAACCTGGTCGCGCACCTCAAGGACGACGGCCAGGGCGGCAAGACCCTCGACCTGGAAAAAATGCAGCGCACCATCCATACCGCGATGCGCATGCTCGACAACGTCGTCGACGTGAACTTCTACGCGGTCGGCAAGGCGCGCAATTCCAACCTGCAGCATCGTCCGGTCGGGCTGGGCATCATGGGCTTCCAGGATTGCCTGCACGAAATGCGCGTGCCCTACGCCAGCGATACCGCGGTGGAATTCGCCGACCGCTCCATGGAAGCGGTGTGCTACTACGCCTACTGGGCCTCCACCGAGCTGGCCAGCGAACGCGGCCGCTATTCCAGCTTCACCGGCAGCCTGTGGGATCGCGGCATCCTGCCGCAGGATTCGCTCAAGCTGCTGGGCGCGGAACGCGGCGGCTACCTGGAAGTGGACGACTCCAGCACCCTCGACTGGGACGCCCTGCGCGCGCGCATCCAGCAGCACGGCATGCGCAATTCCAACTGCGTGGCGATTGCGCCGACCGCGACCATCGCCAACATCGTCGGCGTGTCGGCCAGCATCGAGCCGACCTACCAGAACATCTACGTGAAATCCAACCTGTCGGGCGAATTCACCATGTCCAACCAGTACCTGGTGAAAGACCTCAAGGCGCTGAAATTGTGGGATGAAGTGATGGTCGGCGACATCAAATACTTCGACGGCTCGCTCGCCCGCATCGACCGCATCCCGGCCGATCTGCGCGCGCTGTATGCCACCGCGTTCGAGATGGAAACCAGCTGGCTGGTGGAAGCCGCCTCGCGCCGCCAGAAGTGGATCGACCAGGCGCAGAGCCTGAACATCTACATGGCTGGCGCATCCGGCAAGAAACTCGACGAAACCTACAAGCTGGCGTGGTTGCGTGGTCTCAAGACCACCTACTACCTGCGTACGCTGGGTGCCACCAGCGCCGAGAAATCCACCGGCAAGGGCGGCGAACTCAACGCGGTGAGCGCGAGCGGGGGCGCCAGCAATCATCAAGGCGCAGCTGCGGAACCGGCCACCGAGGTCAAGTTCTGCGCGATCGATGATCCCACGTGCGAGTCGTGCCAGTAAGCAAAAATGCTGAGCCGCCACAGAGAACACCGAGGGCACGGAGAAATGCCGGATTTCGGGTTTTCGATTTCTCTGTGTTCTCTGTGAACTCTGTGGCTAAAGGTTTTAACACTATCCGCCGCCCGGAACCTGCATTCCCGCGCGGGTCTAACAAATGAAGGAGAGCCATCACCATGCTGAGTTTTGAAGACACCTTTTCCAGCCCTGCACTGCAACCCGTCATGCCCGGCATGAAATCCGCCGCCGCGCCAGTTGAGCAACCTGCCGCCACGCGCCGCGTGCGCGCCGAAGACAAGCGCATCATCAACGGCACCGCCGACGTCAACCAGCTGGTGCCGTTCAAATACAAATGGGCGTGGGACAAATACCTGTCCGGCTGCGCCAACCACTGGATGCCGCAGGAAATCAACATGAGCCGCGACATCGCACAGTGGAAAGACCCCAACGCGCTGACCGAGGACGAGCGCCGCGTGGTCAAGCGCAACCTGGGTTTTTTCGTCACCGCCGACAGCCTCGCCGCGAACAACATCGTGCTCGGCACCTATCGCCACATCACCGCGCCGGAGTGCCGCCAGTACCTGCTGCGCCAGGCGTTCGAAGAAGCCATCCACACCCACGCCTACCAGTACATCGTGGAGTCGCTGGGCCTGGACGAAGGCGAAATCTTCAACGCCTATCACGAGGTGCAAAGCATCCGCGACAAGGACGATTTCCTCATCCCGTTCATCGAGACGCTGACCGACCCCAACTTCACCACCGGCACGCCGGAAAACGACCAGAAACTGCTGAAAAGCCTGATCGTGTTCGCCTGCATCATGGAAGGCCTGTTTTTCTACGTCGGCTTCGCGCAAATCCTCGCGCTGGGCCGCCAGAACAAGATGACCGGCGCCGCCGAGCAGTACCAGTACATCCTGCGCGACGAATCCATGCACTGCAATTTCGGCATCGACCTGATCAACACCATCAAGCTGGAAAATCCGCACCTGTGGACGCCGGAATTCCGCGAGGAAATCCGCGTGCTGATGCAAAAGGGCGTGGAGCTGGAATACCGCTACGCCGAAGACACCATGCCGCGCGGCGTGCTGGGTTTGAACGCCAGCATGTTCAAGGAGTACCTGCGCTTCATCGCCAACCGGCGCTGCCAGCAGATCGGCCTGGACGAGCTGTATCCGAATGCGAGCAATCCGTTCCCGTGGATGAGCGAGATGATCGATTTGAAGAAGGAGAAGAACTTCTTTGAGACGCGGGTGACGGAGTATCAGACGGGTGGGGCGTTGAGCTGGGATTGACCGGCTGAATGGAAAAAAGGCGCAGGGGGACTGCGCCTTTTTTGTTTGTACACCGAGCTACGGAATGAATTACACGAACCTCATTGGATGAGGCACCCTGTCAATAGTAGACACTTCAGTAGGTGCAACTAACCATTAGTTGCTTAAATTGGAACTCTCTGCAATAATCCTATGTCGAAAAAAGATAAGAGAATTAGTAGGCTCTGCGCGATGCCGCCACCCAAGGACTTCTCCTGGATCGAGTTGGTTGCTCTGATGAAAGGGGCTGGGTTCCGGGAGTACTGCGAAGGTGGTTCTCATTACACGTTTGAGCATACGAACGGTTTTTCTTTTGGTATGTCAAAAACACACCCATCTGGAATCTTGAAGCGGTACCAGATCGATTCGGCAAAAGAGGCTTTACGTACTGTTGGCATAATTGGAGAAGATAAAAATGGCTCTGCTTGAGCTGGCACATAATGGATATATTGGATCGATTGAAGTGAGCGTCGAGGATGCTTGCCTACATGGTCGCATTCTGTTCATTGATGATCTGGTAACCTATGAGGGAGAGAGCGTTTCCGAAATTCGGACGGCGTTTCAGGATGCCGTCGACCGCTACTTGCTCCACTGCCAACGTGTCGGCAAGCCTGCCAGCAAACCATACAGTGGCACCTTTAATGTGCGCATTGGTTCTGAATTACATAGTAAGGCAGCCAAAGTGGCTCATCTGAAGAAAATTAAACTGAACGATTTCGTTAAGCAGGCAATTCAGACCGCTATCGATATGGACGGTGTTGTTACGCACCATCACCAGCACGACGTTAACGTTAATTTCCAGGATGAGTCATTGAAAAAACTTGTTGCAAGTGCATCTGGTGAATCAATTTGGGAGAAAGCCAGTGTCCACTGACGATCTGACTGGCGGTTCACAGCCTGTTCCTGTTGAGCCGCCCTTGTCAATGCGCGATTTGACGACCGTTCTGATAAAGCACTACGGGATTCATGAGGGGCGTTATGACCTTCTAGTCGAATTTCAGATCGGTATGGGTGCTGTGGGCCCGGATCCGGCATCTCTTAACCCTGGTGCAATGATCGGGGTTTCGAAGGTTGGTTTGATGCCGGCAAAGGGGAATGGACCAACATCCGTAGATGCTGCGCTCGTCAATCCGACACTGCCTTCGGTAGCTGCAAAATCAAAATCTACAACCGCGCTCAAGAAACCAAGTAAGACGAAATCTTCCTAGCAGGCTGTCGGGCTTGAGTCCCGCAGGCCGCAGGCCAGCCACCGCATGCCGCATGCCGGGGTCTTTCATTAACGGGGAGTTCACAGGAGTTCACAGGAGTTCACAGGAGTTCACAGGAGTTCAGGAGTTCAGGAGTTCAGGAGTTCAGGAGTTCAGGAGTTCAGGAGTTCAGGAGTTCAGGAGTTCAGGAGTTCAGGAGTTCAGGAGTTCAGGAGTTCAGGAGTTCAGGAGTTCAGGAGTTCAGGAGT
>NZ_JBTSEG010000001.1:0-51380 GCF_054605375.1 Sulfuriferula sp. | reverse complement strand
CAGGAGTTCAGGAGTTCAGGAGTTCAGGAGTTCAGGAGTTCAGGAGTTCAGGAGTTCAGGAGTTCAGGAGTTCAGGAGTTCAGGAGTTCAGGAGTTCAGGAGTTCAGGAGTTCAGGAGTTCAGGAGTTCACAGGGTCAGGCCTGGAGTTCACAGGGTCAGGCCTTGCCTTTTGCCTCAACCATAAGCCAAAACAATTCAAAAATAACCCAGGGTCAGATACCGTCTGCATTAACACATACCAAAGCTAATTAGCGCGTCAATGCCACGCGTCTCGCTTGAGCATAGTTCGCCGGGGGTAGCCCGGCAGCTAGTCACCTTTTCTTGTTTGGCCAAGAAAAGGTAACCCAAAAGAAGGCCACCCCACTGCGCCGTCCCTTCGGGATACCTTCGTCCGAACCGGTCAGGCGGGGGCTGCGCAAACGCCCTGACAGCTTGCACAAACCGCAAGCTGCTGCGGAGCTCGAACAGTGCTCGCCTAAAGCTCCCGCCAGAGCGGTTCAGACGAAGCGGCGCAGAAGGGGAATTTCAAAAAACCTTGAGTCACACGCGTTGCGCGTGGCTTTTTGTGGCAAGACCTGACTCCAAGATCGTTCGCCCTTTATCCTCATTTTGCTGATTGATGTGTAGCGCCCAGAACAGCGCCGATCGTCACAAGCACGACGCCGGCAATGGTCACGGCATCGAGGGATTCCCTCAGCAAGGGTACGGCGGCGACTGCCGAGATACCAGGAACCATGGCCAGCATGAGGGTTGCTCGCTGCGTTCCGATGTTGTGTATGGCGTAGGCGAAGAGCAGGCCGGCAATCGAGGCAGCCAGGATGCCTTGATACACGCCTTGCAACAGGATGAAGGACAGGGGAACGGTGGTGATGGCCTTGGGCAGAAACAGGAGATAAACAGGCGTGTAGCAAACCATTGAAATCACGGCGACACCGATCGTGGCTTCGAGGGGCGAGACATGCCAATGCTTGAGCAACAAGCCAAAGCTGGCATAGCAGATTGCGGCAAGGAGAAAGAACACATCCCCCACCCATTGATGGGCGGGTGCCCCGGAAAATTGACCAAAGCTGTGGATGCCGATCAACACGATCCCCAAACCTGCGACCAGCAGGGCGAATTCAGACCGGACGCCAGGGCGGTTCCCGAGTATGAGCCAGGCAATCAATGCAGTCGCAAATGGAATGCCGCCGTTGACCAGAATGCCCGCATGGGCGGTCGGCGCAAGTGAAAAGCCCGCGTAAACGAATAAGCCATAGCTCATGCCGCCAAATGCGGCCAGCACGGCGAGTCGCTGCCAGTTGAGGCGTCGCCATCGGATCAACACAAACGGCAGACATACGAGCCCCGAGAAGACGAAACGTAGGGCAGCCATGTCATAGGGTGTAAGCGGGCTGCGTCCACCCAGCCGGGAGACGAGGTTGAACCCGGACCAGATCACGATGACCGCAGCCGCAGCGGCAAAGCCTTTGAATAGGTGGGGAGAGTGGGTCGGAATAGGGTGGCCTTCAACTGTCATGTGATGTGATTTCGGGATAATCGGTACCGCTCACATTATCACTGAAAACTCAATCCATCGCGTCGTGAACCAGGGCGGCACGGGAAACTTCGGGGCCAGGTCTTTCATTAACACATACCAATTATCAAATTGACGCGCCCGTTCGATGTGTATCGTTTGAACATGGTTTGCCGGGGGTAGCCCGGCAGCTAGTTACCTTTTCTTGTGTGGCCAAGAAGAGGTAACCCAAAAGAAGGCCACCCCACTGCGCCGTCCCTTCGGGATACCTTCGTCCGAACCGCTCAGACGGGGACTGCGCAAACGCCCTGGCAGCTTGCACAAACCGCAAGCTGCTGCGGAGCTCGAACAGTGCTCGCCTGAATCTCCCGCCCGACCGGCCCAGACGAAGCGGCGCAGAAGGGGAAGTTCAAAAAACCTTGAGTCACACGCGTTGCGCGTGGCTATTTTTGTATCCCTATTTCCACTATCACCCGGCTGCCCGGTCTTGCCACGATGGGATTAGGTCTCGATACTGCCTGCTTAAGCAGGATTTTGTGCAGAAGCATCATAATAGCCACTCAATTTGTATGGGATATTGGTAATTAACCGAATAGTATTGAGACCTAACCCCGGATTTTGTATCACTCGATGAATTGCTCCAATTAACGGGGCCAGGCTCGATTTATCTCAAGGGTCGATTGGGCGCGCAAGGACGAAGAAAAATGGAGGCTTCTGAAATTGAGAGACGAGCAAACTGATCCGGATATAGCCCGGCGTATCCAGAACGCGATCGACATGCTGCCGAGTCCGATATTCATCAAGGACGAGGACTGCCGTTACATTGCCTGCAATCGCGCATTCGAGAGCTATATCGGCCTGCCGCGAGCCAAAATCATCGGCGCGACCGTTTATGACGTCGCCCCCGCCGAGTTGGCCGCCATCTACGAGAAGGCCGATCGCGATCTGCTGGCCGACGGCGGGACGCAAACCTACGAAACCAATGTGCGCTACGCCGACGGCAGCGTCCACGATGTTATCTTCTACAAGTCGGTGTTTCACAAAGCGGATGGGCGGCCCGACGGCATCTCGGGGGTGATACTCGACATTACCGATCGCAAGCGCCTGGAAGACGAACTCGCGCAGGCGGCCAGGGAAGATTTCCTGACCGGCGCTGTGAACCTGCGCACCTTCTACGAACTGGCCGACCAGGAATTCGCGCGCTTCAAGCGCACCGGCGAAGCGTTCTCCCTGCTGGTGCTGGACCTCGATCATTTCAAGAAAATCAACGACACGCTCGGCCACGAAGCCGGCGATGATGCGCTGCGCAAATTCGTCCAGATTGTCACGGCCAACCTGCGCGAGCAGGACATTTTTGCCAGAGCGGGGGGCGATGAATTCCGGCTGTTGCTGCCGGGAACGCCACCGTCTGGCGCAATTGTGCTGGCCGAGAAAATCCGTGAAGAAGTGAGCCGGGTGAATCTCCGTGCATCGAACGGCAGCGTCCCCCTGTCCATGAGCGCCGGACTCTGCAGATGCCATCCGGATGACACGCGCATCGACGACATCGTTCGCAGGGCCGATGCCGCGCTGTATGAGGCAAAAGCGGCTGGCCGCAACGCGGTCAGGACTCATCCGGTCAGCCAGTAGCGCAGCTTGAAATCAATGCCGCTCCGTCGCGGTGAAAACAAATAGGGGACAGGCCACGGTTCGGCACCATGTAGTTACGGCCAAGTCTTGCATTAACGCATGCCAGAGCTAATCGGCGCGTCTATTCGACGTGCATCGCTTGAGCATGGTTTGCCGGGGCTAGCCACCTTTTCTTGTGTGGCCAGGAAAAGGTAACCCGAAAGAAGGCCACCCCATTGTGCCGTCCCTTCGGGATGCCTTCGTCAGAACCGCTCAGGCGGGGGCTGCGCAAACGCCCTGACAGCTTGCACAAACCGCAAGCTGCTGCGGAGTTCGAACAGTGCTCGCCTATCGATCACCATGAATGGAGTGGCTGGCTTGTGTGCAAGCAAAGGTGAAAGTTAAAATAGCGCACCAATTAATTAAAGGCGAAAGTCTCGAAAATGGTAATTGGATTAACCTGAACCCATTGCGGAATCAGCAAGAACACGCACGGGGTCAATGCTGGCTTCGTGGTTTGCCTATCATCAAAAATTCTAAAATAACCCCATGATCTCTAAACTGCCCTGGCTCCCGAATTTCCATCGCAAGTCGCTCGTCACGCTCTTTGTCACCTATATTGCCCTGGTGGGTGTCGTCACCCTGGCCATTCTGTCGGTTTATGCCGTGCTCTTGCCGGGTACCCTGGCAGAGGGATTCGGCCTGCTGAAACGGGCGGTCATCGCGAGTTTCAACCTGAGTGGTTATAAGGATGCCGCGCCGACTCCGTTCAGGGATAACCCGAACCTCGTGGTGATGACGATCCTGTTCGCCCATGCCTTTGCCATCCTGGTTCTCAACATGATCTTCCAGGCGGTAATCACTGCGAAGCTGATCAAGCCGGCCATTGATTTGCGCCTCTCCGACGGCGCGGTATTTAATCCCTCCTACGGCCTCAAGCAGACGCCGAACATCCTGTTCCGGCTGATCAATGCCAACCCGTTCGACCTGCACCTGATTTCCCTCAAGGCTTTTCTGACCGTGCATGATGAACACCCGGAGGATCCTGCGCGAAGCATGATCTATTACTTTCCTGTTCCGGACATCGATCCGCAGGAGATTCCGGTGCTGCGCTCGCACACTCCGTGGATCATCGCCATTCCCGTGGACGCGGCGCTTGGCAATTCGATTGTGCGTGACTATGAATGGCGCCTGACCGGCCCCGCCGGTTCCCAGCCCGGAAAGCGCCAGCTCGAGGTGCTGGTATCCGGCTATGAGACCGAGGCCTCCACCAGTTTTATGCGGGCATTCAAGCTCAATCTGGAAGCGGATGGTCCGAATGGCCTGATCTGCGGAGCTTTCCAGTCTTTGCACTGCGTTATGGACAAGAAGGAACTGGAGGCCATCAACACGCGCAACGCGAGGCTGGATGCGTCTTGCGTCGGCTGTCCGGAAGCGGATTGCCGATTCCGGAGCGTGTCGTCAGCGTCTCAAAGCGTTTAGCCAGGGCAGCTATTGCTTGAACATGGTTTGCCGGGCTGTCCCCGGCACTCAACTATCGCGCGTAGCGCTCTAAAGTACTCACCGGAACATCACGCCCGACCGGCTCAGACGAAGCGACGCAGAAGGGGAATTTCAAAGAACGCGAAGTCGCGCGCCTTGCGCATGAGTTTTCTATTGACGCAGTTGCTTGTCGAAGAACGCGATGGTCCGCTGCCAGGCAAGTTTTGCAGCCTCGGGGTTATAACCGAGTGGCGGCAAGTTCCTGGAATCGGATTCTTCGTTGGCGAAGGCATGTTTGGCATCGTAGCGGTAGAACTCATGGCCGACGCCGGCCTGCTTCAGTTTCTCTTCCAGCGCGTCGACACCGTTGATGGCGAAGAACTGGTCGCGGGTGCCCCAGTGGCCGAGCATGGGCGCCTTGATCTTGGCGGCATCCACGTATTCGAGCGGTGGATAGCCGTACCAGGTGGTGTTGGCATCGCTCTCGGCAACGAACACGGCCGCGAGCACCGTCAGGGCGCCGCCCATGCAGTAGCCGTTCACGCCGACCCTGGGGCTGCCAGTATTTTTGAGGTATTGAACCGCGCCGCGAATGTCCTGGCCCGCCGCATCACCGAAGTCGAGGTCCTTCATCAGATGTTCGGCCTCGGTCGCATCCAGCGTCAGTTTGCCGCGAAACAAATCGGGCACCAGCACGCGATAACCGGCCGCGGCAAATTGATCCGCAACGCCTTTGATCTGGTCGTTCAGACCCCACCACTCCTGGATCACCACGATCCCCGGCGCGCTGCTACCCTGCGCAGGCTCAACCATATAGCCTTTGGCATCCTGACCGTCCGGTCGTTTGAAACTGATTAGCTCACCCATGACATTCTCCTGATTAATTACGTGAATAGACAAAAACCTGCCGCGCGGCCTGACCTGACCTGAACAGAAGTTTTGTGAATATTGGTGATCAGAGTGACTCCAGATAGACAGGCAGGTTCAACCATATGCAGGCAATGCCGGGGTCAGCGATGCGTGTACCCCAACACCAACAGCAGCAGCGCCGTAATGGCCATGGCCGCGTGGAGGCTGACGCCAATCATCGGCGGTGGCGGGCGATGTTCGTGATTGCCCATGCGCAGGGCCAGAAAAACCAAGCCGCCGAGCAGTGCCAGAATAAACAGTAGCGCCGCATCGTTGTACAACACCTGAATGGGACTGCTGAGGATATGTTTTCCCAACAGGATCAGGCCCAGCAGGGCGACGCCGGCGTGCCCCGCCGCCAAGGTCCGGGAGCCACGCCGATAGCGCACGCCCAAACCACGAGCCCCAGGCCAAGCAGGGCGGCCAGACAGAACAGAGCGATTGCGGCAAGGATCATGCGTTTTCCCGGATCAAGGAATAGCGATACAACGTTCAATCCGACCGGATGACATGGTCGGGTTTTGCGTTCACACATATTAAAACTAATTGACGCGCCTATTCGACGCGCATCGCTTGAATATAGTTCGCCGGGGGTAGCGAATGCCCTGACAGCTCGTACAAACCGCAAGCTGCTGCGGAGCTCGAACAGTGCTCACCTGAACCCCTCATCTGGAGGCGATGCAGAAGGACAATTTCAACAAATCTTCCTATTCATTAAAGCGATACTAATCTAGTATGAATTCGTAAATTGATTGAGGCCTGTCTTTGCGTATAACCCGGACAAAGGAACAGCAATGCGATTGATAGTCTATGCAGCCGCAACCCTTACGTTTATGGGCGCGCAGATAGCGCCCTCCTTTGCCGCTGGCAATCCTCAAGCGGAAGGGCTCACCGAGCAAATCGTCGAAACCACCCCGCGCGAGGGGGTCTATCAGCGCTCCCTGCTGAGCCGCAAAGCAACCCAGGGTGAAAAGTGGCTGGTGGTGTCCTTTCCCGGCTACCCCGGCATCCTTCGATTGGCTCAGAATGACGGCGTCATCGAGTATGGGCTGAAAGGGAATTTCCTGGTTCGGGCCCGGCGTCATCTGGTGTCAAACGACATCGCGGTGGCGACGCTTGATTGTCCTTCGGACCAATTCGCGGACTGCGGCGACAGTTATCGGGCCAGCGACAAACAGGTGCGCGATGTTGAAGCGCAGATCGAGGCGCTCAAGGCCATCGTCGGTCCGCAAGTCAAGGTGGCCTTGATCGGTACTAGCTACGGAACAGTGTCAACCGAGATACTCGCGCTCAAGCTGGGCGGCAAGGTGGACGCTGTCATTCATACCTCTTCTATCACGAAGCCGCACCGGGAAATAGGCCTGGTTTTGTATGGGATTGATCTGACCAAGGCATCGATGCGACAGCTCCTGGTGCATCACCAGGATGATCCCTGCGATCTCACACCCTTTGCACCATTGGAAAAGTACCAAGGCATTATCCCGATCATGCGGGTCAAGGGTCAGAGCAATCCGCATGGTCCCGACTGCCAGGCCTTCACGGCGCACGGATTTGTCGGTCGGGAGCGGGTGGTGATGAACAGCATTGGCGACTGGCTGGTGAATGACCACCTGACCGAGGTGATTGAGTGACCCTGTAACGACTGAGCTATCGCAAGGGGGTAGCAGAGCTACTCCCTGTCATGGTCTGTCAGAAGCCTTCAAGCACAATCTTGCCGCGTGCCTTGCCTGATTCCAGCAACTGGTGGGCACGCCGCAGGTTTTCTGTGTTGATGGTCCCGAAGTGCTCCGCCAGGGTGGTGCGAATAATCCCGGCATCGACCAAGCGGGCCATTTCATCCAGCAAGTGTTGCTGGGCAACCATGTCGGCGGTTTTGAACATGGAACGGGTGAACATGAACTCCCAATGCACGGAGACGCTCTTGCGTTTCAACTGGCGGATGTCGAGCGACGCCGGGTCGTCGATGAGGCCGAACTTGCCCTGGGGGGCGATGGCTTCGACAATTTCCGGGAAGTGTTCGTCGGTCTTGTTAAGGCTGACGATGTGCGACACCTGGTTGATGCCGATGCGCTTCAGTTCTTGACTGATCGGGCGAGCGTGGTCGATGACATGATGCGCGCCCAATTCACGGGCCCAGGCTTGCGTTTCGGGGCGCGAGGCGGTGCCGATGACGGTCACGTCGGTCAGATGGCGGACGAGCTGGGTCATGATCGATCCGACGCCCCCCGATGCGCCAATGATGAGCAGGGTGTCGTTGCCGTGATTTTTTCCGGGCTTGAGTTGCAGCCGGTCAAACAGCATTTCCCACGCCGTGATCGAGGTCAGGGGCAGGGCGGCAGCCTGCGCGAAATCGAGGCTCTGCGGCATGTGGCCGGCAATCCGCTCATCGACAAGATGAAGTTCGGCATTGGTGCCCATGCGGGTGATATCACCGGCGTACCAGACGCGATCGCCCACCTTGAATTGCGTGACTGCGGCACCCACGGAGCGAACGACACCTGCAGCATCCCAGCCCAGCACCTTCCATTCGCCCGGCGCAGCCCCACTTGAGGCACGAACCTTGGTATCCACCGGATTAACCGAGATGGCCTTCACCTCGACCAGGAGGTCGTGTTCGAGCGCAACCGGATCGGGAAGCGCGATATTCTCAAATGATTCCAGTGATGTGATTGGATGAGGATTTTGGTAGGCAATGGCTTTCATTTATGATCCTTTTGGGTGAATGATCGAAGCCGGAAAATGAGAGCCGGCTGCATTTGGCAGGCATCAATCCATATGAGAAGGGCGAGCCTGAAGTTGCATGAGGCTTACGCGCTCTTTTTCTGACGGCCCGGCTTGCGCCAATATTGAAACTCATCTTCATGGACGTCGATATCGGCTTCCATGATTCGCGCCTGGAGGCGATCCTGTACATCAGCGACCGCCTTATTGTAGACAACCGGCCCAGGCTCTTCGGGAGAATAGTCCAGCAGCGCCACTCGATCAGGAAATAAGGAGATTGATCATGCTGCAGAATCTGAAGATTTTCGATGGACAATCCCGTCTTGTCGATGTCCGCAGCGTCGCCAGGCGTTTCCGCCATGCGGCCATATCGGCGCTCTGGATGTCTTGCAGCCAGGGGAGGTCATGCATTCGTCAACGTCCGTTGCCGTTGATCGATCAAATGCACCAGCGCTATGGCGGGACGATCGAAGTGGAATATGTCGAACGCCAACACGTGAACATTGTCATCCGTTTTGCGCGCCGTTAAGATGTATTTGGGCTGCCCGTTCAGCTGCGTCCGGCTCTTTCGACGGCCCACACGGCCGCTTCAACGCGGGAGCGCAGATTGAGCTTTTTCAGCAGGTGCTTGATATGCACTTTGACCGTGCCTTCGGTAATTCCCAGTTCGCGCGCGATCAGCTTGTTGCTCTTGCCGGTGGCGACCTGTTCCAGGATATTGGTTTCCTGCTCGGTAAGCCCGGCTTCCTGCGGCGTGTCGGGACGCGCCTCGTGCCGCAGGGCATGGGCCAGCATGCCGGCCAGGCCATCGGTCAGGGTCATGCGTCCCTGGGCACCGGTACGGATACTGGCCAGCAGATCTTCGGGTTCCATGTCCTTCAGCAGATAGCCGTCGGCACCGGCGCGCAACGCGGCGATCAGATCGTCCGAGTGGTCCGATACGGTGAGCATGATGACGCGCCAGTCGGCGTCTTTCGTTTTCAGCGCCTTCAACACGTCGATGCCGCTCATGTCCTTCAGGTTGAGGTCGAGCAATATCAGGTCCGGTTGCAGCGCATGGGCTTGTTCGATACCTTCCTTGCCGCTTGATGCCTCGCCGATGACGCGGAATTCCTCGGCCATGCCGATGAGCTGGATCACGCCTTTGCGGAACAGCGGGTGATCGTCGATGATCAATACCGAGAAATCTGTGGTGGCGTTCATGTTGCAAATCCGTGCAGTTGTACCGGCGCCGGTTCGTTGCAGGCGGCCGGTTTGAAGCTCAGTGACACGCGGGTTCCTCCTGTCGCACGGTTTTCCGTTTCCAGTTTTCCTCCCAGGCTGCGCGCGCGTTCCTGCATGATGGCCATGCCGTAATGGTGCATGTCCGGAGAGCCATTGAAGCCGATGCCGTCGTCTTCCACCGTGGCCGACAATATGCCGTCGCTGTCCAAGCTAACCATTGCTTTAACTTGCCGGGCCCTGGCGTGATGCACGACATTGGACAGGGCTTCCCGAATGATCTGCAACACGTGGATTTCCTCGTTGGCCGACAGGTGACAGCCAACTAAATGGACGTCGAGCTGAATCGGGATATCTCCACGCCTGGAAAATTCGGCGACGGTGTCTTGCAGCGCGGCCGCCAGCCCGGCGCCTTCGATTTTCAGGCGGAAGGTAGTAAGCAGCTCCCTGAGTTCGCGGTAGGCACTGTTGAGGCCCTGGCGTAGCTCGGAAAGTATTTTTCCCGCCTCCGCAGGCGGCGGCGTACCAAGCACGGATTGCAAGCGGCTCACCTGGATTTTCATGAAGGAGAGGGACTGGGCCAGCGAATCATGCAGTTCGCGCGCGATGACGGCACGTTCCTCGAGCAGGGAGACGCGCCGGCTTTGCTCGCTCTTGCGCGCCGTGCCGATGGCGGTGCCGATATGCCGGCACAAGGCTTCGAGCAGCTGCATTTGCCAGGCTTCGAGCGTGCGTCCTTTCTGTATCTCCAGTTGCAGCACGCCGTGCTGCCGTTCGGCGTCCATCAGGGGTAGCGCCAGTATGGTCCGCTGGCTGTCGCCAGCGAGGCGTTGATGCATGACGGCGCCGCCCAGGCACTCGGCGCAATTGGATACCTGGCAAAGATTGACGTCGCCATTACCGGCGATGAACGTGGAGGCAAGCGGGGAGGCCCGGTCGCTTTCTCCCTCCACCAGACATGCCGAGCCATGCCCGATGTCGAGCACGCTTTCAATATCCTTCAACAAGATTGCGTAAGTGTCGCGGGCGACCGGCCCGCTATACAGCCGTGCGATGGAGTGGTACAGCAATTCAAGAGACTGGTTGCTGCGGCTCAATTCTGCGGTTTTTTCCGCGACGCGGGTTTCAAGATTCCGGTACAGTTTGGACAATTCCGCAGCCATCCCGTTGAATGCGCGACCCAGGCGGCCCAGTTCGTCCGGACCGGTATGCTGGGTCCGGATATCAAATTGCCCTCGTCCCATTCGCTCGGCGTAATCGAGCAGATCCCGCAACGGAACGAGCACCTCGGTATGCAGCATGTACATACTGACAAAGATGACCACGATCGTGAAAAACAGTGAGGCGCCCAGGATGGTACGCTGAAGGGCGACTTTGGTATCCACTTTCTGGCTCAGCAGCTTGACCAGTCGATCGACACGATCAACAAATCCATCCACTTTAACCAGCAATGCCGTCTCTGCAGCATAAGTTTGCCGCGTTGTCGCACCAGCAAGCCTTTCGCCCTTCAACATGGCCGCTATGTCGGGATGCAGCCGTTGCTGCCAGTCATTGACCAGTGCCCGGTATTGTATTTGGGGCATGCTGCGAGGATCGGTTGGCAATGTTTTCAACAGGCGGCCATCACGCAGCGTCGAGTCGAAGTGTTGCAGTGCATCCAGCGCCGTGCGTTTGCCATCAGGGTTTTGCTGCTTCTGCGCCAGCAGCACCAGATTCACGATGCGATGGCTCTGCATTCGCAAGGAGCCTGCCACATCAATGGCCGTACCGCTGCCTTGCATCGTTTCAGCAACCATGATGGAACTTGCCATGCCCAATACGGTGAGCAGTGCGATGGCGGCCATGGCAATACCCAGGCGCAACGATAAAGAACGTTCAAACAGTTTCGTAGGCATGGTTATGGTTCTCCTGCATCTGCGGTGATGTCCGCCGAGGCGAAAGCGTACCGTACCAGGGAAGAAAAGGGTGAGAAAAAGGTGTACCACCAATAATGCGACAGCGCTTCATTTTCTGTATTTCATCGCAATGAAACAAAATTGTATCAAGGTGTTAGCCATGTTTCTCGCGTACCTCTTTGGTGGTATGCGGGTGCTTTTTGCGGGATTCGTACGGATAGGCAGTTATCTTTCCCAAGCCTACACTGCGCTCAAGGGTAACAGGGATCGATCATCATCATCAGGGCGTAAAGCGTAAAAAATGACGACACATACTCAAAAACAGGGTTTGGCTCTGGGCATGAGCACTTTGGCGTTTGCCTTTAACTTTGCCGTGTGGACCATGTTCTCCATTATCGGTATCAAAATCAAGAGCGAGCTGGGATTAAACGAGACCGAATTCGGACTGCTGGTGGCGACGCCGATCCTGACCGGCTCTCTCGTACGTTTGCCGCTGGGGATTTTGAGCGATCGCTTCGGTGGGCGGATCATCTACCTGGTACAAATGATCCTGGTAGCGGTCTCGACCTATGGACTCGCCTTCGCCACCCAGTACTGGCAATACCTGGTAGTCGGGCTGTTCGTCGGGCTGGCGGGAGGTGCTTTCGCCATCGGTATTCAGTACACCTCGTCCTGGTTCAGCAAGGAGCGGCAAGGCACCGTCATGGGTATTTTTGGCGCAGGCAATACGGGTGCTGCCATTACCAACTTCGTGGCTCCCTTGATTGTGGTGGCCTGGGGCTGGCGCGCCGTCCCGCAAGTCTATTCCATCGCCATGCTGGTGATGGCGGTGGCGTTCTGGTTGTTGACCTCCACCGATCCGCGCTACGAGGAGCGCAAGGCGGGCCGGCTCAAGCACATCACCCTTGCCCAGCAACTCGCGCCTCTCAAGGATGCGCGGGTGTGGCGCTTCGGGCTCGCCTACTTCTTCGTGTTCGGCGGGTTCGTGGCGCTGGCCCTGTGGTTGCCCAAGTACTACATCGCCGAGTACGGCCTCGACTTCAAGACGGCGGCATTGATCACCATACTCTTCACGCTTCCTGCCGGCAGCGTACGCGCTTTAGGGGGCTGGGTTTCAGACAAGTTCGGCGGCCGCATCGTGAACTGGTGGGTATTCTGGATCTGTCTGGTGTGCCTGTTTTTCCTCTCCTACCCGCCGACCACCATGACCATTCACGGCATCAAGGGTGATGTCTCCCTGCACATTGGCCTCAATGTATGGGTATTCACCATTTTGATCTTCGTGGTAGGCACTGCCCAGGGATTCGGTTCGGCCAGCGTGTACCGCTGCATCGCCGACTATTACCACGACAACATCGGCTCGGTCGGCGGCCTGGTCGGAGTGATCGGCGGCTTGGGCGGATTCAGCCTGCCGATTCTGTTCGGCGTGGCCGCGGACAGGATCGGCGTGCGTAGCAGCTGCTTCATGCTGCTCTACGGTCTGGTAGCCACCGTGATGATCTGGACCTATTACGCCGTCAAGGCAGAAAAAATGGCGGTGCTGGCGAAGAAAGATGAGCTGCGCGCCGCGATGATGAAGGAAGAGTTGATATGAGCGTACCGGGACTCCATGGAGAACGCGCTGGCAGCAATACTCTGCCAACGCGAATGAGCAGAAAAGGAGCGGCAGAATGGCCCGCACCGTATTAAAAACGAATCCAAGACGCGAAGGCCATGTCATTACCGAGTGGCGACCGGAAGATGCCGCTTTCTGGGAAGAGAAAGGCAAGCGCATCGCGACCCGTAACCTGTGGATATCGATCCCGGCGTTGCTGCTCGCGTTCGCCGTGTGGATGGTGTGGAGCGTGGCGGTGGTGAATTTGCCCAATATCGGGTTCAATTTCGACGAAAACCAACTGTTCTGGCTGGCGGCGTTGCCCGGTCTTTCCGGCGCCACGCTGAGGGTTTTCTACTCGTTCATGGTGCCGATTTTCGGCGGGCGCCGGTGGACTGCCATCAGCACCGCATCGCTTCTGATACCGGCAATCTGGATGGGGGTCGCGGTGCAGGATCCCCATACGCCATACTCGGTATTTTTGGTCCTGGCGCTGCTGGCCGGATTCGGGGGCGGCAACTTCGCGTCCAGCATGTCCAATATCAGTTTTTTCTTTCCGAAAAGCCAGAAAGGCATGGCGCTGGGACTGAACGCCGGCCTCGGCAACCTGGGGGTGAGCGTGGTGCAGTTCGTCGTGCCGCTGGTGATTACGATCGGCGTGTTCGGTGCCTTTGGGGGCGAACCGCAAACCTGGGCCAAGGGTGATGTCACCAGGACCATGTGGATTCAGAACGCCGGCTTCATCTGGGTGCCGTTCATTATTGCTTCCACGCTCGCCGCCTGGTTCGGCATGAACGATCTGGCGACGGCGCGCGCCTCGTTTCGCGAGCAGGCGGTTATTTTCAAACGCAAGCACATGTGGCTGATGAGCTGGCTGTATGTTGGCACGTTCGGTTCTTTTATCGGCTTTTCCGCCGGGTTGCCGTTGCTGACCAAGCTCCAGTTCCCTGACGTGGACCCGACCCAATACGCTTTCCTGGGCCCCATGGTCGGCGCCCTGTTCCGCCCCGTGGGCGGATGGATATCGGACAAGCTGGGCGGCGCGCGCGTGACCTTCTGGACGTTCGTGGCCATGGCTGTGGCGGTGCTGGGGGTGATCTACTTCCTCGGCATACGCACCCAGCCCGGTGCGTTCTGGGGTTTCCTGGCGATGTTCATGGTGCTGTTTCTCAGCACCGGCATCGGCAACGGTTCGACCTTCCGCATGATTCCAGTGATTTGCCTGAGCATGTATCTGCGCGAAGCCGAACTCCACGGCGATGCTGCCGTTGAGTCGGTGGCGGCGAAGGAGTCCGGCATGCGCTCGGCAGCGGTGTTGGGGTTCATCTCCGCCATTGCGGCCTACGGTGCATTTTTCATTCCGAAGAGCTTCGGCACCTCCATTGCGCTGACCGGCGGGCCGCAGGCCGCGTTGTATATATTCATCGGTTTCTATCTGAGCTGTATCGCCGTCACCTGGTGGTATTACTCACGCAAAAATGCGCCGGTACCTTGCTGAGTCAAGGGTATGGCGGCTGAATATAACCTTAGGAGCAAATAAATGAGCCATTTCATCGACAGATTGAGTTTTTTCAAGAAGAACGTTGCAAACTTCTCCGGCGATCACGGTGTCGTGACCCAGGAAGACCGGAGCTGGGAAAACGGTTATCGCCAGCGCTGGCAGCACGACAAGATCGTGCGCTCCACCCACGGGGTGAACTGCACCGGTTCATGCAGCTGGAAAATCTACGTCAAGAACGGACTGATCACCTGGGAAACCCAGCAGACCGACTACCCGCGTACCCGTCCGGATCTGCCCAACCACGAGCCGCGCGGCTGCCCCCGCGGCGCCAGCTACTCCTGGTATGTGTATAGCGCGCAGCGCGTGAAATACCCGATGATCCGCGGCCGCCTGATGGAATTATGGCGCGAAGCCCGCAAAACCATGGAGCCGGTGCAAGCCTGGCAGGCGATCAGCCAGAATCCGGAAACCGCAAAGCGCTACAAATCGGTGCGCGGACAGGGTGGTTTCGTGCGCGCCAAGTGGGATGAAGTCACGGAAATGATTGCCGCGGCCAACGTGTCCACCATCAAGGACTACGGCCCTGACCGGGTGGTGGGATTCTCGCCGATCCCGGCGATGTCGATGGTGAGCTATGCCGCCGGGTCGCGTTACCTGTCGCTGATCGGTGGCGTTCCCTTGTCTTTTTATGACTGGTATTGCGATCTGCCGCCGGCTTCGCCGCAGGTATGGGGCGAACAGACAGACGTGCCCGAATCCGCAGACTGGTACAACTCCACCTACCTGATGGTATGGGGTTCCAACATCCCGCAGACGCGTACGCCGGATGCGCATTTCTTCACCGAGGTGCGTTACAAGGGCACCAAAACCGTCGCCGTCTCCAGCGACTATGGCGAGATGGTCAAGTTCGGCGATATCTGGCTGGCGCCCCGGCAAGGCACCGATGCCGCCCTGGCGATGGCGATGGGGCACGTTATTCTCAAAGAATTCCATCTGAACAAAAAGAGCGAATATTTCGACGGCTATTGCCGCCAGTTCACCGACATGCCGATGCTGGTGATGCTGAAAGAGCATAACGGCACGCTGGTGCCGGACCGGTTCCTGCGCGCGTCCGATCTGGATGGCAAGCTCGGGCAGGAAAACAATCCCGACTGGAAAACCATCGTGATCGATGAAAATACCGGCTATCTGGTCGCACCCAACGGCTCGATCGGTTTCCGCTGGGGGCAGAGCGGCATGTGGAATCTGGAAATGCGCGATGCCGGATCCGGTCAGGAAATCAAATCCAGGCTTAGCCTGATGGATGTCAGGGATGCCGTTGCCGGTGTCGGCTTCCCCTATTTTGGCGGCACCGACGCCGATGATGTGCAGGTGCGCAATGTGCCGGTCAAGACCATCCGTGTTCACGATAGCGAAGTCAAGGTGGCGACGGTTTACGACCTGTTGCTTGCCAATTACGGCCTGGATCGCGGGCTGGGGGGCGGCAATGTGGCCACCAGCTATGACGACATGGCACCGTACACCCCGGCCTGGGGTGAAAAGCACACCGGTGTGAAACGCGCCGACATCATCACCGTGGCGCGCGAATTCGCCGACAACGCAGACAAGACCCACGGCAAATCCATGGTGATCGTCGGTGCCGGGCTGAATCACTGGTATCACATGGACATGATTTACCGCGGCATCATCAACATGCTGATGATGTGCGGTTGCATCGGCCAGTCCGGCGGCGGCTGGGCGCATTACGTGGGACAGGAAAAACTGCGCCCGCAAACCGGCTGGACGCCGCTGGCCTTTGCACTGGACTGGCACCGTCCGTCGCGGCAGATGAACGGCACATCGTTCTTTTACGCGCACACCAGCCAATGGCGGCATGAGAAGCTGGATACCAGTGAAATTCTGTCGCCCACCGGCGATGCCAGTGTTGCGGACTACCGCCTGATTGACTTCAATGTGAAATCCGAGCGCATGGGCTGGCTGCCGTCTGCCCCTCAGTTGCAGACCAACCCGATCGAGGTGGTTAAGGCTGCGGAAGCTGCGGGCATTGATCCGGTCAAATATGCAACGGAGCAACTCAAGAACGGCACGCTGAAAATGTCCTGCGAAGACCCGGACAATCCCAAGAATTTTCCGCGCAATATGTTCGTGTGGCGCTCCAACATTCTGGGTTCCAGCGGCAAGGGCCACGAGTATTTCCTGAAGTACCTGCTGGGTACGCAGAATGCTGTATTCGGCCCGGATCTGGGGGAACTGGGCGAAGTCAAGCCCAAGGAGGTGGTGTGGCATGACAAGGGCGCGGAAGGCAAGCTGGACCTGCTGGTGACGCTGGATTTCCGCATGTCCACCACCTGCCTGTATTCCGATATCGTATTGCCGACCGCCACCTGGTACGAGAAGGACGACCTGAATACGTCGGACATGCATCCCTTCATCCATCCGCTGTCCGAAGCCGTGCAGCCGTTGTGGCAAAGCAAGTCGGACTGGGAAATCTACAAGACCATCGCGAAAAAGTTCAGCGAACTCGCCGCCACGCATCTGGGCACCCGGAAGGATCTGGTGCTGACCCCGCTGATGCACGACACCCCGAGCGAACTGGGGCAGGCGATGGGGGTGAAGGACTGGAAGAAAGGCGAATGCGACGCCATCCCTGGCAAGACCATGCCCAACATGACGGTGGTGACGCGCGATTACGCCGATACCTACAAGAAATTCACCTCGGTGGGCCCGTTACTGAGCAAAATCGGCAACGGCGGCAAGGGTATTTCCTGGAACACCGAAAGCGAAGTGAAACAGCTCGCCGAACTGAATTATACGGTGCAGGAAGAAGGCATCAGCAAGGGCTTGCCGCGTATCGAATCAGCCATCGATGCGTGCGAAATGATCCTGATGCTGGCGCCGGAAACCAATGGCCAGGTGGCGGTGAAGGCGTGGGAAGCGTTGTCCAAAATCACCGGACGCGACCATACCCATCTGGCCATCCCGCGCGAAGACGACAAGATCCGTTTCCGCGACGTGCAGGCACAGCCGCGCAAGATCATCTCCTCGCCCACCTGGAGCGGGCTGGAGTCGGAGCATGTGAGTTACAACGCCTGCTACACCAACATTCATGAATTCATCCCCTGGCGCACCCTGACCGGACGCCAGCAGTTCTACCAGGACCACAAGTGGATGCTGGATTTCGGCGAAGGGCTATGCGTATACAAACCGCCCATCGACACCAAGACCGTCAAGCCGGTAATCGACAAGATGGGCAACGGCAACACCCAACTGGTGTTGAACTGGATCACGCCACACCAGAAATGGGGCATCCACAGCACCTATACGGACAACCTGCGCATGCTGACACTGTCGCGCGGCGGGCCGCACGTCTGGATCTCCGAACCGGAGGCGAAGGAAGCCGGGATTGTGGATAACGACTGGATCGAGGTCTACAACGTGAATGGCACGCTGACTGCCCGCGCCGTGGTCAGCCAGCGCGTGCCGCGCGGCATGGCGCTGATGTATCACGCACAGGAAAAAATCATCAATGTGCCGGGTGCGGAAACCAGCGGCTATCGCGGTGGTATCCATAACAGCGTGACGCGCACGGTCACCAAGCCGACCCACATGATCGGCGGCTATGCGCAGCTCTCCTACGGTTTCAATTATTACGGGACGGTCGGCTCCAACCGGGATGAATACGTGATCGTACGCAAAATGAAAAATGTGGACTGGCTGGAAGGCCCGCTGGATGAAAACAAGGAGGCTGCAAAATGAAAATCCGCGCCCAAGTGGCCATGGTCCTTAATCTGGACAAATGCATCGGCTGCCATACCTGCTCCGTCACCTGCAAGAACGTGTGGACCTCGCGCGATGGCATGGAATATGTCTGGTTCAACAACGTGGAAACCAAACCCGGTATCGGCTATCCGAAACAGTGGGAAAACCAGGATATCTGGAACGGCGGCTGGAAGCGCAACAGCAATGGCAAGATCGAGCCGCGCCAGGGCGCCAAGTGGCGCATCCTGGCCAATATCTTCGGCAACCCGAACCTGCCCGAGATTGACGATTACTACGAGCCGTTCACCTACGATTACGAACATCTGCAGAATGCCAAGCTGTCGGAAACCCCGCCCACTGCGCGCCCTGTGTCGGTGATTACCGGCAAGAAAATGGACAAGATCGAATGGGGCCCAAACTGGGAGGATGACCTGGGTGGGGAGTTCTCCTCGCGCAGTCGCGACAAGTGTTTCGACGATGTGCAGAAGGAAATGTACTCGACCTTCGAGAACACTTTCATGATGTACCTGCCGCGCCTGTGCGAGCATTGTCTGAACCCGACCTGCGTCGCGTCCTGTCCTTCCGGTTCCATCTACAAGCGCGAAGAGGATGGCATCGTGCTGGTCGACCAGGACAAATGCCGTGGCTGGCGCATGTGCATCAGCGGTTGTCCGTACAAGAAAATTTACTACAACTGGAAATCCGGCAAGGCAGAAAAATGCACGTTCTGCTACCCGCGCATCGAGGCCGGCCAGCCGACTGTTTGCTCGGAAACCTGCGTAGGGCGGATTCGCTATCTGGGCGTGTTGCTATATGACGCAGACCAGATCGAGCAAGCCGCCAGTGTTGCCGACGAACAGGATTTGTATGAGGCGCAATTGAAGCTGTTCCTCGACCCGAATGACCCCAAAGTCATCGAGCAGGCGCGTACCGACGGCGTGCCCGAGGCCTGGCTGGACTCTGCGCGCAAGTCACCGGTTTATAAGATGGCCATCGACTGGAAAATCGCGTTCCCCTTGCACCCCGAATACCGGACCTTGCCGATGGTCTGGTACGTGCCACCGCTCTCGCCGATCCAGTCTGCGGCAGAAAGCGGCACAATGGGCATGAACGGCATCATCCCTGATACCAAATCCCTGCGCATACCGGTCAAATATCTGGCCAATCTGCTCACCGCCGGCAAGGAAGCGCCCATCGTCACGGCATTGGATCGCATGCTGGCGATGCGCGCCTACATGCGCGGCAAATCGGTGGAAGGCGTGGCCAATACCGCGGTGCTCAAGCAGGTCGGCCTGACGGTGAGCCAGGTCGAGGAAATGTACCGTTACATGGCCATCGCCAATTACGAAGACCGGTTTGTCATCCCGAGCGGCCATCGTGAGGAAGTGGTCGATACCTTTGATGAGAAGGGCAGTTGCGGTTTCTCGTTTGGCAATGGGTGTTCCGATGGTATATCTGATGCCAGTCTGTTCGGTACCAAGAAAAAAGGTTCGATGATCTTCGTCGATATGCCGAAATCACGGAAAAAAATAGTGGAAGGGGCCTGATCATGAAAACATTCAAAGTGCTTTCGTTGTTGTTGAGTTACCCCCAGGCTGAATGGGTGGACGAACTGGATCTGATGGAATCGTTGCTGGCGGACGAAAAGGAGCAGAACGGCGCGGCGCAGGCGCAACTGGCTGATCTGTTCCAGGCGCTGCGTACAGAGACCCTGCTTGAGTCGGAACAAACTTACGTGGGCACGTTCGACCGCAATCCCTCGCACTCGCTGCACCTGTTCGAGCATATCCACGGCGAGTCGCGCGACCGCGGTTCGGCGATGGTCAACCTGATTGAGGAATACCGCAAACACGGGCTGGATATGGATGCGGATGAGTTGCCGGACTATGTGCCGCTGTTTCTGGAGTATCTCTCCCAGCTTCCGGATCAGGACGCGCTGAACATGCTGGGCGAGGCGGTGGACGTGCTGGCGCTGATCGGGCGCAAGCTGAACGGCAACCATAGCCCGTACCACACCGTATTCGCTGTGCTGGAAGGCATGTCGCCGGTGGTGGCGCAAGTCCTGCCCGATGTGCCGGTGCGCGAGATGGAAGAAACCATCATCCAGTTCGGCCCGTCAGCCGACGGCACCGATCCGCTGCTGGTGCCCAAACCGCAAACGGCTTATGTGCGCATGCCGGAATCCCGCAAGGCGGCTGCCGCCGCTGGCGGCGCGATCTGACCTACCTTTAAGGAGACCAAGTCATGGATTACTTGAATAATCTGCTATTCGGGATTTACCCCTATGTGGCGCTCGCCATCTTTTTCCTGGGCAGCCTGATTCGTTTCGACCGCGAGCAATACACCTGGAAAAGCGACTCCAGCCAGCTATTGAAACGGAGCCAGTTGAGATGGGGCAGCAATTTGTTCCACATCGGCATCCTGTTCCTGTTCTTCGGGCATGCGGTCGGCCTGCTGACCCCGCACTGGCTGTATGAGTCCATGGGACTGACCACCGAGGCCAAGCAGCTTCTGGCGATGATCTCCGGCGGTACCGCGGGGCTGATCTGCCTGGCGGGCATCACGCTGCTGCTGCACCGGCGCCTCACCGAGCCGCGCATCCGCGCCACCAGCAAGCCGATGGACATCATCATCCTGCTGTGGGTCTTCGTCACCCTGCTGCTGGGGCTGACGACCATCCTGTTTTCGGCCCAGCATCTGGATGGGGCCGACATGCTGCTGCTGGCAAACTGGGCGCAACACATCGTAACGTTCCGCTCCGGTGCTGCGCAATTCCTGCTGGCGGTGCCGCTGATTTTCAAGATTCACCTGTTCTTCGGCATGACCCTGTTCCTGCTGTTCCCGTTCAGCCGGCTGGTCCATGTCTGGAGCGGATTCGCAGCGGTCACTTATCTGACGCGCAGCTACCAGGTAGTCAGGCAGCGTGGTTGAGCGATGAATTCTGCCTGCCACCAGTAGGGCAGCAGGTAAGCATACGAAAGGAGAAGGACTGTGAGTATCAGTGTAAATGATGTCGAAATTACGGATGAAGCAGTGGAACGCGAATTACCGCACCATGCCGGCGCCCCCGTTCCGCTGAAGGCAGCGGTGGAAGCCCTGGTGGTGCGGGAAGTCTTGCTGCAGGCGGCACGCAACAAGCTTGCCGCGGAGCAGGACGCGCTGCGCGTGTTGGAAGCGTCGCAGGCCGAAGATGCCGAGGCGCTGGTCGAGGATGCCCTGATTGAGCGGTTGATCGAACTGGAAGTGACTTCGCCGGTGCCGACCGAGGAGGAGTGCGAAACCTATTACCGCAAGAATATCGGGCAGTTCCGCACCGGCGATCTGGTTGAAGCCAGCCACATCCTGTTCCAGGTAACGCCGAATGTTCCGCTGGACGCATTGCGGGCGAAAGCGCAGGAAGTGCTGCAGCAGGCGCTGGCACAGCCGGAGCAATTTGCAGAGCTGGCTCGCACCTACTCCAATTGCACCTCGGCAGAAGTCGGCGGCAGCCTGGGCCAGCTGACCAAAGGCCAGACCGTGCCGGAATTCGAGCGCGCCATTTTCAGTCTTGAGGCGGGGCAAACCGCATCCAGGCTGGTTGAGAGCCGTTTCGGCTTGCATATTGTGCGCGTCGAACGCCGTGCAGAAGGCCGCACATTGCCCTTCGAAATGATCCGTGAGAAGCTTGCCGAGTATTTGACCGAGCAGGTGCGGATCCGCGCCCTCAGGCAGTATCTGAAGATTCTGGTCGGGCAAGCCGATATTCAGGGCATTGAACTGGAAGGCGCGCAGACGCCGCTCGTGCAATAAGCGCATTTTTATATGTCGCATCAAAGGAGACCAACATGACACACATAGTGATTGCCGGAGCAGGAATCGCAGGGGTGCCTGCCGCTTACGCCATGAAAAACCGGCTGGGCCCGCAGGACAAGGTGACCGTGGTATCGAACAAGGATTACTTTCATTTCGTGCCGTCCAATCCGTGGGTCGCCATGGGGTGGCGCGATCAAAAGGATATTGCGTTCCCTATCGGCCCGTGCCTGGCAGACCGTGGCATAGCTTTCATCCCGCAAGCACTGAAAAAAGTGGATGGCGCGAATAACCAGGTGGAATTGGCCGACGGCAGCACACTGGCTTATGACTATCTGATCCTTGCCACCGGACCGGAAGCGGCGTTTGATGAAATCGAAGGGCTGGATCCGGCCAAAGGCGCAGTGCACTCCGTGGTGCATATTGAAGACGCAGCCAAGGCTTATACGGACTACCAGCAGTTCGTGAAAAATCCGGGGCCGCTCGTGATCGGCGCCGTTCAGAACTCATCCATACTCGGCCCGGTCTATGAATTCGCTTTTCTGGCGGATGCCGATCTGCGGCGCCGCAACCTGCGCGACCGCGTGCCCATCACGCTCCTCACCCCGGAACCTTATGTCGGGCATCTGGGCCTGGGCGCGGAAAGTGAAACGCGCCATTTGCTGGAACGGGCGCTTGCCGAGCGCAATATCACCTACCGCACCAACGTAAAAACCAAAAAAATCGATTCAGGCGTTGTCCATATCGCCGAATGCGACGAGCAGGGCAAGGAAATCCGCGCGAGTGAAGTTCCTTTTGCCTACGCCGTGTATTGGGCCGCGTTCCGCGGCATCCATGCCCTGCGTGACAGTGCCGGCCTCACCGATGAGCGCGGTTTCGTCAAGACCGACGCGTATCTGCGCAGCCCGGCATATCCTAATATCTTCGCCGTGGGAGTATGTGGCGCGCACCCGTCCATAGTGGAAACGCCGCTGCCCATTGGCGCGCCGGATTCCGTCTATTCCATACAGAACGAAGTCGATGCCGCCGTGCGCAATATTGCTGCCGCCATCAATGGGGAAGCGTTGACCAGCCCGGCGCCGCTGCGTGCCAAGTGGTTAACCGACATGACCAAATCCGGTGCTGTGTATCATTCGGAGCCGCAGATCCCGTTGCGCAACATCAACTGGCTCAAAGAGGGCAAATGGGTACATCTGGCCAAGGTGGACTTTGAAAACTACTTCATCAATAAAATCAAACTGAAGCCGGCCGGACCCGGTGTATCCGTTGGGAGCCATATCGCTACATTGGTGCGAAAACTGCAATCCTATTCCGATGGAGCAACCAAAGTTGAAGACATGCCCCGCGCATTCACAAAATCTTTGGAAGTGCGGATATCGAAGGAGTTGAATTATGATTTGCGGGCTTTTTCTCAAATCTTGAGTCAGAAGGAAGGCGCGCTGGCAGCAGCATTGCTGGAGTCTGCCCTGCTCGATGCCAGATCCATGCTGCAAGGAGCGGCGCTGGACGATCTGCAAAAAATAAAGCGCGATCTGATGGTGGCCGATTTGCCGGAAAACCAGCCGGGAGTGGGGTTTCACGGTGGCGGAACCTGATACTTTGCTTCCTGTTGGCCGAAGCGGCGCGGCTGTCCTCGCATCATACCTGTTGCGATTTCAAGGCGCTGGCGCTGGGTTTTTTGAACGAAAAACCTTGAGGCTGCACTCACACCGCCCCAGCGCGCCCAAGCCCCACCCTTGATGTGCTGACCTCATCCGGGCAGCATCAGGGCTTCCCTGCAGTTGCAGGGGAAGCTCGCCCGCCTCAACAGACTTCGGATATGCGCAAATATCTGAGGATTCTTTGTGCGGAGCAGGGTGTTGCGACGCGCGGGAGCGGTTGATCTGCTCCAGTCGATGGTAACGCTCCCATCCAGGCAGATAAATTGGTATAAGGAACTGACTGAATGGCTGTGGAATACGCGACACCACTCACGTACAGAGAAGTTACTCCCGAGCGGACAGCACTATCAGGCAGCGGAAGACAGAGCAATAATGACCGATAGTGCCGAGCACAACATAGACCAAAGACCGGATGGCCGGTTCTTCCTGGGCAGTCTTAAGGCCGCAGCGAAGGGACTGTCTCCCGCCTACTTTGCCATGGTGATGGCAACCGGGATCGTATCCATTGCGGCAGGCGCGATGGGCATGCCGCGCATCGCAATGGCGCTGTTCTGGCTCAATATCGGTGTCTACCTGGTGTTATGGCTGTTGAGCGTGCTGCGGGCCGTCTGGTTCACCCGCCAGTTTTTCGACGACATGCTCGACCACCAGCGCGGCCCGGGATTCTTTACCACCATTGCCGGATCCTGCGTCCTCGGCAGCCAGTTCATACTGATCTCCGGTAATTATCAGGCCGCATTCGTTCTCTGGGTGGTCGGTGCTGTCCTGTGGGTGGGTTTGAACTACACCATTTTCACGGCCTTCACCGTCAAGGAAATCAAGCCGCCTCTGGATCAGGGCATCACCGGCGCCTGGCTTCTCGCCGTCGTCGCTCCCCAGTCGATAGCCGCTCTCAGCGCGCTCCTGGCGGCGCACTGGGGGCAACCGCACAAACTCGAGTTCAACTTCATAGCCTTGTCCATGTGGTTGTGGGGCGGCATGCTCTACATCTGGATGATGGCGCTCATTTTCTACCGCTATACCTTCTTCAGATTTTTACCCAGCGATCTGGCGCCGCCATACTGGATCAACATGGGGGCCATGGCAATCTCCACGCTGGCCGGCTCATTGCTGGTCGCCAATGCGGCTGACGCGCCCTACCTGCAGTCGCTGCTTCCCTTCATCAAAGGTTTCACGGTGTTTTACTGGGCAACCGGAACGTGGTGGATTCCGATGCTTGTGGTGCTGGGGGTCTGGCGGCACGTCTACAAGCGCTTTCCGCTGAAATATGATCCGCTGTACTGGGGTGCGGTCTTTCCGCTCGGCATGTACGCCGCCAGCACGTTGCAGATGGAACGTGCGATGAATCTGCCATTTCTGAAATTCATTCCGCAATACTTCCTGTACCTGGCGCTGCTTGCCTGGCTGGCTGCCTTCGCCGGGCTGCTCCACACGCTGGCGCGTCAAATCCTCGTTCGGGCGAGAAAGTGAAGCGTGCTCGATGATTGAATTCGCGAGGCTTGTTTGCAAGGCTCTCTGATGGGTCTATCCTGGCTGCACAAATGTGCTTTATTCGCGCCAACGCTAGCCTGTTTCCTCTGTCAATAAAAGTGCACATTGTGCCAGAAACAACTTATCCCACCCTCGAAGCGCTGCTGGTTGCAGTGCGTGATTGTCGCGCGTGCGAAGCACACTTGCCGCTCGGCCCACGCCCGGTGCTGCGAGCCGTTAACACAGCCCGCATCCTGATTGTGGGGCAGGCACCCGGCATCCGCGTGCATACATCCGGCATTCCATGGGACGACCCGAGCGGGGAACGCCTGCGGGCATGGATGGGTGTGGACAAAGATGTTTTTTATGATGCTTCGCGCATTGCAATTATTCCCATGGGCTATTGCTATCCGGGACGAGGCGCTCACGGCGATATGCCGCCGCGTCGTGAATGCGCAACACTGTGGCTCGACCAGTTGCTGGCCAGGCTGCCGCAGATTGAGTTGACCTTGCTTGTTGGTCAATATGCGCAGCGTCACTTTCTCGGCCCTCGCCGCAAATCGACACTGGCTGAAACGGTAAAGGCCTGGCGGGAATATGCTCCACAATACCTTCCGCTGCCTCACCCATCGCCACGCAATCAGCCATGGCTCAAGCACCATCCCTGGTTTGTGCAGCAACTTGTGCCGCTGCTGCGCGCACGAGTCGAAACACTTACCATGCTGAGCTAAAAAATGGCGAAGCCGGATCACCAGCCTATCGTATTGATCGTGGGTCATTCAATAGTCCGTCCTGAACAATGATGTTTTCAGCCGGCCGGGGCATTGCGATAAAAGCTGGCGGCGCGTTCGACACCAGCCAGGCGTACACGACGTCGGCAATTCGGGCGCAAAGAAGCCGCAGCTTCTTCAGCAGCAAGCGGAGGTTGTGCCCAGCGCCGCACATGACCGCATGCAGGGCGTCGCCGATCGCGCCCTTGAGCGGATTGCGGGCAAGCCTTCCATCGGATTTCATGTGGCCGATTGCGGGTTCGATCGCACTGCGCCGCTTGACCATCGCGTGCAGCGTTCGCGTCAGACCGCGCTTCTGGCCGGAGCGCAAGATGCGCACCCCGTCGACCTTCACCCCCTGGTAGCCCTTGTCGACGATGGCGATCTTCGGTCTTGCGTCGGCCAGGATGCCGGCCTGCTCCAGGGTTTCGGCCAGGGTGTGGCCATCCCAGGGGTTGCCCGGCATCGAACGCATGCCCACGACCACAATCCCTCCTTGAGCGTGGTGGCGATCGTGATCTTCACGCCGAACTCGTAGGGCGTCCTGGCCTTGCCCTTGGCGATGCATTCAACCTCCGGGGCGTGCAACGCGTACAGCTTGTTCTTGTCCTGGGCCCTCTGCGCGAGGATCCGGCCGGCGCGCTCGAGCAGGTCCTGCGCCTTGGCCTGCTGCGACTCGGGCAGCTCATGCAACTTGCGCCCGACCTCGCGGTGCACGCGACCGACGCGGCTGCGCAAGGTGCGCAACGATTTCTTCATGCGCTTGAACTGCTTGGCGTGCGCGTAGCGTCCGATCTGCGTGGCCAGTCGCGGCGCCTCGCGGTTGTAGTTCTGGCGCAGCTTGATGCTGCCCTCGCCGGCCAGTTTGACCATGTGCTGGCGCGCCCGCTCCAGCAGGCGGCTGTCGGTCGGATGGGCGATCGCCTTGGGCATCACCGTCGTGTCGACGATGACCCGATCCACGCTCGTCTTGCTGATCATCCCGGCCTTGCGCGCCGCCTCGATCGTCAATGCCAGCAGCGTCTCGACGCCTTCCTCGCCGATGCGCTTTCTCCAGCGTGTCAGGCTTGAAGGATCCACCGGCGCCTCGGTCTGCAGGTAGGTCTCGCCAGTGAAGAACTGCCAATACGGGTTCTCCACCCAGGTGTTGACCACGGCCTCGCCGGAGGCGTCGAACGCGTGTTGCAGGTACAACAGACCGGCAACCACCTGCGGCGACAGCGCGGGCCGGCCACGACCCGAGGTGAAGTGCCGGGCAAAGGTGCGGTGAATCTCGTCCCAGTCAATCAGACCGGCAAGGCGAACCAGCGGATGCTTCATGTTGAGCTGTTCATCCAGGCGCGGCCGGAACAGATCCGGCGGCGGCGACTTCGGGGAATGCGGAGCCATGCGCGAAACCTCGTCGAAATTTGCAGGAAAGCTCCGTGTTTAACGCACGAGCCTGCGATTTCGACAACCGAAAACGCTCACTTTTTCAAACAAAATCAACTTATTGAGGATTGTTCAGCGCCGACTATGTAATCATCCGGCGTTTTGAGCCGGGGGTATCTGGAGTGTTTTATATGGACATGATTTACGAAATTCGTCGGCGGCATCTGGTACAAAAGCAAACGATCACGGCGATTGCCCGTGACATGGGCGTTTCTCGCCCGACGGTGCGCAAGCATCTCAAAACGGTCGAAGAACCCCAGTACGTGCGTGAGCACCCAGCCTCACCGAGGCTGGATCAATTTGAGGAACAACTCAGGCAATGGCTGACTGACGAAGCCAAACTTCCAAGACCACGCCGCCGCACCGCGCATCGACTACTCAAGGGCTTGCAGGAAATCGGCTACAGCGGCGCCTATGACAGCGTGCAGCGTTTCGTCAAACGCTGGAAATCCAACCATATTGGCCCCAAGCTGACCGAAGCCTTCGTCCCGATGCTGTTTCAACCCCTAATCTGGAAAGTTTTGCACGCTGTTTGACAGGTCAATCAGTTAGAGCGGGAGAAGAGTCTGGGTCGTGTCGGCAATCTGGCCAAGCAACTATGCCTGGTGGATGCCGTCATTTTAGATGAGCTGGGTTATTTGCCGTTTCCGGCGTCGAGCGGTGCACTGCTGTTCCATCTCATTAGCCAACTTTATGAGAAGACCTCTTTGATCATTACCACGAATCTGTCGTTCGGCGAATGGGTACAGGTGTTCGGCGATGCGAAGATGACAACCGCTTTACTGGATCGCGTTACCCATCATTGCGACATCCTTGAAACAGGCAACGATTCCTACCGCTTCAAGCAGCGTAAAAATCACCCTCAGAATGCTGGAAAAGTGGAAACTATTGGACGCTGATTGACATATCTATGCCGCATTCTTCCCGGCCCAGAGTGAAGGCGAGAAATTCCAGGATGTTGATGACGGGGACACCTGATTTTTGTGAGGTACCGGGCGTTCTGGCCAGATTGTTTGATGCCGGCACAAACATTCCTTTCAACGGTCATTGTTCAAAAATAAATTTACCTATCTGCTTGCTTGAATGTTAAGCAGTCACAGGCAAGTTACAGCCGTGGCTGATTCCGGAGCCGTCGGGCTTCCCGGGCCGAAATCTAAATGGTGGAGTCAGGTGTCTTCGATGCGCTCGTAATAACGTGCGCGGTAGAGCAGCCGTCGTTGCGTTTCATTGTCGCTGAAACCGCTGCGGTCATGCAGCACGTTGTTGCAGACCAGGCCCATGCCGGACTCCAGGCGGGCGCGGAAGATATAGGACAGGTCGCTTGCCAGCAGCTGTTCCAGGAAGGCCACGGCGGCCAGGGTGGCAGGGTTCGGATTCCATTCGATGCTGCGGGTGCGGGCGGTGTAGCGCATGTGGAGCTGGCCGCTGTCCAGCACGGAAAACACCGGGCCGGTTTCGGCGGGCCGCGCCACGCCGTTCTCGTCCATGCGTACCGGAATGGTCATGGCATCGGGCGCCATGAGCGCGCGGATGTGCTCGGGGTTTGCATCGCGCATCAGCAGGTAGACGATTTCGTGGTCGAGCAGGGTATTCTCCCCGCCGCTGACGGCAGGCGTTACGCAGTGCAGCATCAGCCCCAGGATGCGCCGTTCCGGGGGATTGTAGTAACCGTCCGTGTGCCAGCGGATGGGGCGGTCGGTATAGGGAATGAAGTCACCGCGCTGGCCGCCGCCGGCGGCGACGGTGAGGGAGGTGATGGCATCCTCGTCCGCCAGCAGGTTGTGGTCCAACCGTTTCAGGCCGAATTGCAGCCCCAGCCTGCGCGGGATGTCCTTGTCCGGCGTGGCGCCGCAGTGGCTGGCGTAGATGGCCAGGTTGGTCTTGCGGCAACGTATCAGGATCGCGTCATGCTCCGCCGGGGTGAGCGCTCGCGGGTCGCCTACCTCCACCACCATGTCTTCGGCGCGCCTGGGGTAATTGCTCAGCTTGGCTTCGCGCCAGGCCTGATAAGCGGCGTCGGCGTCCAGATGGAAAGGGCTGCGTGTGCTTGTCATGCGGGCAGGGGAACGCCTGATGTTTGCGGAAACAGGCCATCCACCGCTTTCTTGACGGTTGCTACCATCTCTGGCGCCTCCAGTTCCATGATCTGGTCGATCACCCAGGGCTGGTCGCGGCCTTCCATGATGTCGCGGATGCAGTTGCCCAGGTAGCGCAGCGCTGCGAAACTGGGTTGCTCCGGCGGAAAATCGAAGCTGGCGTAATCCTGGCCGCGCCGGTTGACCAGGTCGATGAAGTCGGCCTGGTAGGGGTGGCCGTGGTCGTTCATCACTTCGTGGATATTCTCTTCCAGGATTTCCGCTAGGCGCTTTGCCAGGGCCTGCACCAGGGCCTGCCGTTCAGCGTCCGCGATGCGGCGGTACACCATGCGGTCGGCGAGGTGCAGCATGAAGGCTGCCAGTTCCGCCAGCAGGGTAAAGCCGCGTTGGGGAGTGATGATGTCGTAATCGGACTTGGAAAGGTCAATGACCGTTTTGTCTGCCAGCTTCCAGATGGTAAGTGCGATCACACCGGCCTGTTGCTCCGGTCCCTTGGGGCCGTCCTCTTGCTTGAACCAGATGGTTTTAACGCGGATAGCCATTTTGGTTTAATCCTCCTTGATGGTTGGGCGCGACGGATCGGTGATCCATTCGCTCCAGGAGCCGGGGTAGAGCCGGGCGCCGGACAATCCCGCAATCTCCATGGCCAGCAGGTTGTGGCAGGCGCTGACACCGGATCCGCACATATGAATGCTGCGCTGCGGCGGGGTCGCGCCCAGCGCCTCCAGATAGGCGGCGCGCAACGCGTCGGCGCCGAGTAAAGTGCCGTCCAGGTCCAGGTTATCCTCGAACGGCCGGTTCATCGCGCCGGGGATATGGCCGGCCACTTTGTCGAGGGGTTCCACGAAGCCGATGAAACGCTCCTCCGGGCGGGCATCGAGCACCGCTTCGCCGCGGCAGATGGCGGCGGCCACTTCGGCGGCGTCTGCGCACCGATCGGCATTGGGCCGGGCTTCGAAGCGTGCTGGCACGATAGTCGGCGCATCTGCCGTGAGCAGACGCTTTTCCCGCTGCCATTTGTGCAAGCCACCGTCCAGCAGGCCCACGTTTTCATGCCCCAGCCAGCGCAGCAACCACCACAGTCTCACCGCCATGGAACCGAAGCTGTCGTCGTACACCACGACCTGGACGTCTTGTCTTACCCCCCAGCGGCCGAGTTTTTCACCCAGTATGGCGGGATCGGGCAGCGGGTGGCGGCCGCTGGCGGGCAGAACCGGCGCGGACAGGTCGGCGTCAAGGTGGGCATAGCGGGCGCCCGGGATGTGCGCGGCGGTGTAGGCTTGGCGCCCGGCCTCGGGCCGGGTCAGGGTAAAACGGCAGTCGAACAGGATCCAATCCGGGTCGCCGAGGCGCCGTGCGAGTTGTTCGGTGCTGACCAGCGTGGCGGACCTCATGGCCGTAGGGCGGGACGGTAACGGAATCGGTCGGCCATGTTCATATTGGGCGCTATCAGTAGCCGCCTTTCCCGAACGGCTTGGTCAGGCCGGCTACCCGCGCCGCCTGGCGGGCAGGCTGGTTGGGAAACAGGGTGTACAGATGCTTTTTCCAATCCGGACCGGGATGGTTTTCCTCGAGATCCTTGACCATGTTGCGGAAATTCGGCGTATGGCCGTCCTCACGGAATTTCTCGCGCAGGTAACGCACCACGAACCAGTGTTCGTCGGTCAGGCCGATATTTTCCGCGCCGGCGATGACGGGCACGATTTCATCGTCATAAACTGGCTCCAGCAGGAATTTTTCATCATCGACTTCCAGTTCCTGGCCGTTGTATGTGTAGCTCATTTTTTCCTCCTGTCGTTAACGGATTGGCGATTAAACCGAGCCTATTGCGCCGACGGCGGCAATGGATTTATGCGGGATAAAGATGCCGCATCCGAGCTTGCGGTGCGCTCCCAGGCCCTGCTGCTGCATATGGATGGCATGCTCCAATGGCAGGTTGTGCAGCAGCAGGCTATAGCCGGAAACGGTATCGCGGCCGTCAAAAACCTGCTGGCGTCTGCCGCAAATGAAACGGCTGTCAATGCCCATCTGGTTCAGCATGCGCATGATGTCGAGCGTGAATTCTTTTTCATCTGCGCTGCCGGTGACCACGCAATGGGCATACAAGGGCGTGTACCTGCTCAGCGGCTTGATCTTGCAGGCGCCAATAACCAGTTCCTGTTGCTCCAGGTGGATGGTGCGCCCGTTAAGTTTTGTTAATTCATCCAGACGGCCGGCCGGGCAGCGCACCACCAGTTTGGTACGCCGGTTCAGCATCAGTTCGCCGGCGCCGCTGTCGGCGCCATGCACCGGATGAATGCCCAGCAAGGGCTCATCCTCGATCCAGGGCAACCAGCGCAGCAGTTCCTGGAACAGCAGATAGCCGTGATCCGCCGGCATGCGCGGGCCGCGCAATTCCAGATGCGCATCGGACATCGCGGCGATGCCGATTTCCGACATCTCCGCGTGATCGTCGTAGAGCCAGCCTATTTTCCTTCTCCTGCTTTGACCTGCCCGGCCTGGGCAAGGGTGTCCGCCCATTCCAGCATGGCCCGCCCCCACGCCCTGGCGGTGGGTTCGTCGATATCGAAAATGGTAAAACGTGTCTGCTCGCGAATCCTTACCCGTAGCGTCACGTAATCGGCCTGGTGCAGCACGTGCTGAAGCTCGATTTGCTGCCGGTAGGGCGAGGCCAGCAATTTATGCAGCGTTCTGATTTCAATCGCGTCCAATTTTTGTCCCCAATGAGCGTGGAGCAGGAAAGCCGCATTTCTTAAAGGCACCTGGGCGACCCGGGCTTGACAGGATTGTAATCGGCCTCATTGCTTCGTCCTGAGCAAAGTTTCTCATTGTCGCCCGCACAAGAAACTAGCCCAGAAGGGGGAGGCGCACTACCCGAATGGTTAGGTGTGTACTACCAATCAAGTTTATGGAATTGGCGTTTTTGAAGGAGGAACATACATGAACTTTCAGTGACATTGCGCCGGGCATCAGTTTCCGGCGGCAGCATCAACGGTCATGGACTGCCTGGCCTTTGAGCACGGCAGGAAGGGTCAGGTTAACGACTAGTGCAGTCTGGCTGAACATGTTGATCGGTTGATCATAAGTTCAACCATGGATTTTGGACAAACCGGCAACTACTTACTGGTGGAATGAAGGGAGTGGCTATGACCAAGAAGATGTACGACACGCCGATGCTTGACCAACTCGAGAGTGGCCCGTGGCCCAGCTTTGTAACCGGGCTGAAGCGTCTGGCCAAGGACAACGACATGATGGTTGACCTGATGGGTCAGCTGGAAACCTCCTACCAGACCAAGAAAGGTTACTGGAAGGGCGGCACCGTGGGTGTGTTCGGTTACGGCGGCGGCGTGATCCCCCGCTTTAGCGAGTTGAAGGACGAGCACGGGAAACCCCTCTATCCAGCTGCCGCTGAATTCCATACCCTGCGTATCCAGCCGCCGGCCGGCATGCACTACAACACCGAGATCCTGCGCAAACTCTGCGATCTGTGGGAAAAGCATGGTTCCGGGTTGATTGCCCTGCATGGCCAAAGCGGCGACATCATGTTCCAGGGCGTCTCCAGTGCAAACGTCCAGCCCGCTTTCGACGAGCTGAACGAAATGGGCTTCGACATGGGCGGCGCCGGCCCTGCCCTGCGCACCTCCATGTCCTGTGTGGGTGCAGCCCGTTGTGAAATGTCCAACTTCGACGAGGCAAAAGCATTGCGGACCATCATCAATGACAATATTGATGACATGCACCGTCCAGCGTTGCCGTATAAATTCAAATTCAAATTCTCCGGCTGCGGCAATGATTGCGTGAACGCCATTCAGCGTTCCGACATGGCGGTAATCGGTACCTGGCGCGACAGCATCCGTGTCAACGAGGTGCTGGCCAAGGATTACATGGCCAGGCACGGCATGGAAAAACTGGTTAACGACGTGATCAGCCGTTGTCCGACCAAGGCCTTGTCCCTGAAAAATAGCGCCGATGTTTCCCGGGCCGATGGTATTTCCAGCGTGGCCGTCACCGACACCCAGTCCCTGCAAATAGACAACCACAATTGCGTGCGCTGCATGCATTGCCTGAACGTCATGCCGGGTGCGCTGCTTCCCGGCGCCGATAAAGGTGTGAGCATCCTGGTGGGCGGCAAGAGCGTGCTGAAGATTGGCGCCACCATGGGCACGATGGTGGTTCCGTTCATGAAGCTGGAATCCGAAGAAGACTTTGAAGCGTTGACCAGTCTGTCGCGCAGCATTATCGACTTCTTTGCCGAGAACGCGCTGGAGCATGAACGCACCGGCGAGATGATCGATCGCATCGGCCTGGTCAACTTCCTGGAAGGCGTGGGTATTGATATCGATGCAAACATGGTTCTGGAGCCGCGCAGCAATCCCTATGTACGCATGGACGGCTGGGACGAAGAAGTCGAGAAGGCGGCAGAACACAAGAGAAAAGTTGCCGGTTAATGCCGCTTCATTAAGCGCTGAACAAGTTTTCTATCTGGAGATAAGAAATTATGGCTGAAATGCGTTCACCCATTGAGAGCGGCGTTCCGGATCCGATGCCCTACATGCACCCGGTCATGGTCAAAAACTATGGCAAATGGGCTTACCATGATCATCCGAAACCAGGTGTCCTGCGGCACCGCGCCGAAAGCGGCGATGAAATCTGGACGGTCAAGGCAGGCACCCAGCGCCAGATGGACGTCTACACCATCCGCACGTTGTGTGACATTGCCGACCAGTTCGCCGATGGACACGTACGCTTTACTGCGCGCAGCAACATCGAATACATGGTTGCCGACGAGAACAAAGTGGAACCCCTGATCAAGGCGCTGAATGATCATGGTTTTCCGATCGGCGGCACCGCCAACTCGGTTTCCATGATTGCCCACACCCAGGGTTTTCTGCATTGCGACATTCCCGGCACCGACGCTTCCGGTACGGCGAAGGCATTGATGGACGAGCTGTACGAGGAGTTCATCAAGTGCGAGATGCCCAACCGGGTCAAGCTGTCCACCTCCTGCTGTGAGATCAACTGCGGCGGTCAGGCCGATATCGCGATTATCATGCAACACACCAAGCCGCCCAAGATCAACCATGATCTGGTTGCAAACGTGTGCGAGCGCCCTACCGTGGTGGCGCGCTGTCCGGTGGCAGCGATTCGTCCGGCGCTGGTGAACGGCAAACCTTCTCTGGAAGTGGACGAGAAGAAATGCATTTGCTGCGGCGCCTGCTACCCTCCCTGCCCGCCGATGCAGATCAACGACCCCGAGCACTCCAAGATCGCGATCTGGGTCGGCGGCAAAAACTCCAACGCGCGTTCCCGCCCCACTTTCCACAAACTGGTGACTTCCGGCCTGCCCAACAACGCGCCGCGCTGGCCGGAAGTGGCAGCAGTGGTCAAGAACATTCTGTCCGTGTACAAGGCGGATGCGCAGCCCTGGGAGCGCATGGCGGACTGGATCGAGCGCATCGGCTGGCCGCGCTTCTTCGAGAAAACCGGTCTGCCGTTCACCAAGTACCACATTGACGATTGGCGTGGCTCGCGGGCGACACTGAATGCCTCCGCACACATCCGTTTCTAGTTGCTTTTGAGCCGTTCCTGCGGCGCGCAAGGCCGGCAGCGACAGCGCCATAAAAAAGGAATTGAAGGTATGAAATTCGGAATAATGGTCAACGAAGGTCCCTACACCCACCAGGCTGCGGATACCGCGTACCTGTTTGCCAAAGCGACATTGGAAAAGGGCCATCAAATCCATCGGATTTTCTTCTATCACGACGGCGTCAACAATGCCACCCGGCTGACCGAGCCGCCGCAGGACGATCGTAACGTCGTTGCGCGCTGGTCCAAGCTGGCGGAAGACCACGGCATCGATCTGGTGGTGTGCGTTGCCGCTGCCTTGCGTCGCGGCATCTGCGACGAGAATCTGGCTCCCGGTTTTCGCATTTCCGGTCTGGGTCAACTGGTCGAAGCCGGCATCCAGGCCGATCGGCTGGTGGTATTCGGTGATTGAGCAAGAGGAGAGTGTGATGAACGAAACAACAGGCGGTATCGAGGATGACGAGGGCTCCGGCATCGTAAAGAAATTCATGTTCGTCAACCGCAAGGCGCCTTACGGCACGATTTACGCGCTGGAAGGGCTGGAGGTGGTGCTGATCAGCGCGGCTTTCGATCAGGACGTGAGCATGGCTTTTCTGGATGACGGTGTGTACCAGTTGGTCAAGGGGCAGCATACCAAAGCCCTCGCTGTGAAAAACTTCTCGCCTACCTACCGGGCGCTGGAAGGTTACGACATCGAGAAGCTGTACGTGGAACGCGAGTCGCTGGAAATTCGCGGCTTGAACGCGGGCGACCTGCTGGTGCCGGTGGAAGTGCTGTCCTCTGCCGCAATGGGCGACCTGATGAAAACGCAGGACGTGGTTATTGGTTTTTAAGGGGAAAACGAATGCTGCACATCGTGAACAAATCTCCATTCGAAAACACCACGCTTGCCAGTTGCCTGCGCGTTGCGTGCAAGGGCGGTGGTGGCGCGCTGCTGTTGATCGAAGATGGGGTTTATGCGGCAACAAAAAACAGTGTTGCGGGGAATGCCGTCCACGGTGCCATGGGCGACATCCAGGTGTATGCGCTGTGGCCTGACGTGGAAGCTCGCGGCATCCAGGACCGGGTGCTGGAAGGCGTGAAAATGGTGGACTACGGCGGCTTCGTCGATTTGGTGGTTGAGCACAGCAACGTGCAATCCTGGTTGTAAATGGATTTTAAAATTAGAGAGGTTAGATATCATGGCTTTGGAAGTTAACGGCAAGACCTACGAGACCGATGAAGAGGGCTACCTGCTCAACCTGAGCGAATGGGACGAAGATATCGCCAAGGTGCTGGCCGAGAGCGAGAAAGTAGAGATGAGCGAAAATCACTGGGAAGTGGTCAATTTCCTGCGCGAGTACTACAACGACTACCAGATTGCTCCAGCGGTGCGCGTACTGACCAAGGCGATCGGCAAGAAATTGGGCGCGGAGAAGGGCAACAGCAAATACTTGTACGAGCTGTTTCCGTACGGTCCGGCCAAGCAGGCATGCAAGATCGCAGGCCTGCCCAAACCTACCGGCTGCATCTGATCTACGGCGGCTGATGCAGCGTAAAGCGGCAACGACCTCACGAGGCCGTTGCACTGCAGTTTATTTGAGACCGGAAGGCAAGCGCTAGCATGTCATCGCTCACAACTTTTTTTGCGCTTCTGTTTTACCTGGCGACAGCGCTGCTGGTCAGCGGACTGGCTTATAAGATTTATATTTATAGCCGCACCCCAGCGCCGCTGAAGATTCCCACCATGCCTGCGCCTATTACCACGACCGGCGTTGTCATGCGCATGGGACGTGAAGTCGTGTTGTTCGAAAGCCTGTTCAAATCCAACAAGTGGATCTGGATTTTCGGCTGGATGTTCCATTTTGGCTTGCTGCTGGTGCTGCTGCGCCACCTGCGTTATTTCACCGAGCCGGTATGGGGCTGGGTGGTGTTGATTCAGCCCTTCGGCAGATACGCCGCATTCGCCATGATCGCAGGCCTGCTTGGCCTGTGGGCGCGGCGCTTTCTGGTGGATCGGGTGCGTTACATTTCCACCCCCTCCGACCACCTGATGCTCGCGCTGCTGGTCGGCATCGGTTTGACCGGCGCGGCCATGAGCTTTGTCGTGCATACCAATATCGTCGGGCTCAAGGAGTTCATGCTCGGCCTCATGGTGTTCGACTGGCAACCCCTGCCGGCCGACCCAATTTTGCTGGCGCATCTGTCTCTGGTCGCGCTGCTGATGATTATTTTCCCCATCAGCAAGCTGCTGCATGCACCCGGCATATTCTTCAGCCCAACTCGCAATCAGGCCGACAACTCCAGGGATAAGCGCCATGTGGTCGCCTGGGCTGCCCGGCTTGAGAAATAAGAACAGGGGATCCCGGTGGCCGCACCCAAATTCGAAGTTCCTGAACTGAAGGGCTACACGGAAACTCCGCTGCTGCGCGAAGGCGCGGCAGCGGAGGTCAAATCCTTCCCGGCGAACGCGCAGATACAGGAAGCGCTTGGTTTCCCAGGCGAGCTGGTGGAAAACTGGCATGACACAGCCATCGGCAAGATGGGCGAACTGCTCGGCAAGTATCGCTCGCTCCAGGTTTTTATGGATGCCTGTGTGCACTGCGGGGCCTGCACCGACAAGTGCCATTATTATCTCGGCACCAGCGATCCCAAGAACATGCCGGTGGCGCGCCAGGATCTGATGCGCCAGGTTTATCGCCGCTATTTCACCTTTGCCGGAAAATATTTTCCCAAGCTGGTAGGGGCCAGGGATCTGACCAGGGAAGTGCTGGATGACTGGTACCGCTATTACTACCAGTGTTCTGAATGCCGCCGTTGCTCGGTGTATTGCCCCTACGGTATTGATACCGCCGAAATCACCATGGCGGGCCGCGAAATTCTGGACAGCGTGGGCATCGGCCAGAAATACACCAACGAGATCCTGGGCAAGGTGCACCGCATCGGCAACAATCTGGGGCTGCCCGGCCCGGCTTTATTGGACACTCTGGCGGGCCTGGAAGAAGACATCGAGGCCGATACCGGCGTTGCGGTAAAGCTGCCAATCGACGTCAAGGGCGCGGAAGTGCTGCTGATCACGCCCTCTGCGGATTTCTTCTCCGAGCCGCACGTGGAAAGCCTGATCGGTTACGCCAAGGTGTTCCACGCTGCCGGAATTAGCTGGACGCTGTCCTCCCATGCCTCCGAGGCCGGCAACTTTGGCATGTTTATCGGCAGCTACGAGCAGATGCAAAAGGTGGCGCTGCGCATCCGCGAAGCGGCGCTGGAACTGGGTGTCAAACGCATTGTAGTGGGCGAGTGCGGCCATGCCTGGCGCGTCGCCTACAGCTTCTGGAATACGTTGATCGGCGCCGGCGCGGGCGCTGACGACAAATACGGCAGGATGCTGCAACAACAGCTGGATCCCAACTATCCGCAGCCCGCGCATATCTGCGAAGTGACTTACGACCTGCTGCAGCAGGGTGCGATCACGATGGACAAGGAAGCCAACGATCACCGCATCATCACTTTTCATGATTCCTGCAACGTGGCGCGGGGCTCGCGCATGGGCGACATGCCGGGCGGACAGTTCGTTATCCCGCGGGAAATCATCAAGTCGGTAGCCAACCGTTTCCACGACATGGCTCCGGAAACCATACTTGAGGGCACCTTCTGTTGCGGCGGCGGCGGCGGCCTGTTGACCGACGACCTGATGGAACTGCGGGTCAAGGGCGCGCAGCCGCGCATGGATGCGTTCAAAAATGTCGTGGATAACCATGGTGTCAACTTCATGGCCAACATCTGCGCGATCTGCAAGGCACAGTTCAGCAAGGTGCTCCCGTATTACGGCTTCGACATGGGCATGGTGGGCGGTGTCCATCAATTGGTAAGTACGGCCATTCGGCTGGGCGCAAAACAGTAGCTTACGGAATTCACTTCAGGAGAGCAGCGATGTCAAGCACATCCGAGGACATGGACAAAAAACTGACCTTTCGTCGATACAAGAACGACGATCAGGACTGGAAGCAATGGCAGGACAAGATTTTCGATGCCGACCATTCCCACCTGTGCCCGGAGTACGTGCTGTCCTCTCCGCCCTGCCAGGCTAGTTGCCCGGCCGGGGAGGACATCCGCGGCTATCTGAACATTGCGCGCGGCATCGAAAAGCCGCCGGCGGGCGTGACCTGGCAGGAATATGCGTTCCGCCGCATTACCGAAGCCAATCCATTTCCCTCGGTGATGGGCCGCGTGTGCCCGGCGCCGTGCGAGTCCGGCTGCAACCGCAACCAGGTCGAAGACTTCGTGGGCATCAACTCCGTCGAACACTTCGTCGGCGACTGGGCGCTGACCAACAAGATGGCCTATGTGAACAAGGCCGAGCCCACCGGCAAGAAAATCGCTGTGCTCGGTGGCGGCCCTGCCGGCCTGGCCTGCGCTTACCAGCTCGCTCTGAAGGGACATTCCGTCACCATCTTCGACGAGCACGAACTGCTCGGCGGGATGATGCGCTACGGTATCCCCGGCTTCCGCACGCCGCGCGAAGTGCTCGACGGCGAGATCCAGCGCATTCTGGATCTGGGCGTGCAGACCCGCATGAAAACCCGTGTCGGCAGTGACATTGCGTTGGCGCAGCTGGAGCAGGAATACGATGCCATTTTCATGGCGATGGGGGCCCAGAGCGGCCGTCCGCTGCCGGTGCCCGGCGCCGAAGCACCCAACTGCGTGACCGCCATGGCCTTTCTGCGCGCCTTCAACGACGGACGTCTGCAACACGTGGGCAAGCGCGTGGTGGTGATCGGTGGTGGCGACACCTCGATCGACGTGGCAACCGTAGCCCGCCGTCTGGGCAAAATCACCCACGATACCGAGAGTGAACGTCCCGAGCACATCATTGCCGGCAACGTGGCGCACGACGTCGCCGAGGCTTCCGTCCGCGAAGGCGCGGAAGTGGTGCTGGTGTCCCGGGCCAGCATCGACAAGATGCACGCCAACAAGCATGAAATCGAGCAGGCGCTGGCCGAAGGTATCGAGATCCTCGGCGGCGTAATGCCGATAGCGGTAATCCTGGGCGCGGATGGCCGTGCCACAGCCCTGCGCGTGGCCGAATTCGACATGGTGAAGGGCGAATCCGTCATCAAGGAAGGCACCGAACGCGATCTGCCCGCCGACCTGGTGGTGTCCGCCATCGGCCAGGCGGTGGATTTCACCGGCTTGGAAGAGTTCAACAACAACAAAGGCCTGATCAAGCCGGACAGCCACTATCGCTTCCCCGGCAAGAAACATATCTTTGTCGGCGGCGACGTAATCAAGCCGCACCTGCTCACCACTGCCATCGGTCACGCCTCCATCGCCGCAGAGGGCATCCATGCCTTCCTGGGCGGTCATGATGAGCTCGACAAGCGTCCCAAGGTGGACGCGCACCGCTTCGATCTGCTGCGCAAGCTGGTGGAAAAAGGCATGAAAATCGAAGAGTACAACCACCAGCAAATGCATGGCTCGGACACCAGTGCTTTTGCCGTGCACAACTTCGAGGATCGCTCCGCAAAATACGTAATCCCGTCCACCGAGCTTTTCCTCGGCCATTTTCCGTTCGCCGAGCGCCACAAGCGCGAAACGATCACACTCAACGCCGAACAGGCGCTGGGTAATTTCGAAGAGCGTCTGGCGGCTCTGAACGAGGCACAGGTTGTGGCGGAAGCCAAACGCTGCATGAGCTGCGGTTTGTGCTTCGAATGCGACAACTGCGTGGTGTACTGCCCGCAGGCCGCCGTATTCAAGGTCAAGCGCGACAAGTCGACACTTGGCCGTTATGTGGACACTGACTACAGCAAGTGCATTGGCTGCCATATCTGCGCTGACGTGTGCCCGACCGGCTACATCCAGATGGGCATGGGCGAGTAGGGCTCGATATGAGAAGGCTGGCCAAAGGATGGGTTAAACCGGCTGCATTGGGCGCCTTTCTGCTGGCTTGCGCGCTGTCGCTGGCCTACGCGGGGAGCGGCACCCAGGAATCGTCACGGGTACCGAAGCCCAATGTGACGACGGCAAAAGGCGAAAAGTGCGTGGAAGACACCGAGTATATGCGCAAAAATCACATGAAGCTGCTGCGGCATCACCGCATTACGGCCGTGCACGAAGGGGATAACCAAAAAACCGACAAGTACAGCATCGTTAACTGCGTGAACTGCCATGCCAGTGCCAAGGACAACAGCGTGACCGGACCGGGCGATTTCTGTCAAAGCTGCCATGCCTACGCGGCAGTGAAGATCACTTGCTTCGAGTGTCATTCCAGCAAGCCTTCCGGGTCGCCACCGGCATTCCATCCGGCAGTGTCGCAGGGACCGCTGGATAAAACGACCCGTGCCACCATGATGCGCTATCAGGCTTACCATGGGCGTCTGCCGAATCTGGATGCCGGGTTCAACGCCAAGGATGTGGCTGGAGTGATTCGATGAGCGATTTTTACACTTACCGCCGCCGTTTCATGGGGGGCGTGCTGGGCGTGGCCGCCACCGCTGCGCTGCCGGCTGGAGTGCTGTTCTGGCAAACCGCCCAGGGAGAGGTGAAAGACGGCCCGCCCGCTTCCGGCAAGGTACGCTGGGGCATGCTGGTGGATACCACAAAATGCGGCACCGGTTGCGATGCCTGCGTGCGCGGGTGCGATCAGGAAAACGGTCTGTCCGGCGATACCTCGCCTACCAGCCCGCAGTGGATACGCAAAGTGCAGGTGAGCAACCCGCGCACCGGCTACAGCTTTTCCTTGCCCATGATGTGCCAGCATTGCGAGGAGCCGCCCTGCGTGGACGTGTGCCCCACCGGCGCTTCGTTCAAGCGTGCCGACGGCATTGTGCTGGTGGATCGCCACCTCTGCATCGGCTGCCGCTATTGCATGATGGCCTGCCCCTACAAGGCGCGCTCCTTCATTCATCAGCCGGTCACCGATCAGTTGGCGGAAGTGCCGCGCGGTATCGGCTGCGTGGAGTCATGCACTTTCTGTGTGCAGCGTATCGACGCGGGCAAGCAGACTACGGCCTGCCAGGATGCCTGCAATGCCGAAGGCCACCAGGCCATTTATTTCGGCAATCTGAAAGATCCTGACAGCGAAATTTCCAGGCGTCTTGCCAGCTACCGCAGTCAGGAAGTTCTGGCGAGCCTCAACCTGCACACCGGCGTACGCTACGAAGGTATTTGAACCATGCAAATCGTATTTCGCGAACTGGAAGGAAAGAGCAGTACCTATTACGGCCTGCTGGGCGGACTGGGCCTGCTGGCGCTGCTTGGTCTGTTTGCCGCCTATCAGATGGAGCATCATGGCCATATCATCACAGGTATGACCAACCAGGTGGTGTGGGGGATACCGCACGTATTTGCGGTGTTCCTGATCGTGGCTGCCTCCGGTGTGCTCAACGTGGCATCCATCGCCACGGTATTCGGCAAGCAGTTCTACAAGCCGCTGGCGCCGCTGTCGGCGCTGCTCGCCATCGCCCTGCTGGCAGGCGGCCTGATGGTGCTGATGCTGGACCTGGGCCGCGCCGATCGCCTCATCGTCGCCATGACCCATTACAACTTCAAGTCGGTGTTTGCCTGGAACGTGTTCCTTTATACCGGCTTCTTCACCCTCAGCGCGATTTACATCTGGACCATGATGGATCGCAAGGTGGCGGCTTTCAACAAACCGGTGGGTTTTGCCGCCTTCTTCTGGCGCCTGTCGCTCACTACCGGTACCGGCTCCCTTTTCGGTTTCCTGGTGGCGCGCCAGGCCTATGACACCGCCTTGCTGGCACCGATGTTCATCATCATGTCGTTCTGCTACGGGCTGGCCGTCTACCTGCTGGTGCTGATGGCCGCCTACAGCTGGAGCAAACGTCCGCTCGGAGATGTGGTCATCAGACGCCTGAAAAACCTGCTGGGCGTGTTCATCGCCGCTGTGCTGTATTTCGTCGCGGTCTATCACCTGACCAATTTTTATTTCACCAGGCAGCACGAGTTCGAGCGCTTCATTCTGCTCGACGGCGGCATCTATACCCTGCTGTTCTGGATCGGTCAGATATTGCTGGGCGGCGTGGTGCCGTTGATTCTGTTGTACGCACCCGCCACCCGCCAGTCGCGCAGCGCCATTGCCAGCGCCTGCCTGCTGGTGGTGCTGGGAGGGCTGGCGCAGATGTATGTCACCATTATCGGCGGCCAGGCTTTTCCGCTGCAAATGTTCCCCGGCATGGTCGAGTCCAGCAGCTTTTTCGATGGCGTGATTCATCCCTATGTACCCAGTTTGCCGGAAACGCTGCTGGGGCTGGGCGGCGTGGCGGTGGCCGGTGCGATGGTCGTGTTCGCAATCAAGATTTTGCGTTTTCTACCGGAAAGCCTGGATGACTTGGTGGTGAACCCTCACCACAAGTCTGGCTGATATTGCCTGGCAACCAGGGGCCTGTTTTAAAGGATATCCACATGAGTGAAGAACATCCGTTTGCTCCCTACATCCGTATCCTGGGAAAGGGCAGAAGCGGTTCGCGCTCGCTCACCCGGGACGAGGCCTGTCAGGCCATGCGCATGATCCTGGCCGGGGAAGCCGAGCCCGTGCAACTGGGCGCCTTTCTCATGCTCCTGCGGGTGAAGGAAGAATCCCCCGAGGAACTGGCCGGTTTCGTGCTCGCCGCGCGCGAAACCATGCCGCTCCCTGATAACGCGCCGGCGGTGCAACTGGACTGGTCGTCCTATGCCGGCAAGCGGCGCCAATTGCCGTGGTTTTTGCTGTCCGCGCTGCTGCTCGCAAGCCATGGCGTCAACGTGTTCATGCACGCCGCCGGCGGGCGCAAGGACAACCGTGTGTACACCCCGGAGACGCTGGCGCTGCTGGGCATCAGCCCGAGCAACTCCTTGCCGGAAGCAGCGGCCCAGATCCGCACTCGTCACTTCGCTTTCATGCCGCTCGAGGCATTGAGCCCGGCGCTATACCAGATCATGGAACTGCGGCCGATGCTGGGCCTGCGCTCGCCCGTCAACACCATGGCGCGCATGCTGAACCCGCTGCGGGCACCGGTGGCGATACAGGGTATTTTTCATCCGGCTTACCGCGATATGCACCAGTTGGCCGCGCAGTTGCTCCAGCAATCGCACCTGGCTGTGCTCAAAGGAGAGGGCGGCGAGATCGAGCGCAATCCCGACTCGCCCTGCCTGGTCAAAAGCGTGCACAACGGTGTGTTGTCGGAGGAAGAATGGCCTGCGCTGTTCCGTAATCGCCACATGAAAGACGAGAGCATGGACACCCGGCGTCTGCCCGCGCTGTGGAACGGCGATATCGAAGATGAATACGGGCTCGCTGCCATTACCGGCACCACTGCGATAGCGCTCAAAACCATGGGCATGGCGGACACCCAGGAAGCAGCGCAGGCCATGGCTGCGGAACTGTGGAAGCGGCGTCCCTCCACCTGGCTCAAGGCGGCCTGAGCGGAACAGACATGTCGCGCTTCCTCATCTCCGCTGCACACAAATCGTCGGGAAAAACCACGCTGAGCATCGGCTTGTGCGCGGCCTTGCGTGCTCGCGGCTTGCTCGTACAGCCGTACAAAAAGGGGCCGGACTATATTGACCCCATGTGGCTGACGCTGGCTGCCGGCCGCCCCTGCTACAACCTGGATTTTTACCTGATGGGTCGGGAGGAGATCAGCAACCTGTACCAGCAACACAGTGCCAGCGCGGATGTCTGCCTGGTGGAAGGCAACAAGGGACTCTACGACGGCCTGGATCTGGACGGCGGCAACAGCAATGCGGCGCTGGCGCAGTTGCTGGACCTCCCGGTCATCCTGGTGATTGATGCGCGCGGCATGACGCGGGGCGTGGCGCCGCTCATCCTGGGCTACCAGGCTTTCGACCGCAATATCCGCATCCATGGCGTGATCCTCAACCAGTTGGGCGGCTCGCGCCACGAGAGCAAGCTGCGCGCGGTGATCGAGCATTACACCGATGTGCCGGTGCTGGGCGCGGTGCAGCACGATCCCGCGCTACAGATTGTCGAGCGCCATCTCGGGCTGATGCCGAGCAACGAATCTGCCTCCGCCACCCGGCAAATCCGCGCCATCGCCGAATGCATCGCCGCGCAAGTGGACCTGGAACGGCTGCTGCAAGTGACCGTTTCTCCGCACGCCGCAGCCGCCGCATCTGCGGCCCCAATCCGGCCGCGGCCGCGTTTTCGCATCGGTCTGGTGCGCGACCGGGCGTTCGGTTTTTATTATGCCGACGACCTGGAAGCCCTGGCTGCGGGCGGCGCGGAAATCGTCCCGATCAATGCCCTGGATGACGCGCATTTGCCGGCGCTGGACGGCCTCGTCATCGGCGGCGGTTTCCCGGAACTGTTCTTGCAGGAGTTGGAAGCCAATGCCTCGCTGCGCCGCGATATCCACCAGGCGGTGGAAGACGGACTGCCGGTTTACGCGGAATGCGGTGGCCTCATGTACTTGTCCCGCAGCATTCGCTGGAAAGAGCGCGCTCACCCGATGGTGGGCGTGATACCGGGCGACGTGGTGATGCATGACAAACCCGTGGGGCGCGGTTATGTACGCTTGCGCGAAACCGGGCTGTCGCCATGGCCCGCAGGCGCGGCGCCGGCGCAGGAAATCTGCGCGCACGAATTCCACTACTCCAGCCTGGAAAATCTGGCGCCGGATGTGCAGTTCGCTTATGAAATGGTGCGCGGTCACGGACTCGATGGCCGCCACGACGGCATCGTTTACCGCAACCTGCTCGCGTCCTATACCCATTTGCGCTCCACCCGGAATTTTAACTGGGTGCAACGCTTTCTTGCCCTGGTAGCCCGGCATGCGTCCTCCACAATGGCTGCAAAGCAGGCCGTGGCTTGATTTGCCGAATCAACTTTAACCAGTCCTGGAACAGGAGCCCTCGCATGATTACCGTGACCCCCATTGCCGCCCAACAAATTCAGGCTTCCGCCGCCCAGGGCGACGTGCAAGGCATGGCGTTGCGGTTGGCTGCCCGCTTCACCGCGGATGGATCCATCGAGTACGCGATGGGTTTCGACGAGCGCAGCGCCGATGACGCATTGGTGAGCGTTGAAGGCGTGGATTTGCTGATTCATGACAGTCACCAGGCGCTGTTAAATGGCGCAACCCTGGATTTCGCGGAAGTTTCTCCCGGCCAGTCAGGATTTGTATTCCGCAACCCCCACGCGCCACATTCCGCCTGCGGCGGTGGCAGTTGCGGTGGTGGGGGTGGGGGCTGTGGCAGCAGCGGCGGCGGCTGCGCCTGATCCATGGATACTCAAGCGATGCAATTCGATCTTATCGTCATCGGCAGCGGGCCGGGCGGTTATAAGGCTGCCATCAATGCCGCACATCTGGGTGCAAAGGTTGCCTTGATTGAACGCGATCTGCCCGGGGGTACCTGTCTCAACCAGGGGTGCATCCCGAAAAAAACCCTGCTGCATATGGCCAGCCTCATCGCCAGCGTGAACGAACTGGAGGGACGCGGACTGGTGGGCCATGTCAGCGGTGATTTCAAGGCCGCGATGGTGCAGAAGGATGCGGTCATCAAGGGTATTCGTGACAATTTCCCGATCTGGCTCAAGCGTCTGGGCGTGCGTATTTTTCGTGGCGAAGCCCGCTTCGTCGACCGTCAGCGGGTGCGCATCAGCCTGACGGAGCCGCTGGCGGATACCACTGTGGCTACGCTTGAACTGCAGGCACCGCGCATTATCATTGCCACGGGCTCCACGCCCAGAGAACTGCCAGCCTGTCCTACCGATGGCCGTGTCGTGGCGAATTCCAGGGATTTTCTGTTCAAGCTGGATTATCTGCCGCGCTCGGTGCTGTGCGTGGGTGGCGGGGCCATAGGCGTGGAATTCGGCTTTCTGCTGCATCAGTTCGGCGCCAAAGTGCGCATCGTGGAGCAGGGCGATCGCCTGCTGTATCGATCGAGCATGCCTGATCGGGCCTGCAGCGCTCTGGAAAGAAAACTGAGCCGCCTGGGCATCGAGGTGTGCAACAATCTCAACGTTATTTCCACCAAGGTTGAAGAAAACGGCATAGATGTCGAGTTCAGCAACTGTGAACGTGCCCGCTATGACTATGTGCTGGTAGCCGTGGGCCGGCAGCCCCAAATCCAGGGCCTGGGCCTGGAAGAGATTGGCGTGGCCGTTAACGCCGAAGGTTTCATCGTCACTTCCGAATACCTGGAAACCAGTGTGGCGGGCATCTACGCGGTAGGCGATGTCAAACACAGCCCCATGTCCAGCCCGATGACCGCCAACGCCGCCCTGTACGATGGCAAGGTGGCGGCAACCAATGCCATCCGAGGCAACGAATTGCATGCCAATTATTTCAAGGTGCCGTTCGTAATCCACTCGGCGCTGGAGATGGCCAGTGTCGGACTGTCCGAAGACCAGGCCGAGGATGCCGGTTTCGAAGAGGAAGTGGCGCGTTCCAGCCTGGGTGGCTCCGGCAAGGCGCGCGCCTGCCATGACTTCGAAGGTTTCACCGAGGTGGTGCACGATGCGGAAACCGGCCAGTTGCTGGGTGGCTGCATCGTGGGCCCGGAGGCCGGCGAGCAGATCCACATGCTGTCCGCCGCGCTGCAATCCAAGCTGGGGCTGTGGTTCTTCAAGGATATGAGTTATAGCCACCCGTCCTGGTGCGAAGAGCTGGAAACCACCATTGACTCCTGCACCTCGGCTTTTTCCAGGTCCGACAAAATCATTTTCCGCCCTGGCATTCTGGCCGGGGCTGAATAACCCGGCCCGGATCGAATCATGAATTTTCTTCCTGTATTTATGGATATTCGCGGCCAGCGTTGCCTTGTGGTGGGCGGTGGCGAAACCGCCGCACGCAAGACGGCGCTGCTGCTTCAGTGTGGTGCGCAGGTGACTGTCGTGGCACCGGAACTCGTGCCCGCCTTTACCGAACTCAAGAACCAGGCGCGGCTTTTCCATCGCAAGATCAGGTTCGAGCCCGCGTTGCTCGACGACGTTGTGGTGGTGATTTGTGCCAGCGGGGACGACGACCTGGACTGCACGGTATCCCGGGCTGCGCACGACCGTCATCTGCCGGTGAACGTGGTGGACAGGCCCGAGCTGTGCAGCTTCGTGCTGCCTGCCATCATCGACCGTTCGCCGCTGCTGGTGGCGGTGTCCAGCGGTGGCGCCGCGCCGGTGCTGGCACGGCTGCTGCGCGCGCGGCTGGAAACCCTGATCCCCTCCAGCTACGGCCGGCTGGCGCTGCTTGCCGCCAGCTTCCGCGACGAGGTGAAAAAGAAATTTTCCCTGCCCCCCAAACGCCGCATGTTCTGGGAAAAAGTTCTCCAGGGGCCGATTGCCGAACTGGTTTACGCCGGTAATGAAGCGGCAGCTGAAGCAGCGCTCAAGCAGCAACTGGACGAGGAAACCGATGACTTGCCGCAGGGCGAGGTTTACCTGGTGGGCGGCGGTCCCGGCAACCCGGACCTGCTGACCTTCCGTGCGCTGCGGCTGATGCAGCAGGCCGACGTGGTGATCTATGACCATCTCGTCGCCGACGCGGTGCTCGACATGTGCCGGCGCGACGCGGAGCGCGTTTACGTGGGCAAGGAGCGCGCCAACCATACCATGCGTCAGGAAGGCATCAACCAGTTGCTGGTGCGTTATGCCCGGCAAGGCAAACGGGTGCTGCGCCTCAAGGGCGGCGACCCGTTTATTTTCGGCCGTGGCGGAGAAGAAATCGAAACGCTGGCGGAAAACGGCATCCCGTTCCAGGTGGTGCCCGGCATCACCGCGGCGTCAGGCGTCGCGTGCTACGCGGGCATCCCGCTTACCCATCGGGATTACGCCCAGTCCTGCGTGTTCGTCACCGGCCATCTCAAGGACAACAGCATCAACCTGGACTGGGATGCGCTGGCTCGGCCCAATCAGACCGTGGTGATTTACATGGGACTGCTGGGCCTGCCCATCCTGTGCAGGGAACTCATTTCGCACGGCTTGCCCGCGGCCACGCCCGTCGCCATCGTGCAGCAGGGCACCACGGTGCGTCAGCGGGTATTGGTGGGCACCCTGGAAACGCTGCCGGCGCTCGCCACCGAGGCCGAGTTCAAGGCGCCCACGCTCATCATCGTGGGCAATGTGGTGAAACTGCACGAGAAACTGGCCTGGTTCCATACCGAGGCGGAGACGGAAGGCAGACAATAAAACATGAAAGGCATTCGAGCCACGGGGGCACGGGGAAATGGGGTTCGCAGGGATGGGCGGCTTGTCGCCCAACTCGCAAAACCAAAAGCTTTTGAACTCGAATCCTTTCGGGCAAGATTTGACCGCTTTTGTCTTGCTGTTGCCGGATTAAAATCATAAGACAAGATGTGATCCTTTATGCGCGGCTTGCGAGGCAAAAGGCGAGACCTGACACCATTGACTGCGGTATATCGAGTACGACCGTTCGCAGTAACAGCAGTAAATCTAGCGGGTTGAAGTCCCGTCCGGGGAGTTGTCCGTGCGCCCCGGTAGCATGAGGAAGCGGCGCTGGAGTAATTCAGGGTCGTGAGTTTCCAAACAGCAAGAGAGCAGGCCGTAACGCAAGTGAACCTATGAGTAGCCTCGTAAACGAATTGGAGAAGCCGACCCTGTGGTCAGAAGGGGAAGGTCGCTGGATGGATGCTGAAACAACGGAAGTGGCATCCATCGACTCCCGGGGTAGCAGGGTCGGCATGTTCTCGAAGATTTATTGCCCAGTGCTGGAGACCCGGTGCGGTGGTGGGGAGACCATCGACTGCGGCGTATAAGGAAACGAAAGCGCAACAGGCCGTATCGGGAGTCGGAGGGGTTCATAGTACCGTTTGAGCTCGAGGGACAACATAACCCCGGACGAGGGAAGGAACCCTGCTTTGTTCATGCAACCGAAGAGTGAAGGAGAAGGGGATTGCCGTGTCGCTAACAACCCCTGATGCAATCAGGACACTACAGAGGAAGCTCTACACCAAGGCCAAGCAGGAACCGGCCTATCGCTTCTATGCGCTATATGACAAGGCGTGGCGGGCAGACATCCTCATGTTTGCCTACCGCCTGGTTCGCGCCAACAAAGGAAGTCCCGGTGTCGATGGGATGAACTTCGAGGACATAGAGCAGAAGATTGGGATAGACAAGTTTTTGTCGGAACTCGCTCAAGACCTGAAAGACAAGACTTATCACCCAAGTCCGGTGCGGCGCGTCATGATACCCAAGGCGGACGGCAGCTTGCGTCCGTTGGGGATACCGACGATCCGCGACCGGGTAGCCCAGATGGCGGTCAAGCTGGTCATCGAACCGATATTTGAAGCGGATTTCTGCCCGAATTCCTACGGATTCCGGCCAAAGAAATCCGCCCATGATGCGGTCGACGAAATAGCGAACGCGCTTCATCAAGGTTACACCCAAGTCATAGATGCCGACCTGTCGAAATACTTCGACAGCATCCCTCACGCCAAACTGCTGGCTGTCGTAGCCGAGCGCATCGTTGATAGTGCGATTTTGCACGTAATCAAACAATGGCTCAAAGCGCCGGTCATCGGCGAGGACAAGGACGGCACCAAGAAGAATGTGGGCGGCGGAAAGGCCAACAGCACAGGCACGCCGCAAGGCGGAGTCATCTCACCGCTGCTGGCGAACTGCTACCTGCACCTGCTTGACCGGATATGGGACAGGCATCAACTGCGCAGGAAATTAAAGGCGCGCATCGTTCGCTATGCGGACGACTTTGTGGTGATGTGCAGGGGCAAAACAGATGCGCCTCTGGCAACGGTACGGCATGTACTGGAACGGCTTGACCTCACGCTGAACGAGAGCAAGACCCACATCGTTGATGCCCGACAAGAAAGTTTCAACTTCTTGGGATTTGCAATCAGGGTGAGCAAGAGTTGGAAGTCGGGCAAGAATTATCAGCATATTTGCCCGGCTTCAAAATCTCTTGCGAAAATCAAAGACCGTATAACGCAACTGACCGCACGAGAGCGCACACCGATACCACTGGAAGATATTGTCGGGAGTATGAACGCCAGCCTTCGCGGGTGGGCGAACTACTTCCACTATCGCAATTCCAGCGGCGTATTGGACAAGGTGAGGATACATGCAGAAGAACGCTTGCGAACACACCTGATGAAGCGCCACAAGGTCAAGGATCGTGGAGTCGGCATTAGCCGTTTCCCGAGTCAACAGCTTTATACGCGTTACGGGCTATACAAGGTTCCGACAACGGCTGGCTGGAAAACGGCGCATGCCTTGGCATGAAGAACATCGGAAAGCCGTATGCGGGAAAACCGCACGTACGGTTTGATGAGGGAGGGCGAGGGTGTAAATAATTTTGTGTAAACGGTCATTAGGCAGGAGACTGCCGCCTCCAAAGGAAAACCATGACCAAACGCAAAGTAGTACAGCCCGATCTGATTGATCTTTTACTCGCTGATTACCAGAA